>NZPK01000029.1 GCA_002693325.1 Gemmatimonadota bacterium | reverse complement strand
GATTATAAAGTGCGTGTTTTGTCTAGTAGTGACGGAACTGCAGCTAAGGTTCGTGTACTCATAGAATCGTCGGATGGTGAGGATAATTGGGGGACGGTAGGGGTGTCTGAAAATGTAATTGATGCCAGTTGGTTAGCTCTTGCTGATAGTTTGCATTACAAATTGATGAAAGATTCTATAGAGAATGCTTGAAGACTTATTTTTTGATTATCATTTCGATTTGTTGGGTTACTGACATGGAAATTATTCATAATGGATCTGTTACGGAGCCTCGGGGTTTCCTTGCTTCCGGTGCCAGAGGTGGAATTAAACCGAGTGGAGACAACTTAGATGTAGCGTTAGTTGTTTCAGAGTCTCCTGCAAATGCTGCTGCAGTATATACGAAAAATGTGGTGCAAGCGGCGCCATTGACTATTTGTCGCGATCACCTATCAACAGATAAACCAACTCGGGCGGTGGTTTTCAATTCAGGAAATGCGAATGCGTGTACGGGAGAGAATGGGCTTCTCAATGCTCGTAAGATGTGTTCTCAGGTTGCAGATTTTCTATGTGTGGATACTGATGAGGTGCTTGTCTGTTCCACCGGAGTGATTGGTGTTCAATTGCCCATGGATGCTATTGAACGAGGAATTTCTATAGCGTATAAATCATTACGACAGGACGGCGGTAACGATGCCTCTTTAGCTATTATGACGACAGATATTGTGCCTAAGGTATGTGCTGTAGAAGTGGAAATTGACGGTATGCAGTGTTTTGTTGGGGGGATGGCTAAGGGATCTGGGATGATAGCGCCTAACATGGCTACGATGTTGGGTTTAGTTACAACTGATGCGAATGTATCTAATGATGTACTTCAAATGGTATTGTCCTTAGCAGTTCAGCGATCGTTTAACTGTATAACGGTCGATGGAGATATGAGCACTAACGATACGGTTATCGCGTTGGCTAACGGATTATCAAACGGAACGCAAATAACTGCTGGATCGCCAGCTTTTGACGAATTATCGATAGCATTTGAAACGGTCTGTCGGGATTTGGCTCAAAAAATTGCTCGTGACGGAGAAGGGGCAACTAAGTTAGTTTCTATAGAAGTTGTGGGCGCATCTTCTGAGAAGGATGCGCGTACTGTGGGACTTAGTGTAGCTAATTCAAATTTGGTAAAAACTGCCGTGTTTGGTCGTGATCCCAATTGGGGTCGCATCTTGTGTGCGATGGGTTATTCCGGCGTTGGGATGGATCCACAGCGAGTTACTGTTGAACTGTGTGGAACATTGATATTTTCTTCAGGATCTGGTCAGTCATTTGATCATCCGTCCTTGGTTAAAGCAATGGGTGGAAACGAAATACCAATCGTAATTGATTTGAAGTCTGGAACATGCAGAGCAGAAATATTTACGTGTGATCTAAGTTATGACTACGTAAGAATTAACGCAGAATACACTACGTAAGGAGAGTTACGTGCCGCTTTCGCATAATGTTCAACGTGTTCAGGAATCTGTGACTATGCAGATTTCTGCAAAGGCCGCTCAACTCAAGCGAGAAGGTGTTGATGTAATCGCCTTATCTGCTGGAGAACCGGATTTTGATACTCCCCCAAATATTAAAAATGCTGCTATACGCGCCATAGAAGACGGTTTTACGAAATACACAACCCCAAGTTCAGGAATTATTGAGTTAAAAGAGGCGATATGCCGGAAGTTTTTAGACGACAATAATCTCCAGTATGCAATAGATCAAATCACGGTTAACAATGGAGCGAAACATTCGTTGTTTTTAGCAGTTGCGGCGTTGATTAACACAGGGGATGAGGTAATAATTCCGACTCCATATTGGGTGACTTACAGTGAACAGCCAAGATTAGTTGGGGGAGAGCCTATTATTGTAAAGACGAGACCAGAAAATGGTCTTAAAATAACAGCGGAAGAATTTCAGGCTGCAATAACTTCTAAAACACGTATGCTGTTTTTGTGTTCACCTTCTAATCCCAGTGGTGCGGTTTATACGAAGGCTGAGTTAGAGGATATTGCCCAAGTCGCTGTCGAAAATAATGTATATGTACTCAGTGATGAAATTTATGAGAAATTGCTATATGATGATGTAGAGCACTGTTCGATTGCTTCTTTTGGAGAAGAAATTAAGAAACTGACAATTGTAGTTAATGGTGTCTCCAAGGCTTATGCCATGACGGGTTGGAGGATAGGATATGCTGGTGCAGATGCTGAGGTCATTCATGGAATGAACAAGGTTCAAATGCAGGAAGTCTCCCATCCGTCGTCCATTTCGCAAAAAGCAGCTGTGGAAGCACTTAATGGCCCTCAAGAGTCTGTCGAAGAGATGAGGAAGGCATTTGACACGCGCCGTTGCTATATGGTCGATCGGTTGAATATGATCGAAGGAATAGAGTGTTTGATGCCGAAGGGAGCATTTTATGCTTATCCTGTTGTTAGTAAATTTTACGGGAAAAAGACTGGTGTATCTAAGATTTGTGATTCAGTAGATTTATGTAAATACTTACTTGAAGAAGGTCGAGTGGCTTGTGTCCCCGGAGTTGGTTTTGGTACTGAGGAACATATACGCCTTTCCTATGCTACTTCGATGAATGTTATTGAGGATGCTATGGATCGGATTGAAAATGCGCTTAAAAAATTGATGGTTGAGTAAATTATAAAGTATGGTGTCTATATCTTATGAGGCATTAGCACCAAATTCTTAAGATGGAACACGATATATAGAGAGAAAAAAGATGAACATGAGTACAAGTTTAGATTTTGAAAAGCCCATCGTTGATTTAGAACGAGAAATTGAAGAGTTGGCTCAAAAAGCTAGAACCGAAGGTATAGATTTGGATAGTGAGGTACAACGTTTGCAGGCGCGGGTCGAGGATCAACGACAAAAAATTTATAGTAATTTAACTTCCTGGCAAAAAGTTCAAATTTCTAGGCACCCAAACCGACCATATGCTTTAGACTATATCGATAGAATGCTGACAGATTTTTGCGAGTTGCATGGTGATCGCCATTATGGAGATGATGCTTCTGTGGTTGGAGGACCCGCTCGATTAGAGAGTGANCCTATTATGGTGATCGGTATTCAGAGTGGGCGTAATTTAGAGGAACGTCAACGCCGAAATTTTGGTATGCCGCATCCAGAAGGTTATCGTAAAGCGCTAAGGTTAATGAAAATGGCTGAGAAATTTTGTATGCCTATTCTTACCTTAGTTGATACATCTGGAGCGTATCCAGGAATAGAAGCCGAGGAAAGGGGGCAAGCGGAAGCGATTGCTCGTAATTTATATGAAATGTCACATTTCAAAGTCCCCATCATTGTAGCGATCACCGGACAGGCTTTTAGTGGTGGTGCCATTGGTATCACTGTTGGTGATAGAATACTTATGTTGGAACATTCCTGTTATTCCGTCATCGTTCCTGAAAGTTGTTCGACCATTCTATTTAAAAAACGGGATCGTAAAGAAGAAGCTGCTAATGCATTAAAACTCACGGCAGAGGACTTGAAAGATCAGGGAATTATTGATCGAATCGTACCCGAACCGTTCGGAGGTGCTCATCAAAATTGGGACGAAGCAGTCGAAAGTCTAAAACGTTGTATAGTTGAAGCTATAGCTGAATTAAAAGATTTAGATCCCACAGTGCTTGTGAGTCAACGTATTGATAAGTTTTCCTCCATGGCCTGTTTCGAAGAATAAGCTATTTATATTTGGAAATGGTTCTTTGCCTTCCGCGCCATGAAACGCTGATCCATAGTCAACGTTCACCTCGCTCAGGTTAAACGGTTTGTGCACGTAGGGGAATTTCGCATGTAAAAAACACCTTTTGAATCTTCTACTCCTTCTCGTCGCTAGTCTTGAAATTTCGACCATAGGTAAACATACAGTTGCCTTCGGGAAATGCGAGTGGTCCTATCTCCAACGGCATCTTTTGGAGCGGAATCCGAATCATGCAGCACTTCTCTGTCGCTGGCACAACTTATCAAATCGTGCCGGTGTTGATCCGTTATGAAGAGCAGAATTTTGGGGTGATCGGTAGACACTCACCATTATCTTACTAATTATTTACATGCAATTGGGGTTTATCTTTAACTTAGAGAGGGGTTAAGTTGAGAAACAAAATCTATGGAGTGCTACTTAACTATCTTGTAGTGAATTGTTCAAACAACGCCTTAGCTATCCCCTCTTCTTTTCAAAATAATTTTGTAACACCGCGCCGATAGCTAAACCTCCGCCTAGCCAAATCCAATCTTTTGTTAGTAAAAAGACTATTACGCCCACAAGCGTAGTTAGAGGCATAGAAAGGAAGACATATTTGTGCCATTTATTGTTTTGACTGTTTGACATTGTGTTATTCTTCTTTATCGGCANTGGATTTTTTTTTATTNCGATTTTGCAATCCGGCNCCAATAGCGACTGCTATTCCAATCCANACTGGTTCCTTAGTGAGTGTAAAAAGTGCTACGCCGATTGCCGTACACAAACCGAAGGCATTTTGAGTGAATCGATTTTTATTCAGCATTTTGTCACACTCTTCCGTGTAATTTACATNCGTCGGATTCGGTCGAGTAATCTTTCTAGACGGTCAAATGCTACACGCATCATGTCTTCGTCCCAATCTCCATCCACGTTTATATTTACAACCGATCGAACCGTATCCAAATAAGCCTTTTGTTGGTCATTTAATGGGCGTGGTGGCCTATCACGGTAGTTGCTAGATGAAGCATGTTGTTGAGGAGGGTCATTCGTTCGCTGTTGGTCTCTATTCTCTCTATTGTTCCGGTCTAATTGTTTTCCTCTTGAGGCAGTTCGATTCGGTGTTGTNGCCTCTTCCTTTACTGTTTTACTTTCCTTTTTTTGTGGCCTGCCTACGGTTTCTTTTTCTTTTGTATTCTCCGGCTTCGTTTTTGGGGCACTGAAGTCAGCCTCGTTGTTGAGGTATTTATAAAACATTTTNATCTTGTTAGCTGAGTCGCGTCCCATACCTGTTCGATCCCTGAAATATTCGACGATTTCTTCGTCGTTCATTTCACCATTTTCTTCTTGTTTTGTTAGCAAGTCCTTGTAGAGGTCTCTTTGTACTTCAGCTAAAGCATGAGATCGTGTTTGTTTATCAACGACACGACTTAGCAACGGTGTAGGGTGCTGATCTTTGTCNATTAATTTCATAGCTTCAACACCGCGTAGAAACCTATATATCATTGATGGTGTGCGGATTATCGCGCGCACATAATCTCTATCAATCTGCTCCGGGATCTTACTGTCTAAACGAGCAAGAAATTTGTCAAATTGCGATTTGGTTATATAGGGATACCAAGTTTTTCCCTGCCGAGTTTCATCTTTTTCATCAGATTTACTCTTTGTGTTTTCATTATTTTTCTCTGTCGTGTTTTCTTTTGTTTCTTCCATTGGGATCTCCCGATTATATTCTATTTCGATCTAACATTGGTTTGGTCGTATTCAACCGAAACAATAGTAGAAATTCCTCCACGTACGTTGTAATCACCGACCACGGTCATTCGTCTTGGTTCACAAATTGCTACGAGGTCTTCTAGTATAAAGTTGGTAACAGCCTCGTGAAAAATTCCTCGATTCCGAAAAGACCATAGATAAAGTTTTAACGATTTTAGTTCTATACATTTCTGGTCGGGAACATAACTGATTTTAATCTTGCCAAAGTCAGGCTGTCCTGTTTTTGGACAGACTGTAGTGAATTCAGGACAATCCATCTCGATTAAATAATCGCGACTTGGGTACGGATTTTCAAAGGTATCTAAATCTGTACTTGGTTCTGTTGACATTTTAACTGTCGTTCCTCTGGTTTTTCAGTAGGCCATAAATATAGATACAACCGGCCCCTTTGGCTACATGTGTCTGAATTATAGTGACTTAGTAAATCGTCGTATCACGTTACCGGTAATCTGAGATATTTTTTCGTCGATTAGAATCGATGCAGGATAAGTTATGGATCCAACAGAGAAAACTTCTCCACCACTTGGTGTATTGTAATATACCATTTCAGCCCCGCCTCCATCAGGATTTGTACCACGAGCGACGATTTCTACGTTTTCTGGTGATGAGGAAGAAGTCTTATCGGTCTCATGGCCCGAAGCACCACCCGGTATTCTNTCGTGCAGACTTTCTTNTCCAAACAGGTCTCCTTTTTTTAGGCCCGTGCCCGAAAAAATCCAATGGTTAGAGTTCACCACCTCATATGGAGCCGCTGTCATTATACCTTCGTTACTGAAGACAATGCCGAGAAGATTCGCTTCTGATTCGTTGTAGAGATGAAACCGACTTTCTTTCTTGCCTTTCTCCATCTTGCGAGCGTCCCCATTTTTAACTTTCATGGTATTGTTTTCAAGTATCTCGACTTCGCAGTTGAGTCCATTGCCTCCCAAATACATGAGTTTGCCTCCCCCTTCATATACCCATTTTTTAAGTGTNTGATACATNTTTTGCGTCCAATATTCAGGGTGNGTTGTTATGATGAGGACTTTATACGCATCTAAATTAAATGCGTTTCTATGAAATTGGGTTTCTGAATACAGATCATGATCNAACTTTTCTCGTTCCAACCAGCCTAAAAATCGCCACTCTGCTGGGGCAACGTGGCAAGCTGCGCGGCCAGNAATTGGGTCGGTAATTTCGATGTTTTCAGGAATATGATTTATTGGTTCAGGCCTATCGAATGAGAGTGGAGCATAGTCTTCACAGTCGTAGTTTATGTGATCCGGATCNGTATAACGTTTTAGTTCGAGTCGAGCGTTGATGGTGGGNGTTGGGGGAAATTTATCTGGATGAATATAATTCGACCGTCCACCGAAACTATTGTAAGCATTCCAGTTTATGTCAGATGCAAGTACTGCAATATCACAAGTTGGTTTAGTAGGAGCAACGATCCAAGGGAAGGAAAAGAAAGCTCCTGACTCTNCCTTAGCATGGAAATAGTAAAGTCCGGAGNGNTCGGGTGCTTCTACAAACTGCTTATGATGTGGGCTAGAATATCCGAATTTATTCCAC
The DNA here is from genome assembly GCA_002693325.1 of Gemmatimonadota bacterium. GTDB lineage: Bacteria > Latescibacterota > UBA2968 > UBA8231 > UBA8231. The sequence goes on along the minus strand of NZPK01000029.1, from coordinate 87,818 downwards.
ATTACCCCAGTTTGAGTATAATCGCCGTCCGGAGTAATCTGCATAGTTGCTCTTGGGCCGTGTTCATCGTACCAGCCTAAAGATCGTATGTGTTCCTTTTTATATCCGTAACGCCANAGATCTATTTTATATGCTTCTAACGCATGTACACGAAATTCAGATAGCTCGCCCGATTTGACCACTTTGGGCCATGCATATCCTAATAGTTGGTTTGATAATAATCTGAAATGGTACGGCTTGCCAGGTTGAGCATTTATCCGAACACGTTTCGGGCCAAATCCCTCAAGTTGGAATGTTGCCGTATATGTACCTGCCTCGAGTTCTGCGTATACTTTACCGCTCGCGGAAGAGCTTGATTGAACCGTTACGTGTTCATTGGTAAATTCGAAAAGCACATCACTCAGTGCTAAATAGCGTTCGTCGCTTACATAACCGATTAACATTACTTTATCTCCTTTGATACAAATTTGTTGACAGCCCGTGTAATGTCTCTAAATTGCATAGCAGTTAGGAGTCAGAAAATGGCCTATAAGCAGTTTGACAGAGTTCCGAATCACTACGCAGGGCCTATAATCCAGCAAATAAAAGAGTTCCGCTCACAATATGGTAAGCGTACGCTAGCGCCGACNGTCTTGCAAGTGGGTGATCTCTCATTGTTGATTCCAAGGCATTTTGGCTTCTGTTTTGGTGTTGAACGAGCGATACACATGGCATTCTCGGCGGTGGATAAGCGAAAAGATAAACGTACTTTTCTTGTTAGTGAGATAATTCATAATCCGCTTGTTAACCGTGAACTTGAAGAACGAGGTATNGAGTTTATCTACGATGAAAATGGGCAAAGAAGAGTCAACGAAGATAATTTGTCGTCAGAAGACGTTGTAATGATACCCGCATTCGGGACCACGAAAGAAATAGAAGCCTCTCTGAAAATTAGCGGGATTGATACTGAAGACAAATCATATCGTGATAATTATGATACTACTTGCCCCTTTGTTTCAAAGGTTTGGAAACGTGGAGAGGACTTAGGGCGGGACGGCTACACAATTATAATTCATGGTAAATTTTTTCACGAGGAAACGCAGGCAACAAATTCGCATACCAAAAATNATGCTAAGACTTTGGTCGTTTACGATTGTAACGAAGCGCATCAGCTTGCAAGGTATATCAGAGGAGAGATTAGTAATCGGGAATTNTATGAGGTTTTCGATGGTAAATTTTCTGACGGATTTGATCCGAAACTTGACCTTCAAAGAGTAGCTGTTGTTAATCAGACAACGATGTTAGCTGCTGAAACTCAGAAGGTTACAGAGATTCTACGTGATGCTATGCGTATCCGATATGGTAACGATGAACTTGATTACCGGTGTGCTGATACGAACGACACATTATGTTATGCTACGAACCAAAACCAAAATGCTACTCAGGCTGTTTTGCAGGCTAAGGCTGATTTAGCATTGATTGTTGGCGGATACAATAGTTCTAACACTTCGCATTTAGTAGAGATTTGCGCAGATTTCATGCCTAGTTACTTGATTTCCAATAGTGATGAGATTGTTTCACGTGATGAAATCAAACATTTCGATGTAGATTGTAAAGAGGTGGTGGTGGAAAAATCTTGGTTACCTGACTCTATGCCGTTGAGTGTTGTTATTACCTCTGGAGCTTCCTGTCCTGATATCCTGATGAATCAGGTAATTGAACGACTAGTTGAATTACTCGGTTATAATAAAGGAGATGTTGATGAAGGATTGTCTAAGCTTAGGTTACTAGACGAGGTCCTGAGATGATTGTTGGTCGCGTTAAAGGTCATGTGGTTGCTTCCGCCAAAGTGGAGAATTTGGAAGGTAAGAAAATGTTGGTAGTCGAGATCCTTTCTGTTACTCCCGAGGGGCTTAGTCCCACCAATTTACACATGGTATGTATAGATGCGGTACAGGCCGGCGAAGGGGAGGTGGTGGTGGTAGTTCAAGGGTCATCTGCTAGAATTGCGCCAGGCATGGAGAAAGTTCCTGTAGACGCACTCATTGTGGGAATTGTGGAAAACCTAAATGCGTTTGGCCGCGATATGAATGATGGGTTTTTAGCATGAAACGGTGCCGAGTAATAGGCCAGGTCGTTACCAACTCAAAACATGATGTATTGGTCCGAAGAAAAATTATGGTTGTAAAGCCTGTTAGTGGCGGAGCTTCGCAACTTGCTTTAGATAGTTTAGGTGCTGGTATTGGATCAAGCGTCTTAGTATCTGAGTCGGGGATTGCCGGATCACAGATTACGGGTTGGAAAAATCCGCCAGCTAGGAGTGTGATTGTTGGAATTATTGATTGAGAATGAATCATGAAACTCGGTGAGGTTATTGGAACGGTAGTGCTGTCTCGAAGTATCGATTCCTACAAAGGTCAGATTTTGCATCTTGTTTTGGATTTGGATGAGGATATGGCGTATGTGGGAAACGCGGAGGTGTGTGCTACATGGGAGGCTCGTCAAGAAGGGGAGCATGTTGTCGTTGAGGTAGCCCGAGAAGCAGCTAATTTTAGTTCTCCAGCCATTCCGGTAGATGCAACGATAATAGGAAAAGTTGACTCTGTCCACATAGATGCGGCTTCCAAAACGGACTGAGTTATTATTTCAATTTGGGGCTATTACTGGATTCGTCAGACTTCCTACGTTTTCTATTTCAATCGTTATCTCATCCCCAGGACGAAGCCAAACGGGCGGTTTTCTTGCGAATCCCACTCCTTGAGGAGTACCTGTGAGAATCGCTGTGCCAGGAAGTAAAGTGGTATCTTGGCTAAGGAAACTTATTATCTCAGCAACGGAGAAGATCATGTCACCTGTGGTATGGTCTTGCATTGTTCGACCGTTTAAATGCGTTTTGATTGAAAGTCCCTGTGGGTCGGGTATTTCATCGTTTGTTACAAGAGAGGGCCCTAAAGGACAAAATGTATCGAAACCTTTACCTCGGATCCATTGACCTCCTCCCGCATTTAGTTGCCATTTACGAGCTGAGACGTCGTTGGCGCATGCATAGCCTAAGACATAGTCCAGGGCGTTTTTGACGCTCACGTCGCGGGCTTCACGTCCTATGATTGCAGCTAATTCGCATTCGTAATCCACTTCTTCATCAATTTGACAAGCAGGTAGACGAATTGGATCGTTTGGATGGCATAAGCTACTAGTCGGTTTCGCAAAGACAATCGGCCTTTCGGGTTCTTCCATACCCGATTCTGCAGCATGTTCTGAGTAATTTAGCCCGATACAGTAGATATTGCATGGGATAATTGGAGTTAGTAGTTTGGCCAAAGTGGCACTTTTTCCAGTTAGTTCTAAACCGGAAAAGATATCTCCTTGCAGGGTAGAGACGGAGTCACCCACCTTTGAATCGTCATCCATTCCATAGTGCTCTTGCCCTTCTGCGTCTAAAAACCGTACAATACGCATATACGACTCCAATTTTTATTTATAGATTCACAGCAGAATATTATAGGCGCGAAGGGGTATGTCAAGGAGTATATATCTTGACGAGTTGAAGGGGCAANATTAGCTTGTAAAATTCGTATTGAGTANCAATAACTTTACTGAGGTGAAGCTCTGGTGCAAAAAGCGAGCGAAGATCAAATACGCAAAATCGTAGAAGAGGTTGTGGGCCGTGTTGTATCCTCCGGTGGAGGCGGCAAGGAGCTTGCTTCAGATGACAATGGTATTTTCTCAAGTGTAGACTCTTCCGTTGCTGCGGCGATTCGAGCACAGAAAGCTTTGGTTGCTATGACTTTAGAGCAACGCGGAAAGATTATAGAAGCCATTCGAAAGCTCTCGCGAGATTATGCTGAAGACTTTTCTCGACGTACACTTGATGAAACGGGAATGGGCCGTTTAGAGGATAAAATTCAGAAGCATCGCGTTGCCGCTGACGCGACGCCAGGTATTGAGGATTTAGAAGCCAACTCTTGGACGGGTGATCATGGACTAACTGTAGTTGAAATGGCTCCATATGGCGTAGTNGGTGCTATTACCCCCTCAACTCATCCGGTGCCGACGATGATAAATAATGCAATCTGCATCATTTCTGCTGGTAACTCCGTTGTNTTTAATGCGCATCCGAGCGCTAAAAATGTTTCAACTTACGCTGTCCGTTTGCTCAATAAAGTTATCCAAGGTGAAGGTGGCCCTGCGAATCTTATTTCGACGATAGCTGAACCTACTTTAGAGACTGTTAATGAATTATTTACGCATAAAGGTGTACGTATCCTACTTGTTACAGGGGGTCCGGGAGTAGCTAAAGCGGCTTTAGCTAGTCCGAAAAAAGCTATTGTCGCCGGCCCAGGAAATCCGCCAGCTGTTGTTGATGAAACCGCTGATATTAATAAGGCAGCCAAAGATATTATTGACGGTGGATCCTTTGACAACAACATACTGTGTATAGGTGAAAAGCAGGTATTTGTCGTGGACTCAGTTGCAGACGAACTAAAACGCGATATGATCGAATACGGTGCAAGAGAACTAAATGGTGAACAGATCAAGAAATTGACCGAAGAAGCTTTTAAACCAGGTCCNGATGGTGAGCTTGTTGTAAATCGCGACTTGGTCGGGAAAAGTGCCTGGGTATTGGCTGAATGTATTGGATTGAAAGTTAGTGAGTCGCTCCGTATGCTGATTGGTGAAACGGATTCGGACCACGTATTTGTTCAAGAAGAACAGATGATGCCTTTTTTACCTATAGTANGNGTTTCTGATGTTGATGAGGCTATTCGCCTTGCCATTATNTCTGAACATGGATACAAACATACCGCAATTATTCACTCNCGGAACATTGATAATATGCANCGTATGGCNTGTGCNGCGGATACGACTATTTTCGTGAAAAATGGGCCTTCTTTTGCTGGCGTAGGATTGGGAGGAGAAGGATTTGGCACATATTCTATTGCGGGACCAACGGGGGAAGGACTTACCTCTCCCCGGACATTTACGCGGCAACGTCGTTGCGCTCTTGTAGATTATTTTCGTATAACTTGATTGTTAAATTATGATTCTCGGACAAGTACGCGGTAGGGTTGTTTCCACCGCTAAAATTGATAGCTTGAATGGAAAGAAACTCCTGGTAGTTGAAGTTGTTTCTGTNAGAGATCACGGCTTNGTGCGGACTGGACGTGAAATGGTGTGTGTGGATGCAGTTCAGGCAGGGGAAGGTCAGTTGGTCGTAGTCGTACAGGGATCTTCTTCACGGATTGCTCCAGACATGCGTGAAGTACCTACAGACGCGGTCATTGTAGGAATCATAGATGAGTTNCAATCGATGGGTAAAAAGATGGAGTTGGCAGATTGAATTTATCGACATATGAGCTCAAGGAAGACTTGGATCGTNCTGCGATNGAAGAAATTGTCCGNAAAACTGTTTATGATTTTCTGCCCGAAACACAATTAGGGCGAANTGCTCAGGTCGTTGTGCCCAAAGTTCCACGTNTAGTTGTGAATATTTCGGCTAGACATATACATTTAAATCAGGCAGCGATGGACGTGTTGTTTGGTCAGGGGAGTGATTTAACCGTTCAGAAAATGTTGTATCAAGATGGTGCGTTTGCGGCACAGGAGACACTTTCTGTTTTGGGTCCGCGGAAGAAGTTGATTGCTAACGTGCGAGTTTTAGGTCCATTGAGGGAATATAACCAGGTCGAGCTTGCCTTTACAGATGCTCGATTTTTAGGTATCGATGCTCCGGTTCGTTTGAGCGGTAATGTCGAAAATACCCCCGGATGCTACCTTGTCGGACCGAATGGTGGATTGGAATTAGATCACGGAGTTTTACGTGCAGCACGTCATGTCCATATGAACTCAAAAGAGGCAGAATATTACGGAGTTCACGCCGGTGATCGTATGCGTTTGGTCGTAGATAGTGATCAAGGAGGTTCGTTGGAAGGTTTGATTTGTCGTATTAGTGACAAAGAAAAGCTTGAAGTTCATATAGATACGGATGAGGGAAATGCTCTAAATTTAGTGCAAGCCCGAAAAGTATACATTGAAAGATGCAGTTGACTTCGCACACATCAGGAGGTAAGCGATGTCTGAAGCAATAGGTATGGTAGAAACGGTAGGTCTTGTTGGAATCGTTGAAGCGGGTGACGCTATGGCTAAGGCTGCGAATATCCAGCTTTTGGGTTGGGATAAAGTAGGTTCAGGCCTTGTAACGGTATTTTGTTCTGGCGATGTCGCAGCCGTAAAATCTGCGGTTGATGCTGGCTCAACATCAGCTTCAAACGTAGGTAAGGTTCACGCCGTTCATGTTATTCCGCGCCCTCATTCAGATCTTTCTGCAATTACGCCGATAAGGGATAATGAGGGAGCGTCGGATAGTGTTCGTGCGCTTGGAATGATAGAGACCAAGGGCGCTACTGGAGTTATTGAAGCGGCTGATGCTATGAGCAAGGCGGCGGACGTAGACATTATCAAAGTTTTAGAAATAGGTGGTGGATATATCACCGTCCTTGTTTCTGGTGATGTAGGGTCTGTCCAGGCCTCAGTTGGTGCAGGTACTGAAGCTTGTGAAAGAGTAGGTGAGTTGGTTTCTCAGCATGTGATTCCACGTCCGCATGATGATGTGGTTTCGCTCTACTTAAATTCATAAGGGGGATTTTGATATGAAAGCATTGGGAATGGTCGAAACAAAAGGCCTTGTATGTATAGTTGAGGCCTTAGACTCGATGTTGAAAACAGCTGATGTTCAGTTTGCTGGGCAAAAACGCGTAGGGAGTGGTTTTGTAGCTGTCTTGGTTGAAGGAGATGTAGCCGCGGTTAAAGCAGCTGTAGATGCTGGAGCTAGTGCTGCACAGCGTATTGGTGAACTTCGTAGTGTCCACGTAATCCCTCGTCCGGTCGAGGGGCTCGCAAATCATCTCGGGTAGGCTGATACGCCATGGCTTCTGTTCTTTATGTGGAAGAATCTGTGGTTACGGGGGATATTTTAGTTAATGTCCACTCCGAAGAAGAAGAAGTTTGTGTTAGTGAGACGGCAATTGTCACGCCGACCGGTTGGGATTATCTCCGTAACAAACGTTTGCGTTTAATCCGCGGTAGCAAATCAAAAAAAGCTATTCCGCAAGAATTAGATTCAAAACATATATCTCAGAATGAAATGGATGGAATAGGACGGTGTGATCAACCTGAAAGTTCATGTGGTTGTGTCGATGAAGAATTTGGTTCCGGGTTTGTTGAGCCTAGTTCTTGTCACGATTGTTCCATACATGAATTGAAACGTAAAGGGGATCAGAGTGCGGATTGTTATGGGTGTAATCGGAGAGTTTTACTTGATAAACTCGTAGAATCTGGATCTGGTTTGGAGCCAGAGCAATTAATTCGAGAAGTGACGTCTGCAGTTGCTCAACGCTTGGAGAGATGACATGCCCGCTGCTATAGGGCTAGTGGAAGTTGAGGGAGTTGCGGGGATTATTGTGGCTGCTGATGCTGCGATTAAGACCGCGGAGATAAAATTGCTTGGGTGGGAATCTACAGGAGGTTTTACGACTGTATTTTTTGAGGGGTCCACTAGTGATGTGAATGCGGGATTAGCTAGTGGGCACAAAGCGGTTGAATCTTTAGCAATACCGATAACTTCTTCATCTATAACGCAACCAGATCCAAGTTGCCTTTTGTTCACGACATTTGTTGGTTTGGGCAGTTCAAAAGTATATCAGGCAGCATTAGGCATCGTTGAGACTCAGGGGTATGCTTCNCATGTATACACGAATGATGAAATGGTTAAGACTGCAGGTGTTTCGATTTTTAATGTTTTGACTGTGCATAATCGNGTAGTCTGTTCTATGATTCAGGGAGAAGTNGGTGCTGTTAAGGAGGCTGTTGCTCGAGCTGAACTTTGTTTGTCCAATTATCCGCACCTCAAACGTACGGTCGTATTGCCGCAGCCTCGAGATGAAGTCCTTGATTTGTTTGCTCCGTCGAAGTTAGGGGCGGTTGATGTCTAGATCAGTTGCAGTACTAGAAACTCGCGGGATGGCGTCTCTCGTAGCTGCTTCCGATGCAATGTTAAAGGTTGCAAATGTGCAGCTTATTGGAAAACATGGAATAGGATCTGGATGGTTAACCGTAGCTGTTGAAGGTGATATTGCGGATGTGGAGGCTGCGATCAATACTGGTAAAATTGAAGCGGAACGATTTGGTGAACTCATTAATACCGAATTCATTCCAAATATCTCACCAGATGCAAATAAATTGATGCCTCATTTGGATAGTTTTGCGGGATCTTTTGGTTCACGGGATAATAGAGCGATAGGAATTATTGAAACGCAAAATCTATCACCGCTGATAATTGCTACAGATGAAATGGTTAAGTCCGCAGACGTTGAACTCGCTGGCTGGGGGTTTGTTGGTGGTGCTCTTTGTTACACGGTTGTTCGAGGAGATACTGCATCCGTGCAAACTGCTATTTCAATAGGTCGGCAGGCTGGCCAATCAATTGGTAGTGTTTATTCGGCGTTGGTGATTTCGCAACCTGAGAACACTACAAATAGTCTTTTACCCTCAATGCCAGAACAAAATTCTCAATATAGCTTCGGTGCGCTTGGAGTTGTTGAATCAATTGGTTATGCGGGGATTGTTGCTGGAGGTGACGCTATGGTAAAGGTTGCCGATGTTGAAATTTTGCGGCTTTCAATTGGAAGTGGAGGAAGAATAGCTGCCTTAGTGGGTGGTAATTTGGATAATGTTCAGTCGGCAATTGCAGCAGGATGCGAAGTTGTCCCACAGGTTGGAACGCTTGAAGGGTCTGCTCTTATATCTCGGCCGGATCCAGCTCTGTTGGAATGTTTTATTGGAGATGTTCAAAATTCGGTCGTTTCTAATTCTGGAACTGCTATGGGTATAGTAGAAACTCGTAGTACAGTAGCTCTTGTTCGAGCTGTCGATCAGATGTCGAAAACTGCAGACGTTGTTTATGAGGGTGCTTTCAAAGTGGGATACTTTCTCACGGCTGCTGTAGTTCGCGGAGATATCGGATCTGTTCGCATTGCGATAGACACAGCTGCTTCAGAGGCTTCAAAATTTGGAGAGCTAGTATCTGCTCACGTAATTCCGCAGGTATATAAGGGTATTGAAAAACGTTTGTCTCATTTTTAGCGGAGATTATTGGTTAAAAGGAATAAAGGTATTATGGTACGTATTGAGAATTCGGTAATAACCGGGCAGATACTACAAGAGAAATTGGGTGATCAACGTCAAGTTGAGCTGTGTCCTAGAGCAACATTGACTCCTTCAGCACACGATTTTCTTAGAGAGCGGAGCATAAAAATCTCTTATCGAGAACTTTCTACGGGAAGTAGGTCTGCGCCTAATATTGCCCAGACTGTGAAGCCGAGAGGTGAAATAGATAAGCGTGATTTTACTGGTGTGTTCTGTCCTAATATTGTGATTTTCGACGAGCACGACAAAATTAACTATAAGGAGATGGAACGCTATATAAATTGGTTGATTGATGCTGGTATACACGGATTATATCCCAACGGAAGTACGGGAGAATTTGTCCGTTTGTCATGGGAAGAAAGACAAGAAGTAGTGCGCCTAATTACCGAAGTGAATTCTGGCCGAGTACCCATTTTAGCTGGGGCAAGTGAAGCTAATTTGAGAGATGTGCTGCGAATGTCAGAGTTTTACGCAAAAATTGGAGTAGACGCTATCTCACTAGTTCCTCCATTTTATTACAAAATTTCAGATGAGAGTCTTTTTCAATACTTCGCAGAAGTTGCCGAACAGTCTCCGCTGGATATTCTCCTTTACAATATCCCTCAATTTACTCAAGAGTTGCCACTTGAACTCATGGAGCGTTTGTTGCCCTACGAGCGTATTTTTGGAACGAAAGATTCAAGCAGAGATTTGCCTAGGTTGATAAATACTATGCATCGGCTTCGAGCAGAACGGCCGGATTACGTCGTACTAGTTGGATGTGAGGAGATTCTATTTCCATCTATTTTAATGGGAGCAAGTGGCGGTACGATTGCTACTTCAGGTATCATACCAGAAGTAATAGTCGATCTCTATGACAAAGCATTTGCCGGAGATATTGAAGGTGCACGCATCCTACAATACCGTATTTTGGATCTGATTAACATGATGTTGCTGGGCGTGAATTTTCCAGAAGGATTTAAAACTGGGGTCGCTGTAAGAGGTTTCGATGTTGGTCCTGCTCGAACTTCTTCTACGAAGGAAGAAATGGAACACCTTATGAAAGTCGAATCACAGATTGGGTGTATTTTGAGCGATATGGGATATTCTGTACGGGGTGCGAGAGCATGTCCGGTAACGAATATACCTCCGATAGTAGGCCGTTAAATGCCTAATTCCGGTGCTCGTATTCTCATTGTTGGTGCCGGAATAATAGGACGGGCTCTTGCTTACTATTTGAGTAAGGCAGGCGCCAAAGTCGTGCTAATTGATGCTGGCGGTGGTATGTCGTGTGCTTCTCGAGCTTCTTTAGGTGTTTTAACCCATTATAGTGGTGGTTTCAGTGGATATGGACTTTTTATTCGCGACAGCTTGGCAATGCATGAATCGTTATCTTGTGAGCTTTTCGAGGCTACTGGTATGGACGTAGGATGGTCTCGTTTAGGCGGTGTTGATTTGGCCTTTGACGAGAATGATGAAGAGAAAATAAACACGTTGTATAAAGAGGGGCGTAGCTACGGTATAGCACTTCAGCGATTAGCTCCCGAAGATATAATAAATTTAGAGGCGTGTATCTCTCGAGATGTTCGTGGTGGTTTGTATTTTTTAGATGACCAACGTGTTGATCCTTTGAAGCTAGCACAGGCTTTGCTTACGGCTGCGGTAGATGCGGGTACTGTTGTTCATTGGGGAGAGAGCCTGTTGGAAGTTGAATATTGTGCTTTTCATGATATTTCGGTTAAAACCTCGTGCGCACGGCGTAGTTCAGATATTCTGATTTTAGCTTCAGGGGCTTGGACAAGAGGTTTGGCTGAACAACTTGGTGTACGTATTAATGTGCGTCCAGTTGGCGGTCAATATGCATGTTTTTCTGGAGTCTCTCCCCGTGTTGTATTGCGCCATAAAGGTTTTCAACTTACTCCGGATGATTTAGGAGTAAGAGTGGGTGCCACGACAGAAGATGTTGGTTTCTTCCCACAGTCTACTTATCGAGGCGAAAGTAATTTAGCCTCATTTTACCAGAGAGCACTGACGTCATCTGCTTCTGGTCGATCGATTGCAAGGGGCGTTGGTTTACGTTCCAAGCCAAAGAAAGGTCGGCCTATGATTGGTCCATTGCGAGACTATGAGTCAGTTTTTGTGGCAACGGGACATTACAAAAATGGTGTATTAATGGCTCCTTTAACGGCGAAAGTCCTTACTGACTGGATTTTATGTGGTGATCCCAAGCGGGACATGGGGCCATTTTTTCCTGAGCGATAAATTTGTTTACATTAAGCCTCGTATATGATTTTAGGATAGCATTAAATAAGGAGATTTACAGATGGTAATTGCGAAAGATGATCTATTAGCTGCTTTATCTACTGTCACATCTATACCCGTAGTTCCGTTTAGACAAGGAAAAATAGATTATGAAGCACATGCAAAGAATGTGAGATATCTACTTGATCATAACCATCTAAGTGGCCATATCCGTCGTGTAATAGGAATAGCGGGTACAAGTTTAATTCATCATGTGAGTAAGTCGGATCAAATTGAACTGATGCGACAGACCGCCGAATGCATGAATGGCGAAGGTGTGCTTATGGCTGGGATCGCCCCTAATCCTATTTCTGATGCAGAAGATTTGTTGCGCCAGGAAGCCACTTTACCTACCCCGCCAGATTGTTACCTAGTTATGCCGTTAACGGGCGTAGCTAATGCAGAGGGTATTTTTCAATATTATTCTGATATGGCGGAGCGTTTAGGGTCGGAGACGGGAGCTCGTTTGTTATACTATCTTCGTAACAAAGCCGAAAGAGAAATCGCAGTAAGATTAGTCAATGAGTCTGAGCATTTCATCGGTCTTAAAATAGGAACAGATATTGATGATGTTGAACCTATAGTCTCAGCGATTCATGATGGATCGGGCTTAGTAATTTGGGGAGTGGGAGACCGCTCAACTGTTCCAGGACAGCATGGTACTCGAGGGCATACTTCTGGGATAAATGTTGTTTTTGCGGGTGCTTCCGATGCAATAAATAACGCACAACGAGATGGGGACTGGGAGACATCTATGCAAGTTGAACAGGAAATTGCTGGATTAGAGGAAATTCGTTTTCGTGATGGTCGTATGTATAATTACTCGGCAGTTGTTGAAGCTATGCGACAGATTGGAAGTGACAAAATTGATGGTGGAGAGGGCGGGCCATTTAATCCTCCAGTGCCTAAGGAAGTGATGAAAGAGATAGAGAGCGCGATAGAGCCACTTCGAAAATATCATTAAAACTGACTTTTTTTGTTGATCTTTTTCGATTAATTGCTGCTTTTTGATAAGCGCTTTAAATAGTCCATCCATTCGATAGGTAACATATATTTTTTTTGGCTATTACATTCTTTACAGCAAGGAACAATATTAGATTTAGCAGTACTCCCACCTCTGCTTAGAGGCACAATATGGTCCATCGTAAGTGCTTTTGGTGTAAATGTCTTCGTGCAATAGTGACATCGTCCGCTGGCACACTTATTTTTCCACCATTGTGAGCGACGNAGGTCTCGGGCTTTGCTTTTTTCACGCTTTATGTGTTCCTCAGAAACTGTTACAAAGAAGTCCGATTCCATTTNTGGTAACGCTCTTTCTANTGGCAAAATATTGTGCCGGAATTTTATTGTTGCAATTAGTTATCTTATATCCGAAAGGCTACTGCTTTATNGGCTCTGCAAAAATATTTTTGGCTACTTCNATGCTAATGGAACAATTTTTGGCTTTATTCACTAAAAGAGAAAGTGGACCATTGAATGGGGCTCTACTGTCAACTCTCACCAGAGTGCCCAATGATAAGCCTAATTTGTTGATGTAACGAAGCATTTCTGGATTATGATCGCTAACNCGTCGTACTGTAGCACTTATNCCGTTAGCTAATTCGGTCAATCGCGGGAAGTGACGTTGGGTAATCTCACCCTTTTTATTCGGGATAGGCTCTCCATGAGCTCCAATTGTCGGGTAACCTAACGCTCGATCAATACGATCTTCAAAATCCTCTGATATAGCATGTTCTAAGCGTTCTGCTTCCGCGTCTATTTCATCCCACGGGTAACCCAATGCTTGTGATAAATACAGTTCAATCAACCTATGGTGACGTATTGTTTCAAGAGCAATTTTTTGTCCTGCATCTGTCAATTCTACACCATGATAGGGTGCGTGAGATACTAGATTCATATCGGCCAGTTTTTTCACCATATTAGTGGCTGAGGCGGGACTTACATTCATGCGTTTGGAAATTAAGGAAGTAGTTACTTTCGTGGAAAGGTTATCACTGCTCTGGAGTTTGTANATAGTTTTAAGGTAATCTTCTATCGATTCACTGCGCATTTAAATTTGTCGTATGGAATGNGTNTGGTTGTAAGGATTTCNAAGTAGAAATTTCGGTAATAAATATAAAANTCGCAAGTGNATTGACTTATTTTTAGTCATAGCTAAATTATTTGTTTCGCATTTAAAATTAATTTAGGAAATCAACATGAAGAATATTTCGTCTCGATATGAGCTTGGCTTTTTTGTGTGTANGTTTGTTGTAATTTTCAATTTTGCNTGTGAGGGTAAACGGCCGGAAGATGTGTCAATTGGCTCGACTAANGTGGAGATTGTTTGCACCACGGGTATGGTAGCAGATTTGGCCAAAAAAATAGGTGGAAGTCGGGTAAATGTTACAGGTTTGATGGGACCAGGTGTAGATCCTCACTATTATAAAGCTTCACAAGGTGACTTGAAAAAATTAGAAAGAGCTAAGCTAGTTTTGTATAACGGGCTTTTTTTAGAAGGTAAAATGGAATCACTGTTTGAAAAATTTGGCCAAAATAAAACGGTTGTCGCTGTTACCTCTCATCTACCAAAAGATCGATTGTTACAACCAGCAGAATTTGAAGATAATTTTGATCCTCATGTTTGGTTTGATGTAAGCCTATGGTTGGAAACTGTAGACGTCGTTGTAGAGTCATTGATTAATGTTGACGCTGACGGGAGTGACGTTTATCGCGCAAATGGAGACCTTTACGTAAATGAATTGCAGATTTTACATGACTGGGTAGTGGACGAATTATCTAAGATCCCGTCAAACAGGAGGATTTTAGTAACAGCACATGACGCGTTTGGTTATTTTGGTCGAGCCTATGATATCGAAGTTGTGGGTCTTCAGGGAATTTCGACGGTGGCAGAATACGGTGTTAATGATGTCACTCAATTAGTAGATTTGATTGTTAATCGTAAAATTCCTGCAATGTTTGTAGAAAGTAGTGTACCAGAACGCTCAATTAAAGCTGTCCAGCAAGGCTGCATAGATCGCGGACATTCTGTAATTATTGGTGGTACATTGTATTCTGATGCGATGGGGAGCGTCGGAAGTAACGCGGATACTTATGTTGGAATGGTAAAAGAAAATGTTCGAACTATTGTGAGTGCACTTAAATGAATGAATCGCAAGGTAATCAAACTGCAGTAATACCAGCGATACAAATTCATGACATGACGATTGCCTATCAAAAGAAGCCTGTTCTTTGGGATGTCGACTTGGATATCCCTGAAGGCGTTCTTGTAGGCATTATTGGACCTAACGGTGCAGGCAAGAGTACAATGATCAAAGCTGTTATGAATCTTGTTCCGAAGGCTTCTGGCTGGGTTAAGGTTTTCGATAGACCCTATGAGCAAATGCGTAGTGCAATCGGCTATGTGCCTCAGCGAGAGTCTGTAGACTGGGATTTCCCGATAGACGCGTTGGATGTAGTGCTCATGGGCCGATATGGTCATGTGGGCTGGATTCGTCGTCCAAGTGCAGAAGATAGAGATATTGCCAGTGAGGCATTAGAAAAAGTGGGGATGTTGGAGTTTGCTAAACGGCAGATTAGCCAACTGTCTGGAGGTCAACAACAGCGAGTGTTTCTTGCGCGAGCGTTAGCCCAAGATGCTCGTATCTACATGATGGATGAGCCATTTGCTGGAGTGGATGCTTCTACGGAAAAAGCTATTATAGACCTGCTTGTTGACTTAAGGCGCCAAGGTAAAACTATTTTAGTTGTACATCACGATCTCCAAACAGTAACAGAATATTTTGATTGGGTTATCATGCTTAATATGCGTGTTGTTTCTTATGGCCACACTAAAGAAGTTTTTACCGATGAAAATTTACAGAAAACTTATGGTGGCCGCCTTACCGTTTTGAGCCAAGCTGCTCAAGCAATGGCTGATCAGCGAAGAGGTGGATGATTCGTGATTGAAAATGCTCTAAGGTTTATAAGCTTGTCAGATGCTAACGTTCGATTTGTTTTGTTTGGCTCATTACTTATCGGAGCTACTGGAGGTATACTGGGTTCCTTTGCGGTATTACGTAAGAGAAGTTTAGTTGGTGATGCGTTAGCTCATGCTGCTTTACCGGGTGTGGCTCTGGCGTTTTTGCTCACCGGTAGTAAAGCGTTACCAGTATTACTAACTGGTGCTGTAATATCAGGTGTTTTCGGCATGATGTGTATCCAGTTTGTAACACAGTTTACACGGGTTAAAGCTGATTCGGCGATTGGTATTGTACTATCAGTTTTTTTTGGTATTGGTATCGTATTATTAACTCATATTCAACGAACAGGTGGAGGTAATCAAGCTGGATTAGACAAGTTCCTTTTTGGGCAAGCAGCTTCTTTAGTTCGTACTGATTTAATTGTGATGTCGTTTCTCGCTTGTGCAATTATATGTTTTGTTTTGCTATTTTATAAAGAATTCAAGGCTCTTATTTTTGATTCAGATTTTCTTTCTACTTCAGGATATTCTGCCTCTGTAATTGATGGTCTTTTAATGGGGTTGATTGTACTAACCGTTATGGTAGGCTTACAAGCGGTTGGTGTCGTTCTGGTGGCTGCGATGCTAATTACTCCAGCGGTTGCTGCGCGGTTCTGGTGCAATCAGTTACACACGATGGTTATGTTATCAATGGTTTTTGGCGGTGCTGCTGGTATAATTGGGACGTTTACTAGTTCGCTGGCACCGCGTATACCGACGGGCCCCGTAATGGTTTTGGCGGCAACAAGTTTTTTTCTTATCTCCGCAGTTTTTGCGCCAGGTAGAGGTATGATTGCGCGTTATTACCGGCATAGGAATAATACTTTACGTGAGCAAAGGCATCATTTTTTACGCGCTTATGTAGAGTTGTTTGAGAAAGATAATGATAAAAAAAGTTGTACAACAAATGATCTCTCATTGGAGATTGGATGGCAATTGTCGATGGTAGAAAGGGTCGGTCGGCGATTAAAGCGAAAGGGATTAGTTGAGTGGCGGGACCGAAATTGGTTTTTGACGGAATTAGGTTTAGAGGAAGGTATGTTTATTGTTAAGTCTCATCGTTTATGGGAGTATTACTTGTATTATCGTTCTATTTTAGATATCGATCATGTTGATCGTTCAGCAGATGAGGTTGAACATCTTCTAACTCCAGAGATAATTNTGCAGATCGAAAAGCTATTGGAAAAAGAGAGAGGTATCAGTCCTAATGAGGTTGTAAATATTCATGGATCTCTTAGTCACTATCGAAAAAGAGGTCAGGATTGATAGCTGTTGATAGCGGGTTTTGGATTGTTCTTACCGGTGCGTTAGCCGCTGGTTCCTGTGCGCTTTTGGGTGCGTTTTTAGTACTTCGCAAAATGTCGCTTTTGGGTGATGCACTGAGTCATGCAATNCTTCCGGGTATTGCTATTGCATTTTTATTTTCGGGAAGTCGATCCATTCTTCCGATGTTTCTGGGTGCATCAGTTTGTGGTTTACTGACCACGATATTAGTAGAAGCATTCCACCGGAAATGGAGAGTACAAGAAGACGCTTCAATTGGTATCGTATTTACGGCATTTTTTGCTTTGGGTGTTGTTTTAATTACTGCTTTTGCTGGTCAAGTTGATTTGGATCAGGAATGTGTTCTTTATGGAGAAATTGCATATGTTCCTTGGGATATCCTTGATTTCGGTGGGATTTCTTTAGGCCCAAGGGCGGTATGGATTTTAGGTGTAGTTTCTGTTTTTAATTTACTTTTTGTCCTTTTATTCTACAAAGAATTAAAGATTAGCTCTTTTGATCCATCTTTGGCAATTACTATGGGAATAAATGCAACTGCCGTTCATTACCTACTAATGGGAGCTGTTTCTTTTACTACAGTTGCGTCATTTGAATCTGTGGGTGCTATTTTGGTTGTGGCTATGATGATTGTACCTGGGGCTACAGCCTANTTGTGGAGTGATAGGTTGTCTCTCGTTTTAATTTTATCCGTGCTGTTTGGTGTGTTTTCGGCTCCTCTTGGTTATATGTTAGCTGCAATATGGGATAGCTCAATAGCTGGCGCGATGGTAGTAGTAGCCGGTAGTTTCTTTGTTGTCTCCTTAATTATTGCACCGAATCAAGGGATTGTTGCACGAATTTGGCAGCGGCTTATGTTGTCCGTAAGAGTTGCTCAAGATCATATTCTTCTTGATTTGGTACGACGCAATGAAGGGCAAGAAATTCGTGGAGTAGAGCNAATAGATTTATTAAAAGCTGCATCTGTAAATTATGTGGCTAGGTGGTCGTTGTATAGGTTAACCAAGATCGGCCTTGTTGAATGTAAAGGTAGTATGTGTATTCTCGCTNAAGGTGGAAGGTCTGAAGCGTTGCGCCTATTAAGAAATCATCGTCTTTGGGAGAGCTATTTGAGTGATTTGGGAATTCCTGAAGATCATGTCCACGAGCCCGCCGATGCGATTGAACATTTCATAGATAGTTCATTAGCTGCTGAATTAGATGCCAATATACAAGTTGATACAGACCCTCAGGGTAAAAAAATACCGGGATCTAATCTTGGTGATTAACCGCCCGCCCGTTTGGCTTTGTGCCCATGGACTGTAGTTAGAGCTTCTATAATTGGATCGACATTGTCACCTTGTATTTCGATTATACCATTTTTAAACGAACCGCCAGTTCCGCAGAGCTTTTTTAAGCTTGACGCNAGTTCTTTTAATTCAGTATTACTAAGCGATAAATTAGAAATTGTAGTGACGGTTTTTCCTCCACGGCCTTTTGTTTCTCTGCGGACGCGTGCTATGCCATCGCCATTCGATTTTTGGCTATGAGTTTTAGCNTTTGGGCGAATTCTTCCNGTATCGCTCGAGTAGACTAATCGACTATTATTTGACATTCAAAATCCTCTTATAATTTTGAGATTGAAAATATTGAAGAAAATGAATATTTGCTAATTTATTTGTGAGACAGCATTAAGNTATATTTATTCAGCAAATAGGCACTACTTATATATTTATCGTTACTGATTCAACTTTATTGCGTCCAGTATTCTTAGCTTTATATAACATTTTGTCGGCATAGCCAAGCAAAAGCTCCGGAGTAATTTGAGTCGTAAATTCCCCACTTTGTACNGATGAATTTAGGCAAACTNTACCGAAGCTTATAGTTACGGGTTTTCCATCTGGAAGCGGTAAAGACTTCTCAGTGTTTATTCTAATGCGTTCACATAGAGTNACAGCAGATTCTATATCCGTATTTGGTAAGACAACGACAAATTCTTCTCCTCCGTATCGTGCTGCTATATCACTTCGGCGGCACGATTTACGAAATATTCTTCCTAATTTCTTTAAGACTTGGTCTCCAGTATTATGGCCGAAAGTATCATTGATGTTTTTGAAGTGATCGATGTCACCAGTAACGACTGCAATAGAAGAAAGTTGCCGATATGTGCGACTAATTTCTCTTTCGAGTAATTCAATGAAAATATTTCTAGTGTAAAGTCCAGTGAGTGGATCATGAAAAGCAATGCGTTCAAGTTTCTTATAAATAGGTTGAGTAAGATTGACGATATTGTCTAAGGTTTTCCATAAATAATATTCCGAGTTGTTATTCTTTTTTTGAAATTTTTGATCAAAAAAACTCTCNAAATCTTTGATGGTTTGCAAGATTAGCTGGGTAATGTGGCTATCGATTATAGTTAGATTTGGATGCATTTCTTGTAGCAGATGATACTGTGAAATGGAACGGTTGGAAATATTTATAAGCCAGTCAATTTCGACGTTGTGTAATAAAGTTGTCACATCGGAAAACGTTGGAATATGATGTTTGGAGGATATTTTTGCAATTATGGGGTCAATTTCTATCTCACATAATCCAACAAGTTGAATGTTGGAGATTCCGAGTAAGGAATTGAGTAGCGATCCCGTATAGTTAGATGATCCCACCAGACCCACCCGTTTTTTTGGATCATTTTTCATGTGTATTTTGAGTTGATTTGCCTAGTATCTTGATTGTCTATGGTAATTATGTCTTGTTTTTTAAAGCTTTCTCAGCTTGTTTGATTTCTCCTATTACTGGACAGTATATTGGGTCAGAATAATTGGGTTTACCATTCGAGAGCCGGGTTAGATCATCGTTCGGATGCGATATGAGATGATCGTCTTGGTAGGCTGCCTGATATCTGTTGGAAGCCGGTTGAAGGTGTAGAGCAATAGATCGCCTCGGTTGCTCTGTTGTGTTAGGACCACTCCCGTGGATGGTACGGCAATGATGAAAGGTAACTTGACCACATTTTAAAATAGCAGGTACTTTTTTTACATCAGCTCCGCCAGTATTAAATTTTTTTTCTAATCCATCTAGATCTGAAGAAAAGAAATCCAAATGATTGTTCATTGGCCAATTCAAGCTTCCTTCAATAAAAGAAATAGTTCCTAAAGAAGTATCCATGTCCGTAAAAGGAATCCAGGCTGTAAGGAGATTGTCAGAGGTACATGTGCGCCAATAACCATGGTCCGTATGCCATCCAACGCTCTTGGGATCCGAAGCGTCAGAAGGAGGCTTGTATAGTAGTTGGTCATGCCATAGACGTACGTCTTCTCCACATAACAATGCAGCTATTGCTCCGATTGCTGCATTGGTGAGTAAGGCACGTAGTTCTGGTACTACGAGTGTGGAATAGTCATTTTTTCGAAGACAGTTTAGGCCATCTTCAGGGCACCATGTCAAATTGTAAGTTCGGTTGTTCGGTAAGTGTATTTCTCGGCCAGACAACGAAGAATAATATGCTTCACAGGCTGCGATAGCTACCTCTAAATCGATGGGTTTAAAAATGGGTTTTGAAATATAGTAACCACATGATCTATACTGTTCTATCTCCTCTACTGTAGGTAAGACGTCCGGATCGATTAACTTGTGCATAACTTTGGTTTTTCTCTCTATTTACTTTTTATTGATACTAAATTCGTAAGACGCACGTATACTTATGACTCTACCTTACTCAAAAGATATACAAATGATAGGTATAATGAAATATTCAAGTTATTTGGAGCAACCTTATGATTGACTTAGCTATGATGAGTAGCGTTTGTCCTGCTTGGGACATGAAGCAAATTAGGAATGTCATGAAGAAATATGGATATAAGGGATTTGAACCACGCGTTGAATGGGGGCATGCTTGCGGTATTGGATTGGATATGTCGGTGCGTTGTCGCAAGGAATTATTTGATCAAATGAGAGGGGAAGATCTAGAAATTTGTTGTATTTCTACGGGTGTAAAGATAGCCGATCCTTGTCCTGAATCACGTGCAAAGCATATAGAGGNGCTAAAAAATTATATTGATCTAGCTGNAGATATCNGATGTACCAGAATTCGCACATTTGGGGGGCAGCGTTCACGAGATAGAGAATGGCCNTCTATNATTGATTATGTTGTAGATGGATATGCTCAGGTTATAAAGCAGGCGCAGGAGCGAAACGTAATTGTTTTGATGGAGACTCATGATGACTGGAGTTGTTCGGCACCTGTCAGGGCTGTAGTTGAACGACTGGAAAGCCCTAATTTAAAGATACTTTGGGATTTTATGCATACTCAAAGAATGCTTGAGTTGCCGTACGAAAGCTACCAGATATTAGGTCCGCATGTTAATCATTTACATGCACATGATGGAACTTTTATTGATGGGAGTATTAATGTCGGTTACTTAGGCGAGGGTGATATAGACCATGAAACACCAATCGGCTTACTTATAAATGATGATTTTTCTGGATTCATTTCTGTTGAGGTTATTAATAAACCGGATAGTATACACGATCCGGACAGTGTATTGAGACAATATTCTGAAGAGTTGAATAAAATAATCCAAGCTTTCTGTTAGGTTTATGCCAATTTACTTCGGATGGTAGTAAACTGGCTTGGAAGCGGAGCAGAAACCGTTATTCTTTGACCAGTGGTGGGATGGTCTAATTCCAGTTGATTTGCATGAAGCATCATTCGCTCCGCCTGTTGGGACGAAGATTTAGGCTTACCGTATACTGGATCTCCAATAATTGGACATCCAATGTGGGCTAGGTGAATTCGGATTTGGTGTGTTCGGCCTGTTTCTAACCGTAATTTTAATTCAGTAGCGTTTTTTAAACGCTGTACAACTTCAAAATGTGTAATGGCATCTTTACCCGGTTTCTTCTCGTTTACTACAGATCTGCGTCCGTCATGACCTCTCCCGATTCGANTTCGAAGAGTGTCTCTATCGTTTCTTGGACCTCCGACGACAATACATCTATACCTTCTTCTTGCTGTATGTTTAGCAAACTGAATAGAAAGAAATTTTTGAGAGCGTCGGTTTCGAGCGAAGCATAGGCAACCACTGGTTTCTTTATCTAATCTGTGGACATANGCTGTAAAAGGTCTTTTGTCTCCTTGGGCTCGTAACCAGCGTCGGANAAATTCACTAACCGCTCCTCTTTCATCTTTAAAAGTGGGGGTCGATAGAAATCCGGACATCTTATTAACNATGACAATTTCTTCATCACAATGTAAAACGGAAAACGGTAGATCTCCCTCGGGTGGAGCAAATCGGGCAAGTTGAAAAGGTTTTTCAATTCCGTGGCGAAAATCACAATCGACTCGTATTCCCGCCGAAATGGATTGTTGATTTTTTTTCGTAACAATTCCGTCGACTTTAACGAGTCCGGCTTGTATTGCTTTACGGCCCAAGCTGCGACTGAGTCCAGAGAGGTGTGCCGTTAGAGCGTCTAATAAAGTTGTATCGGTTTCTTCAATAAAAAAACCATGTTGTTGGAAAAGCTCTTGTTTATTCATTTATTTCTTTNTNGGATGGTATNGGNTGGCNANGTCNNNATANNNNAGTGTNTTNCCTCCAAAGATATCAAGGGCACTACCCACGGTAAAATCTATCTTTCCTAAACCGAGTTTACCTATTTGGTCAATATCTCGCTGTGAACGAACGCCTCCNGCATATGTTGTTGGGATTGGCGTACATTCGCCTAGTAAACGAACCAGTTCACTATTGATCCCTTGTTGTTTACCTTCAACNTCTGTTGCGTGGATCAGGAATTCGCTACAATATTCGGCTAATTTTTCTAGCGTTTCGTTTGTAATAGTTACCTCAGTAGGCGACTGCCATCTTTCAGTCATAATACGGAAAAATGAATTTTCTTTTCTACAACTGAGGTCTAGTACTAAATGCTCGCGTCCGACTGTGCTAGATAATTTTTTCAAATTCAACCAATCTATCTGGCCATCNTGAAATACAAAGGAAGTCACGATTAAATGGGAGGCACCAGCATCCAACCATTCTGGTGCATTTTCTAAATTGATACCTCCGCCAATTTGTAGTCCTCGAGGATAAGTTTTTATGGCCTCTAATGCAGCTTCCACATTATTAGGNCCAAGCATAATGACATGTCCGCCACTTAGGTTATCACTTTGATATTTCTCNGCGAAATATGAAGCGGGCATATCAGCTATAAAATTAGTTTTTGGAGATTTGTTATCACGAAGAGTAGAGCCTACGATCTGTTTTACTTTACCCTCGTGNAGGTCTATACAAGGACGAAAATACATTAATCGATACGATAATTTGAGAGTTTTTCCTCGTCAATCGTCACACCCAACCCTGGGCCTACGGGAGGTAATAGATAGCCGTCGTTAATTTCTAAGCGCTCCTGAATAATGTCATCGCTATGGTAAACGAAACCATTTACGTCACTAGCATATCCCAAATTTCGCATAGAAAATGCCAAGTGGGCTTGTGCGGCAGTACCAATACCTAATTCTGGCATACTCCCAATGATACAAGGTATGTGAGCTGCTTCCGCGATCGAAAAAATTTCGGCGGCAGGGCCAATTCCACCCGCTTCTGAGACATATACATTGAATACATCAACAGAATTATTTCGAACGCAATGTATAGCATCAGTTGGAGTCCAGATACTTTCATCAGCCATGATAGGTACATCAACATGTTCTCTTACAAATCGTAGGCCGTCAACATCGGTGTAATGTAAAGGTTGTTCAATAAGTTCAAGATCAAAACGAGTTAGTTGTTTAATATGTCTAATCGCCTCTTTAGCTGAAACCCAACCCATATTGGCATCTACTCGTAATGTGACATCTACAACGCGGTTTCGTATAGCATCTAAGACGGCGATGTCTGCTGCTAAATTTTGCCCAATTTTACATTTGACGGTTTTGTAACCTTGATCTACTAAATTTTTTGCCTGTTCAGCGATCTGTGATGGATCACCCATTGAGAGAGAGTGACTAAGAAGCACGCGTTCGCGTACAAGTCCTCCCAAAATATTATACACAGGCGAATTTAAAGATTTACCAAGTATATCGTATAAGGCCATTTCGATCCCGGCTTTTGCCGGAAATGATCGATGTAAATACTTGTTCATCAAAGCAGAGATATCGTTAATTCGGGTTGGATCTTTTCCAATTAACTTTTCAGACAAAAATCTATTAATCGTTTCACTCTCACCACTTCCACGGCGGTCCCATATACTAGATGCTTCACCGATTCCAATTAATCCTTCATCGGTATAAACACGAACTACAGCGTTCTCGCTAGCTAATTGAACACCTAAACTACTTTTAAAAGATTGTGGTCGCGGTACCCGAACAGGTATTGCTTCTATGTGTGTGATTTTCATGTTGGCATATAATAGTTGGGTAGAAAAAGTTCGTCAAGATGTCGAGTAAATTTTTAGAGTACTCCCTCCGTAATGCCGTGTCTCTTTACAAATAAGAAAATCGGATTGAGTTTGGATAGATATGTTCTTTGAATGTTGAGCTATTATGTGGCCACCAGTACAAGCAATGATTCCTGATTGGGACAACAGGTTTAGTAAATGGGTTACCAGCGGATTCCCGTTCTCTTCTGCATTGTAAGGAGGATCAAGATAGACAAGATCAAATACATGTGTTGCATTATTCATCATTTGAATGAGATTTTGTCCCGTCTGATTAAATATTTCTGATTGCACACCCCAATTTTCAAGTAAATCATTTAAGATCTTATAGCGCTTCTTATCTGGTTCGTTGAAAACTACGGTCGCTCCCCGACTCAGTGCTTCTAAACCTATTTGGCCAGATCCTGCACAAAGATCTAAAAAACGAAGACCCGTTAAGTCGNTTCCTATTATGTTGAAAATCGATTCTTTAATTCTAGACGGGGTAAGTCGTACATCGCCAAGAGTTTGGCTCGGGATCAATCGCCCTTTGAGGGTTCCGGTGACTATTCGCAAAGACGAGAATGGTTCCTGTGATTTTAAGTTTTTGGGAATTCTTTCTAAATGTAATATAATAATCACGACTGCGGCATTATTAAATTCGGTTTTCCTTATGTGATTAAATCTTATTTCTGCAATTTCTTCCAGTGATTTTTAAATCGCAGGAAGTTCAGTTATTAAAAGTACTAATTCATTAAGTGACGGTTATATGGAAAAATTTGATGTAGTAATATTAGGTGCAGGGGGGATGGGTAGTTCGGCACTTTATCATCTTGCAAGAAAAGGAAAACGAGTCTGCGCGATTGATCAATTTAATCCTCCCCATGATCGCGGATCATCACACGGTCAGACGAGAATAATTCGTCAAGCATATTACGAACATCCAAATTATGTACCGCTTTTGAAAAGGTCGTATCAATTATGGGAAGAATTAGAAAGAGAATCAGGTCAATCACTCTTTGAACGCTGTGGGTTGTTGATTGCGGGTTCGGGAGAGTCCGCAGTTATACGGGGTCAGGAGGCTTGTTATAGGGAACATGATTTGCCACATGAAATTTTAGACAGTGAGCAAGTTTCTTCTCGTTACCCAGGTATCCATCTTCATAAAGACTAT
This sequence comes from Gemmatimonadota bacterium, assembly GCA_002693325.1. GTDB lineage: Bacteria > Latescibacterota > UBA2968 > UBA8231 > UBA8231. The sequence continues at coordinate 62,511 of NZPK01000029.1, read as the reverse complement.
ATGGCATATTTTGATCCGATAGGTGGATTTTTGCGAGTCGAACAATGTATCGAAAATCATTTACTTTTAGCTCAACAGGCTGGAGCGACTTTGTATTCTGGTGAAACCGTAACTGATTGGGCCCAGGATGGGGAGGGCGTTGTTGTAAAAACTAACCTTCGACAGATTGCCGCTGATCGTTTAGTAATTGCAAGTGGTGCATGGGCTGCACCACTTTTGCAGGAACTCGATGTAACAACGAGAGTTATAAGAAAGGTTTTGTTTTGGTATCTTGGAGAAAATTTAATTGAATTTAAGTTAGGAAAAATGCCGTGTTTTTTAGTTGGAAAAGATGATATGATTTTTTATGGATTCCCGGCTATAGATCCATGGGGCCTAAAAGTTGCGGAGCATACCACATCTACTGACAGCGAGTTAATCGACCCTTATCTTTTAAATAATGAGTTAACTGAAAGTGACAGTCAGTCAGTGGATACTTTTGTGGATGAATTTTTTCCTAAATTTAAAGCTAAACTTTCCCGTCATACTACCTGCATGTATACCATGACACCAGATGAGCATTTCGTAGTAGATATTCATCCTAATTATTCAAGTGTTGTAATCGCCGCTGGTTTTTCTGGTCATGGATTCAAATTTTCTTCAGTTATTGGAGAGATACTTTCAGACTTAGCAATAGAGGGAATAACCTCTCAACCGATAGATTTTCTCGGTTTAAATCGTTTCAGTTAGGAAGTTATTATGGATTTAAATTTGGNTGGTAAAAATGCAATTATTAGTGGAGCTAGTCGGGGTATCGGACGAAGTATAGCAGAATCTCTTGCTAAAGAGGGAGTCAATATCGCTCTATGTGCTCGTGAGAATGCTGAACTAAAATTAGCGGAGGAAGAATTGGCTTGTCACGGTTCCACGATATGGTCTCGGCAATGTGATGTTCGAAAACAAGATGAAGTTGATTTGTTCGTGAATCAATCTGTTGAAAAATTAGGTGGTATCGATATTGTGGTNAATAATGTGGGTGGGTCTGTCGGAGGTTTGCTGGAGGANAGTTCGGATGAAGACTGGGAAGAGACATTTAATCTAAATTTATTTCATGCCGTGCGTCTTACCCGATCGAGTTTAACTTATTTACGCGACTCTGGGGGAGGTACGGTAGTAATTGTTTCATCAATTTCCGGTTTAAAGCCGTCTCCGCGGGCTCAATATGGTTGCGCAAAGGCGGCAGAGAATTTTCTTGCTGGTGCTCTAGCTCTGGAATTATCGGATGCAAAAATAAGGGTAAATGCAGTAGCGCCGGGGTCGATCTACTTCCCTGGTGGTGGTTGGGAGCGTTTTAAAGAAAAGAACCCCGACCAATTTAATGACTTTGAAAAAAGCGAGTTTCCTGCCGGTCGACTTGGNCGTCCTGAAGAAGTTGCGGATGTGGTGACTTTTTTAGTTTCAGAACGTGCGAGTTGGATTAATGGTGCTGTAGTACCTGTCGATGGAGCACAGGGACGCCCTTCGGTCTTTTGATCCGTAGGTCCCGGGTTTGATCCCCAGTGGGCAAGAGGTGTAAGTCAGCAGGCGTACTAGCAAATGGGCCCATTCGGGGGCAATTCCCCAAGCTGTTACTTGATCGCGAATAATACCGATTAATTATAGCATGGTCAGAGTATATTACTAGCTAATTCGGCCAGTTAAGAACGCTCGCCTTTTTCCAGATTTACGTGTGCGTCGATGCTTTTTCCCTGCATTTTTTCTATCAGATAAGATAATCCGTTGGCTTGGCTATCAAGATAGGGATGGTCTATTTGATAAATATCGCCGGTTAGTACAATTTTTTGTCCCCTCGGCCCATAGCGGCGATAGCGATGGTGTATATCGCGGCATAGATGGTGGTGGGTGAGCAATTTAGTTATAGTCTTGCAGGTTTTTACGGAGGATTATGGCGAATTCAGATAGTGGAATTGCGTTAATAAGAGGCGGGGGGCTGATCACGAACTCCGTTGAGAGGCACTACGGTTTTCCTCGTTTGGTCCGCGCACAAAATGGCGAGTTGTTGTTGTTTTANCGCATCGGTACAACGCACGCCTACGANGATTCGGCCATTGCCATGCGACGTTCCTCAGATAGTGGGGTGTCCTGGTCCAGTGAGCGCATTCTCTGGCAGTGCGAGGAGGGCTATAGCGCCCATAATCCCGTCTGTATTATTGGTGCGCAGGGGCGAGTGATTCTGTGGGCCTCGCGCTATCAGTATGGNCCNAATCTTCGCCATCCGTGCTGGTGGTCAAGCTCANATGATCACGGGCATAACTGGTCTTCGTGGACGGTATTCGATCCCTCTTCCAAGCATAACTGCTATTATGTCACCGACGCGATTCATACGGCCGAGGGGCTCCTTGCGAGCGATGCGACATTTCCGCCCTCTGGGGAGGGTTCATGCCACACGAGAATCTTATTTTCTGGCGATGGTGGGCTGACGTGGACTCGACGGTCGGCACTGACGTCTCCTGAAGCAAATTTGGGTGATGAGGCGGCGCTTATAGANACGGAGGAGGGGAATATTCTCTGCATCCAGNGGGATCGCGGACGGAGAGATATTTTTCGGTTNTGGTCTCGGGACGGTGGTCATNTNTGGGGNGAGCGAGAGAGNATTCGAGCCATGTTAGATTGCACACTGCAGCGCCCTTTTTTGACACGGCTCGGTGATAGAATCTACTTGCTCTCTGGGAGGGACTTCGATCGCAAACAGGTGGTGGCTTATCTGTCGCTCGACGGAGGCCACACCTTCGGTGCTCGCATAGAACTCGATAGCTATCAGCGGGATGGTGCTTATACGTCGGTTGTCAGGCTGGATTCGGGGGAGTGTTTGATAGTNTGGTATTCNGANAGTCACACTCAACCATTAAGACCGGATATTAAGATTGCNACAATGGCAGTACAATCGTAGGGGCATCATTCGTTNGATGGCCGAATTNGCCAGGTACTGAACAAATTTTTCAAAATCTNGTGATATGAACCTTAGANCTTGTACAATTTTAAACACTTCGCGGATTTAACACAGGGCACATGATAGTTGAATTCGCTCCCTTATAGCCGGAACTAGTGACTCTTCATCTCAAGGTTTCCTCCCTTAGGATGTTCAGATAACGTTCTCCATAGCCTTCGTAATCTAATCCCTCGCTATAGGCTCCATTATCAACGTCTGAGGCAGTGGGAGTTGACACNATTACAGGTTCGATCTGGGTATCCTCGTGCCANTCGTTCCACGAGGTGATTAGCAGCATATTGCCGGTAGCGCTCTCTGTATGGTTTACCGCTTGCTGCAACATGGCGCGAAAGAGCGTACCGTGCTCGCTCGATACCGTCAATCTGCGGGAAACAGCAGGGTGTCCATCACGTACGCCCTTATCATTAAATCCCGGTGTCGCGGCGGGGATAAATGCCGTGCCAGCCGCGTTGGCTAGCGCCTTCCATTTGGCCTGAGCTGCATAATAAGAATCAACCGCCGACTGACCGGCGTAGCCTTGTGCTCCCATGCTTCCATAGACATCATAGTTCGTCACGGCATTCAGCGAAGAGAGGGCTGAGGAGTTGGTTGGTTGCCCGAACACTTGGTCGCCGACGATATAGAGGTCGTAGCCCGCTGTTTTGGCTGTCCTGCGCATCAGCGCGACCACCTCGTCAAGCTTACCATTCCGCGAGAGTACTCGCGTGAGATAGACAAATAACACGGGGCGACCGTCGATNCGCAGATANTTCGGATGAGCNAAGTAATTAGCCGCTATATGGGTTATATCTGAGGAAACATTCGATACGTCTCTGAAGTTTGGAATGCGTCCGGAGGTCTCGTAAAATAGCGCGATCTGCATTTTCCCTAATTCTTCATGTGGTAAAATGTGTTGCAGCAGAGTATTATCCTCACGACGTCCCGGTCCCCACCAACTGGAGACCCACAACGACACATTGGCTGCAAGACTCCACTGCAGGTGCTGAGCGATAACCCCTGGGTCACGATCGTCATACTCGCCAAGACTCGGTAACTGTGGTGGGCTCAGATGCTCACGCAAATAGTTTCCTCCGTGGAAATCACCACCATGCCAAGGATAGTAATAAACGCCGACCGTAAAAGGAGAANTTTTTGCTTTATCCACAGGACTTATTATCTCCTGTTCTGCCTCGAAATCTGTCACCCCCTGTCCAGTACAGGCGTTAGTTAGGGCGAGCAAGAGGCAACAGTTTCGGATAAGCGCTATGGCCCGATCAAACCGGTTACCTGTTTTGTAATGAACTGATTTGGGTATTTTTACGGAGCTTTTCAATCTTATCTCCAAGCGTTAGTGATGAGAACTGATTTAAAGTAGTTTTNATTACCCTTGAAATAATGAGAGTGCTCCATCTACATAAATTTCTGTGCCTGTAGTATAGGAGGATTCATCNCTGGTTAGGAACAGAATAGTCTTTGCAACTTCTTCAGATGAAGCGGCCCGTTGTTGAAGTGGGATCATTCCCTGAGGGTATTCACGGGGTATGCGAATTTTTTCTATATCCCGTGGGAAGGTGTTTTCCTGGATGTTTGTTGTTGTTGCTCCTGGACATACTACGTTAATCCTGATATTCCACTGAGCTAGCTCGACCGCGGCCATTTTTGTAAAAGCAACTTGGGCTGCCTTTGAGCAGGAATATGCCGTAAAACCAAAGTTAGAAAAGATGCGATTACCATTTACAGATGATACGACAACGATGCTTCCGCCTCCGGATGAACGCAAATGCGGAATTGAATATTTTACCGTTAGAAACGTACCAAGAACGTTAATATTTTGTGTTTCGTTCCATTCTTCCGGTGTTAGGTCTTCTATGGGAGCGAATACTCCGTTTACTCCTGCGTTCGGCACTACAATGTCAAGTCTTCCCCAACGCGATACTGTTTGCTCTACCAGAGATTCAACATGCTGGGGCTCAGAAATATTACCTGGAAGTGCAATTGCATCGCCCCCCAAATCATTGATCTCCGATACTGTGTCATCACAACGCTCTGCACGTCTGGCAGTAATAGCAACGTTAGCTCCTTCCTTTGCTAAAGCAATAGCTGTTGCGCGACCAATTCCAGTACTTCCGCCAGTGACTAAAGCAACTTTGTTATCGAGTTTCATTTTCAAGCTCCGTATTTAAAAGTAAAAATCGAGTGATTTTAAAAATAATCGAATTGACAGGTTTTATTGTGAGAAATAATTTGCTTAGCACACAAAATATGAGTAGAGGAAAAAGCCTGCAATTTGAGGAGACGGCTTTATATTGCAAGTTTTTAAAATAACGAACAGGATTCAAAGGGAGAATTAGGATTATGCAAAGTGTTGAGGCTAATGTGAATACAAATTCGAGACCATCCGAATTAAAAATTACGGATATACGTGTTGTGAATTTGAAAGGTGTTCCTTTTCGTACAACAATAATCCGTATCGACACGAATCAGGGAATTAGTGGTTACGGAGAGATTCGTGATGGGGGTAGTGAAACATATGCACTGATTTTAAAGAGTCGTATCATTGGAGAGAATCCCTGTAATGTCGACAAGATTTTTCGCAAAATAAAACAGTTTGGTCATCATGCACGACAGGCTGGAGGTGTATGTGGTATTGAGATGGCATTGATGGATTTGGCTGGTAAGGTTTACGGAGTACCTGCTTATCAACTAGCAGGTGGTAAATTTCGGGATCGAGTTTTATGCTATTGTGATACACCTTCCGAAAAAAGTGGACGGGCTATGGGTAAACGTCTGAAGGAACGAATTAATCAAGGCTTTGGGTTTTTGAAGATGGATGTTGGAATTGGTCTTCTTCGTGATGTCGAAGGAACACTTGTTGCGCCTCCGGGCATGCTTCAAACTAGCGAAATTATGCATCCATTAACAGGCATTCAAGTAACAGATAAGGGAATAGATTGGTTATGTCAGTATGTCGCGGAAGTGCGAGAGGAAATAGGTGGTGAAGTACCGTTAGCAGTTGATCATTTTGGGCACATAGGAGTCGAGTCATGTATTCGATTGGGTAAGGCTCTGGACCAATTTTCATTAGCATGGTACGAAGATATGATACCATGGCAGTTGACCGATCAATGGCAGCGGCTTGCAGAGTCTGTAGATACGCCTGTATGTACGGGTGAAGATATCTATTTAAAAGAAGGTTTTGTTCCTTTGTTTGAAAAGCGGGCAATTGCAGTAGCTCATCCAGATCTTGCTTCATCGGGAGGAATTTTAGAAACAAAAAAAATAGGTGATATGGCTCAGGAACATGGTATTGCTATGGCCCTACATATGGCTATGTCTCCTGTAGCCGCTTTAGCTGCCGTTCATTGCGCCGCGGCTACTGAAAATTTCATGGTTTTGGAAAATCATTCTGTTGATGAAATAGAACAGTGGAGTAGTTTAGTCGACGGACTACCTGTCCCTTTGATTGAAAATGGGCATATAGTAGTACCTGAAGGACCTGGTTTAGGTTTGACCGGAATAAATGAGGAAGTCTTGAGAGATTTTGTAGACCCAGATCGGCCCGGTATTTTCGAACCTACTACAACTTGGGATAATGAGTATGCTCATGATCGGCTATGGAGTTAATGAATTCTTCAGCCAAGACCCATTATAACTCATTAAGAATGGCGCTGACGGATGTTAGATAGAGATTACGAGATCGCAGTTTTAAAAGGCGACGGTATTGGTCCAGAAGTCATCGATGAGGCTTTAAAAGTATTGAGAGCTTTGGTTTCCCCTAAGTTTTCATTTAGGGAATATCCGTGCGGCGCCAAATGTTTCTTGGAGACGGGTAATCCATTGCCATCTGAAACCATCGCAGGCTGTCGCAAGGCCGACGCTGTCCTATTGGGGGCGATGGGTCTTCCAGATGTGCGCTGGCCAGATGGCACGGAGATGAGACCGCAGATTGATCTTCGAATTCAATTGGACCTTTTTGCTGGAGTTCGTCCGATATATCTATATAATCGTGCTCACACTCCATTAAAAAATGTAAGTGTAGGGGATATCGATTTTGTTATTTTACGTGAAAATGTGGAAGGTTTGTTTGCTTCAATGAATGGAGGTATTCAGTTACGTGGGGAAGTCGCCGTTGATTCTATGGTTATTACTCGCACAGGTACGGAACGCGTGGTAAGGTTTGCTTTCGAACTTGCCAAAAAACGTAATCGCCCGGAGTCGCGTGTAACGTGTGTTGACAAGGCTAATGTATTCAAGTCGATGGCATTTTTTAGATCGATATATGATGAGGTCGCTAAGGATTTCCCGCAGGTCCAAACTGATTACGCTTATGTTGACGCTTTAAGTATGTATCTCTTACAAAGGCCCCAGTTTTACGATGTTTTGGTGACCGAAAATATGTATGGCGATATTATTTCTGATTTAGCTGCTGGGCTTATAGGAGGACTTGGAATGGCGCCTTCCGCGGATATTGGATTAGACGCCGCTGTGTTTCAACCATCTCACGGTACTGCGCCGGATATTGCAAATAAGGGATTGGCAAACCCTATTGCGATGATTCTTTCAACTGCTATGATGTTGCGGTGGTTGGCGAGTCAGTATGACGACCAAGAGATGATTACTGCCGCAGAAAAAGTTGATAAGGCGGTGAAAAATGTAATGAGTGATCCCAAGGTGTCTACGAAAGATTTGGATGGGCAGCTAAGTACGGTTGAGCTTGGTGATGTAGTGGTAGGTGCATTGTAATATGNATAGGCGTGATTTTTTGGCAATGGCCGCAAGTGCTGCAGTTAGTTGGCCGATGGTTGGTTGGTCTTTATNGGTGTCCCGAAAAAAGAGATGCAGATATCGTGATTTAGGTCTGACGGTGGGTGATTTGCCTACTGGTCCTCTTAACGCCTTTACGGATGTTCCAGGTGTTCGTGTTGGACACGTGACATTGATTCGAGGTCAAGGCCGATTAGTAGTTGGGAAGGGACCCGTACGTACTGGCGTGACGGCGATCCTTCCTCATGGAGGTGTGTTGTCTCAGGAGGGTGTTTACGCTGGAACTTTTGTATTAAATGGCAATGGAGAGCTCACCGGTTTGGGTTCTATACGAAGTAGTGGGTTACTTTTTGCCCCCATTTTATTTACGAACACTTCGAGTGTTGGTTCAGTTTACGATGGTGCTGTTAATTGGATGCTAGAACGCGATCCATCTATGTTTGATTCGATGCGAGGAGAGCCGGTAGTCGGAGAGACATGGGGTGATTTCCTAAATGATACAGCCGGACGCCATGTTCGGCCCGAACACGCGTACAAAGCTTTAACTGAGGCTAGAACGGGTCCGATACTAGAAGGATCTGTTGGGGGAGGGACTTCAATGAGAGCATTTGAATTTAAGGCTGGAATTGGTACTTCTTCGCGCGTGATCGATTGTGACGGGACAAGGTATACATTGGGCGCTCTAGTTCAATCTAATTTTGGTCGACGTAGTCAATTTCGTGTCGATGGCGTTCCTGTTGGTCGTGAAATCCCAAATCTCTTGCCAAAGTCCGGAGACTTTAAAAAAAACAAATCGATGTTGATGGTTATTGCCACTGATGCACCTCTTATTCCCGTACAGTTAAACCGTCTATGTAAGCGTGTTGCGATGGGACTTGCACGAACCGGAGCTATTTCTACGCACGGAAGCGGCGACTTGTTCTTAGCTTTTTCAACTGCACAGAAGTTGGGGCCTACAAACCGAAGTCAAATAGATATCCTTTCTGATAAATGGATATCTTATTTTCATCAAGCTGTTGTTGAGTCTACCGAAGAATCGATTTTGAATTCTTTGACTATGGCAGATACTATGAAAGGAAGAGACGACAATATCATTCACGCCTTACCATTGGAACAATTATTAAGCGTAATGAAAGACTACGGAAGATTGTAATGGAAGCCGGAGAGATATCATCTGGAGATTTGAATTCTATTGGAGATGTTACGGGTGTTTCCGTTGGAAATGTAGAAATTGATTCCGATGGATTGTGTAGTGGACTAACTGCGGTGAATCCATATCCATCGCAAATTAAAGATAGAATGTGTCACATTGGTCGGTGGTCGTTAGATAACGGGGGNAGTACTTCCGGTCTTGGTGTTTCAGAAGATTTTGGCCTTTTTTCCTCACCNATCGTTCTTGCTCCGNCTCCCTCTTTTGGCCGAGTATATGAAGCTATGATTCAACATGGAATTCAACGTGATAATGGATTATCTACGAANAACGGATGGCCTCCCATTATAATGAGTTTGAGCGATGGTGTTTGGAATAATGTGCACCGTATTCATGAAACTATTCAAGAAGCCCATGTANGTATGGTATTGGCTGAGAACTCGAAACAGAAAAACTACGAGGGGAATTTTGGAANAGGCCGTAGTCTGCGTGCTTTTGGTATGCGTGGTGGAATCGGAACAGCTTCACGGAAATTAACTCCTTATACTGTGGGAGTTTTAGTGGCAATTAATGGCGGTTTACCAGGTGATTTAAGGATAAATGGTAGCAGGATACCCACACAAGAGGCTGAAGATCAGAAGAACCCGCAAGAGTTTTGTATAGTAGTAGCTACTGATGCACCATTATTGCCTATTCAACTTCGTTCTTTAGCTGAGCGAGCTGCATTAGGTGCTGCTCGTTGTGCTTTATGGAATTCTTTCACTCAGCAGGCACAGGTTATCGCTTTTTCTACCTCACAAATACGGAACAAGGAAAATACAACGATAGGTCAATTTGGTAGCATACATAATGATACTCTTTTTGCTCTATATACTGCAGTAGTAGCTTCGGTAGAAGCGGCCGTATTATCCGGTTTATTGGCGGCACAGTCTATAGATGTCAATGGACATAAACTTCAGGCTTTAAGTTTGCCGGAGTATCCGTGAATTCTTGGGTGAGTGGATGCGAGGATAGAATCCAATTCGGCCTTAAGCTTCTTTCTTGGTATGATAGTAACAAACGTTCAACAGCCTGGCGTGATACGGGNAATCCATATCATATTTGGGTCTCAGAAATAATGTTGCAGCAAACTCGCGTTGATCAGATGGAATCTTACTTTACTCGCTTTATTAATGTTTTTCCCACAATNGAAGATTTGGCGAGTGCAGAGGAAGATAAAGTACTTAAAGCTTGGGAAGGCTTGGGTTATTATTCTCGGGCAAGAAATATGTTAAAAACAGCTCGTGAGGTTGTTACCAAATTCAACGGAAAAATACCAGAAACTTACGACCAACTGCTGGATTTACCTGGGATTGGACCCTATACTGCTGCAGCAATCAGNAGTATTGCTTATGGTCATGGTAATGCGGTATTGGATGGTAATGTCGTACGAGTATTATCTCGCTTATTTAAGATTTCTAGTGATCCAGGCAAGACTATGATAAAAGCTGAGATGATGGAAATAGCTAAAAAACTTTTGGTCTCTGAAAGGCCCGGAGATTTTAATCAGGCCATAATGGAATTAGGCGCCTGTGTATGTACGCCTAAAACGCCCAAGTGTAATGTTTGTGCTGTTTCTTCGAAATGCAGAGCTTATATNGAATTGGACGACCCGACTATTTTACCAAAAAAGAAGAAAAAGAAACTGAAGCCTCATTACCAGGTTGTTGCTGGATTAATTTGGCGTGACTACGAGGTTCTTATTGCTCAAAGGCCGGAAAACGGTATGTTGGGGGGGCTTTGGGAATTTCCGGGTGGAAAGCAGGAAGAAGGAGAGTCGTTTGAGGAGTGTTTGATCCGCGAGATTCGTGAGGAGTTGGATTTTGAGATAGTTGTTGAAGATCCATTACATAGCATTGATCATTCTTATTCTCATTTTAAGATTACGTTACATTTATATTGTGCAAGGTACTTCTCCGGTCGACCAAAGGCAGTTGGATGTGCGGATTGGTGTTGGATATCTCCAGACCGCTTTGACGATTTTGCTTTNCCTAAAAGCGATCTAAAAATTATTGATTATCTGAAAAATACTGAATATTTTAAATCGGTTTTATGATGAGGGGCTATGACAAGAGAAAATAAAGAATTGCATAGAGCAAAACGTCGTGCTCCGGGACTAATTTTGCGTGGTATGTGTATGGGGATAGCTGATGTTATACCAGGTGTTTCGGGCGGAACAGTTGCCCTGATAATGGGTATATATGACGAATTAGTACGGACAATAGCTTCTGTTGATGGTCGGGTACTGAAAGCATTGGTACATTTTCGACTGAGGGAAGTTTTTATTTTGCTGAACGCTAGTTTTTTATTCCCACTTTTAATTGGAATTATTTTAGCTATAGCCTTATTTGCAAAAATTATAACTTATATGCTAACAACATTCCCTCAGCCCCTGTGGGGGTTTTTTACTGGATTGATATTGGCAAGTGCAGTTTATGTTTTTANACAAATTGAAGGCAGGTTAGATTTAATTCGAATCAGTNTACTTTTATTAGGTGCCTTTTTTGGTTACGGTATAACATTATTAGTGCCAGTCGAGACGGGTACGGAAAATTTTAAGTTTTTATTGGCCGGTATGATTGCTATATGCGCGATGATATTACCTGGCATAAGTGGGTCATTCCTTTTGNTAATTATGGGTAAGTATCAGCAGGTATTTGGTGCAATTCATGAAAGGAATTATGAAATAATTTTTCTTTTTGTTGTTGGAGCTGTCGTAGGTCTTTTGATTTTTTCACGGTTGCTAAAAAGACTTCTTTTACGATTTCAGCCGGCTACGATGGCATTTTTAGTTGGGTTAATGTTAGGTTCAATTAGGAAGGTNTGGCCTTTTCGCAAAATACTTGAAGAGCGTTTGGTAGGTTCCAAAGTTATTGTTTTACAAGATGAGTGTATTCTTCCATCATCNATGACCAATGAAGTATGGACCACCATTATTGTAAGTTTTTTAGGATTCGGGCTTGTATTTCTACTTGAACGCTTAGGAAAGCGTCAACTATCCTGATTATCTTCCATATCTGAACGAGCTTTTTGGAAACGACGAACACGGCGCACAAAAATAATTAATAGGCCGATTAAGGCGCTGTAGAGAATGGCCTGGTATAGTATCCCCTGCCAACCTAATATAACTGGCCATAAAGTAAAGATGCTAATTATTATAAAAATATCTTCTATGCGACGAATTTTACTTTCTTTATTTTTTTCATTAGACATGTGAAAGAGCCTTGTAGATTTCATAGTTTTTTAAAACGAGCTTTACGTATAACCGCGTCTCTTTAAATGGAATTCGTTCAATAAATAAGTCGACATCGGCATGTGGAAATCGTTGTATCCAATTTTTCGCATTATGAGGACCTGCGTTATAAGCAGCTAAACTTAATTCTTTACTCATATGTGGTGCTGAGCCTTCCTTAAAATATTTCATTTGATTACCCAGAAAGTATGCTCCAAATCTGATTGATAAATTTGGTTCAAAAAGGTCATTATTTTGAAAGTCATCTATCCCAAGATCGCCTGCTAATGTCTTCCCAGTTTGTGGCATTATTTGCATTAACCCGCGAGCACCTACGCGAGAGGTTGCCTTTTTGTTGAATCGACTTTCCTGTCGGATAACAGAGAGTATTAAATATGGATCGATGTCGGCTTCATCTGCCGAACTTATTATGTGTTCGAGATAATATTCAGGGTAAATTTTTGTCCATTCACGCTTTTTAATGTCATTGCTAGCTAACTGAAGTGATAAACTAATGGCTAAATCTACCAATCCTATATTTTCGAAGTAATCCCTTAATGCTATTAGTTGTTTGCTATTTTTAGAAGTTTTTCGCAGTAATTGAACATATTCCCTACGAGCTTCGGTGTGCAATCCGATGTCGTAAAGTGTTTCACTTCTATCTATATCTACTGATCTGGTCAAAATATGCTTTTGGGTAATTTCTCGGTTTATTTCTGCTGTGTTTCCATATCCCAACCGAACCGCTTTCGTGGAATAGTATGAGCGGGGAAACCCTTTAGCGGCTTTACCATAAAAAAAAGATGCTTGTTCATCAAGATTTAAACGCATAGCAGTTTTTCCTGCCCAATAAAGGCTTTGATCAACAATATGTGGTTCCGCTTTGGATTGACTCAAGTCTTTAAAGGTTTTGAGAGCCTGGTTCAATGAATCCAGACAGAAAAAATTAAACCCGATTCCCCACTTGGCATCATCGTTGTAATTGCTGTCTGGGTGGTGCTGGACTAGTAATGAGTAGGCAGCTTTGCTCTTACTGAATAGACTGTTTCTTTCAGCGGCTTTTGCGGCTTGCCAAAGTGCTTTATCTGCTAATTCGTGTTTTGGATAGCGTTGGGCAAAGTCTCTATAGGTGGCTATCGCTTGGGTATCTTGATTTTTCTTAACTAGGATANCTGCTTTTAAAAATAAGGCTTTGGCGGAATCATATTTTTTGTGGGCTATGTCAAGGAGATCAATCGCACGATCTTTTTTACCATCACTCGAAAAAGAGCGAGCTAATAAAATGTGGCAAATAACCACGCGACCGTCGTCAGGATAAATTTGTATGAATTTTTTAAAACGTTTAATAGCATTTTTATATTTTCGGTGTTCAAAATAGGTTTTAGCTACGTGGAATATCTCGTCTGCATTCAGAGGACCTTGTAGAGCAATTGCCGCGTTAAGTCCCTCCTTAGAAGTTTTATGTTGTTCAATTAACTTAAAGTAGCATTCCCGTGTTTTAGTTGGTTGTCCAATACTGTCATAGATTTTGGAAAGAGTCCACAATACGCTTGGCCGAGTACTATAAAATCTTTCCATCTGAGCAAAGTATATTTCAATGGCGTCATTGGGACGATCAGTTGCTTGAAATATTTGCCCTAGGTAGTTCAATGCAGGTTGTAAAATAAGAGGGTTGTTTGTGGAGTTTAGGATATGCCGCAAATTCAATTCGGCATCATCGTACATTTTCAATTTTATGAGTGCTNTAGCTTTCCAAAATGAGATGTATGAGCTCAGTTCGGGAACTTTTTCATCGGGAATATGTGTAAGATATTCGAGTGCTTTTTGAGGACGATTAAGGGCATGTTCGCAAAGCGCAAGTTGAATCGTAGTCAAAATAGATTGTTTGGAAGTGAGACTGTCAAATTTTATGTTAGAAGTTATTAATAATTCACGTGCACGCGCATAGTGNCCTTGGGAGATTAAATCTGTCGCCGTACTACTTTTAGCTTTTAGGTGATTGTCTTTTTGAAAAAATATTACATAAATCGTTAAAATCGAAGTTATAAGTGTTAGTGCTACGGATCCTGTTATGACTAATTTACGTTGCATATTACTATGATAAATGGTCGAGTGGTATTTGATATCGGTAAAGTTAGTTACTGGAGAAGCATATTGCCACAAACAATAANTGTCTCGTTTNGGATTTTCTGGAATTCTTTAAAATGAATTAAGAAGAAGGATAGACCAACTTGTCGTTTTGAACCTGTTATTTTCAAGATCTCCAGACGTTATTTGGCCCATAATTAACTTTCGAGGTGGAGATTATTCAATGTACAAATTGTATGATTTGANNGGTTTAAAAAATTTATGAAGTGAAATTCCATTGATTAATAATTTNTCAATATACACGAAGCTGATACAGCAGTAAAAGGTTAAAAAACAAGTCTTTACTATACTTANTTTAACTGTAGGAAGAGTCATGTGCTGACAAGTTTTCCCATTGAAATCGGACTGAAAAGAAGAAGTTTTCTTTAGCTGCGTTTGGGTGAATACAGGTGAGGGCTTTGTCCATAATAAACTTCCGCGGCCTCCATAAATGTTTCGGAAAGTGTAGGATGCGGATGTATAGATAACTGTATGTCTGAGGTCAATGCGGCCATTTCTATAGCTAAGACACCTTCAGCTATAAGTTCACCGGCATTATTACCTACAATACCTACACCTAGAATGCGATCACTCTCCGGATCAACTAGTAGTTTGGTAAGACCCTCATTCCGAGCTATCGCGGTGGCTCGTCCGGAGGCTGACCAAGGGAACCGAGCGGTCTTAACTTCGATTTTTTGATCCTTTGCCTGTTGTTCGGTCAAGCCACACCAAGCGACTTCTGGGTCTGTATAAACAACATTGGGGATTGCCCGAGGTTCGAAGACTAATTTTTCATGGCCAGCAAGTATTTCTGCAACGATCGTCCCCTGATGGGAAGCAGTATGGGCTAGTCCTGCTCCAATGACATCACCAATTGCAAAAATAGAGGCTTCTTTTGTTTGCATCTGTGAATTGACTTGTACAAAGCCTCGATTGTCTAGGTTTACATTGGTATTTTCGATGCCTATATCGGAACTATTCGGCACTCTACCGACTGAGACTAAAATACGAGAGAAAGTTTTGGACAAATTATTGTTATTTTGATCAACCAAATCTACGGAGATACCCCCTTTCGTAGGAGTTATGCCCGTTACTTTTGTGCTCGTCCAGATATTTTCAAATTGCGATTTTAAGTGTTCGTGGAGAGGTTTTACCAGGTCACGGTCCGCTGGCGGTATTAGGCCATCCATCATTTCGACGACAGAGACTGAAGTTCCTAACGCAGCGTATACTTGACCAAGCTCCATTCCAATAATTCCACCGCCTACAATCAGCATATTTTCAGGAATTTCTTGTAGGTCGAGGGCTGAGGTAGAATCCATAATTCGTTGGTCATCAATATTAAAAATTTCGGGCAGTGCCGGAGATGAACCCGTAGATAAAATTGCATGCTCAAAAGTTAGCGATTCCTTACCACCGTCTATCAAAGTTAAATCTAAATTATTAGCATCTTTAAATTTAGCAGAAGCACGTACATGTTTNAGCTTGCGAGCTTTAACAAGTTGGCCCAAACCGCCNGTCATTTTTTCAATAATGTTGTTTTTATATGCTCGGACTTGATCAAGATTTATTTCGGGTGTGCCAAATTGGATTCCCCATTCATTTGCTTGCCGGGTCTCATTAATGAGTTTGGCTATATGAAGAAGTGCCTTAGAAGGGATACATCCTCGATAAAGACAAACCCCTCCTGGATTTTCTTCTGGATCAATCAAAGTTACATCTAATCCTGCATCCACAGCCTTAAATGCTGCTACATAGCCACCAGGGCCTCCGCCAATAATTGCAACTTGTGTTTTAGACATTAGGGTTAACCCTCGAGTAGGACGACGAATGGGTTTTGAAGGGCATCACAAACCCATCTTAGAAAGCGGGCTCCATCTGCTCCATCGATTAACCGATGGTCATAGGACAAAGAAAGAGGCATCATTGTTCGTGGTCGGAACTCACCTTCCATGTATATTGCTTCTATACTCGAGCGAGCTACTCCAAGAATTGCTACTTCGGGTGGATTCACTATAGGAGTGAAAGCAGTACCGCCCATCACTCCAACATTGCTGATTGTAATACAGCCACCCTGCATATCACTGGGAGAAATTTTTCTATCTCGAGTTTTTTCCGCCATTTTACTTAATTCTACAGAAAGCTCAATTATATTTTTCTGATCAACGTCTCGAACGACTGGAACCATTAGACCGTGCTCGGTATCGACGGCTATCCCAATATTACAATATTTTTTGTAGATAATTTCATTATGTTCCACATCTATGCTGGCATTGAACTGAGGAAAAGCTTTCAACGCAGCACCCAGGATTTTTATGAGAATTGCCGTGGGTGTCAGTTTACCTCCCGCTACTTCTGCTCTTTTACCGTGTTCTTTTCGCCATATTTCTAGATCGGTTACGTCTGCTTTGTCGAACTGAGTGACCATGGGTATTGTCATTGAAGCCTGAGTCAGTCGTTCAGCTGTTATCTGGCGTACTTTGGACATAGGTTGATGCTCAACTTCGCCCCACTGACTGAAGTCGGGAAGGGTAACTGAAGGAATCGAAGAAGCGGNAGCTGATTTAGATTGATGAAGTGACTTGGAGTATGCTTTCACATCGTCTTTGGAAATTCTACCGGCTGGACCACTCCCTGTTACCTCGGCGATATTTACTCCTATTTCGCGAGCCAACCGTCTTACTGATGGAGCAGCAGGAACTAAAGAAGCTTCTTTAGTTGGCATTTCAATTACTGTATCTTCAATTGCCTTTGGTACGGCCTCCTCACTGATTATNGAAGGAGAGGGCTCTGTAGTATGTACAGGAGTTTCTTCCGGAGCTATTTCCTTCATTTCAGTTTCGACGGTTATTAACGACTGGCCAACTGAAACTGTATCTCCTTCTTTGATCTTAATTTCGGAGACTTTGCCATTTACAGAAGAAGGTACTTCGACAACGGCTTTATCTGTTTCAAGTTCCACCACAGGTTGGTTCTCTTGAAGATGGTCACCCAGGGATACCATGATGGAAACGACTTCTCCTCCTTCGATATTCTCTCCCAAATCAGGTAACTTGAATTCTATTAATCCTTTGGCGACATCCTTTAAATCAGGTNCAGTATTAATTACTTCCGATGTTTCTTCCGGAGTCTCTGTATCGATTTGTGAAGGAGAGGGCGCTTCTACTTCGTTCGGGTTGGTGTCTTCGGTCTCTACGGTTAGTAGCAATTGGCCGATGGTCACTGAGTCTCCTTCGGAGATATGCACATCTACGATCACTCCACTTACAGAAGAAGGTACTTCGACAACGGCTTTGTCCGTTTCAAGTTCGATGACGGGTTGGTCTTCTTTTATCGTATCGCCTTTATTTACCAACACGCCTACCACGTCTCCACCTTCGATATTTTCACCCAGATCGGGTATTTTGAATTCTGTTTGCATATTTGTTCCTTAACAGATTCCTGCGTAGAAGTTCCTAATTGTAAACGGGATTCGGTTTGTCTGGATCTATACCAAAGTCTGNCATTGCTTTTNTGACAATCGTTTTTTCTATTTTACCTTCTTCTGCTAAAGCAGAAAGGGCTCCAATAACAATGAAACGTGCATCTACCTCAAAGAAATCACGCANCGCCTCGCGACTTTCACTTCTTCCGAAACCATCAGTGCCAAGAGAAACAGGGGCTTTGGGAAACCATCTTGCTATTGATTCGGGTAATGCCTTAACGTAATCAGAGGCTATAACAAATACTCCTTTTTCATCTTTTANCGNTTTCTCTAAATAGGAATATTTTTTNTCGTCGTTGGGGTGCATTCTGTTCCAANGATCNATGTCCAAAGCATCTCTGTGTAAATTTTTGAAACTGGTAATACTCCAAACATCAGTAGCAACATTGAATTGTTCTTCCAAGATGCTCTGAGCTTCGATAACTCGGTTCATTATTGCGCCACTGCCAAAAAGTTGAGCTTTTAATTTAGCTCGTTTTGTTTTAGACTGATTAAATTTATACAGACCTTTAACGATACCTTCTTCTACNCCTTCTGGCATAGCTGGCATTGAATAAGTTTCATTTTCGATAGTCAGGTAATAGAATACATCTTCTTGCTCAACGTACATTCTTCGAATTCCGTCACGTATTATGACAGCTATTTCATAAGCAAATGCAGGATCGTAGGCCATTAGGTTAGGCACTGGGTATGCNAATAAATGGCTGTGCCCGTCTTCATGTTGCAAACCTTCACCATTGAGTGTGGTCCGTCCTGCTGTACCACCAACCATGAATCCTTTGACTCGCATATCTCCTGCCAGCCAAACTAAATCACCTATGCGTTGCATACCAAACATAGAGTAATAGACGAAAAAAGGAATAGTATTTACGCCATGCGTAGAATATGCAGAACCTGCAGCTATAAAAGATGACATCGATCCAGCTTCNGTAATCCCTTCTTCTAAAATTTGGCCGTCTACAGCTTCTTTGTAGTAAGAAACGACATCCTTGTCTACTGGTTCGTACAGTTGTCCAACGCTCGAGTAAATTCCAAACTGCCGGAAGAGCGGGTCCATACCAAATGTCCGTGCCTCGTCAGGTATTATTGGTACGATATATTTCCCAATTTCCTTGTCTTGTAACAATTTACGTAAGACCGCGACGAAGGCCATGGTGGTTGCAATACTTCTGTCTCCTGAGGCTTTGTTGAATTCGTCCCATATTTTTTCCGGAGGCATTTGCAAGGGTTTGTTTTCACCAATCCTGTTTGGAACCGGNCCACCCAAAGATTCGCGTCGTTCTCGGATGTATTGCATTTCTGGGCTATCATCANTAGGACGGAAGAAAGGAGCTTCAGCAACCTCATCGTCGGAGATGGGTATCCCAAAACGAGTTCTAAAACTTCGCAACTCATTTTCGTTGAGAGATTTTTGTTGGTGAGTGATATTTTTGCCTTCACCCGCTTCGCCCATGCCATAACCTTTGACAGTTTTGGCTAATATTACTGTAGGAGAACCAATATTTTCAGTGGCGGATTTATACGCGGCATATATTTTTTCAGGATCATGCCCTCCGCGACGCATTTTTTCGATTTGTTCATTAGAAAGGTGGGATATCATTTCTAAAAGACGTGGGTCTTTCCCAAAGAAATCTTTACGGATAAAATCGCCATCAGAAACAGTNTATTTCTGATACTGTCCATCCACGACTTCACCCATACGTTTGGCAAGTAATCCGTCATCGTCTTTCTCAAGTAAAGGATCCCAATCGTCGCCCCATACCACTTTAATTACATTCCAACCTGCGCCGCGAAAGGTTGCTTCAAGTTCTTGGATTATTTTGCCATTACCTCTTACGGGACCATCTAGTCGCTGTAGATTACAGTTAATCACCCAGGTTAGGTTGTCTAATTTTTCTCTAGCAGCTAATGTGATTGCACCGAGTGTTTCGGGCTCATCACATTCCCCATCGCCTAAAAATGCCCAGACTCTTCCATCATCACTTTGTTTCAAGCCACGATTCTCCAAATATTTATTAAAACGAGCTTGATAGATTGATAAGATTGGACCCAATCCCATTGACACCGTGGGAAATTGCCAGAAATCCGGCATTAGCCATGGGTGTGGATAAGAGGAAAGGCCCCCGCCTGGTTGTAATTCTCGTCGAAAATTGATTAGTTGCTCTTCGCTAAGACGCCCCTCAACAAATGCTCTTGCATACATTCCAGGCGCAGCATGTCCTTGAAAATAAATCTGGTCGCCAGAGTGGTCAGTAGTTCGAGCCCNAAAAAAGTGGTTGTATCCGATTTCGTAGAGTGTTGCTGAAGAAGCAAATGTAGAAATGTGACCACCCGGCGCCGCTTTGTCTCTATTTGCCCGAACGACCATAGCCATGGCATTCCACCTCACGATACTTTTTATCCGCCGTTCGATTTCTCTACTTCCGGGAAATGTTGGCTGTTTGGAACGAGGTATGGTGTTTATATAGGGGGTATTAGCGGAAAAATTTATCTCAACTCCCGATTGTCGGGCACGTGATTCTAACTGTTCTAAGAGATGTCGTATGTATTCTGGCGAACGATTTTCAACGACATAATCCAAGGATTCAAGCCATTCTTTGAGTTCTATCTCCAAGTCAATTACATCTTCGCTCATAGGAACCTTTGATTTTGCTAAACACGGAATTATGTGTGTCGATAAAGCTGTTAACTACTGACTATTAAAATAAGGTTAAGTATGTCATTTGAAAAGATCCGATGTGTGATTAGTGTTGTTTTCAAACAAGTTGCGGAAATTGGAACGTCGATCGTGTTGTTAATTATTTTGCTCTTTACTTGNTTAGTCAAACGGAAAGAGTTTTGATTTTTTCCAATTTTTGTTGATTTATAATAAAATNTAAAGCACAGCCTAGTTTTTTTGTAATATTGCTATTTATGTCTACTACTCTCCGAAACGGAGTAATGGAAATTAATGCGGAACCTTCATTTAATTCTTGATATGCAGCCTCACAAACTATTCTCAAAAATATTCCGGTTATAAGCGGGGAAGTCACATCAGACTAGTATTTCAATGCTAAANCTTNGCTTACTTNATCTATACTAANGAAATNANCTTGAGGGATACTTTTTATGTATNAATCAAAAATTCTTGTATTAGCAATCAACATTTTTGAACCTTTTCTTATGCCCGAAATACTTTTATCTAATATTTTGATTTGATGAGATTTACAATTATTTCTTTTTACAANCCAATTAATCGTGNTTATTAATAATTATTATCGCTCGAAGGGAAATATACATTTTTTAATTAATACTCTACGCTTTGGTTTTTACCACATTGCCAGATAATGTATTGCGTCGGATTATATGCGAAATTTGACTAATTCAAAAACTTTGTTGGTNTGCTTGCTTATATCGCTGATTGTGCATATTGCGGGCACCTATTTTTTTCGGGGTTTTTTGTCTCATGATATTGACACCGAGGTTTTTAAAACTCGATTGGCAAACGCACCTGTCATGTTCAAGCCAAGACGTTTAAATACGCCGAAACAGAATTTTCGCGCACCCGAGATAGATTTCGAATATCTACCATCCAAAAGCCCGGATATAAGGATGTTGGACCCGGATCTCGCCCTATTGTCTAAACCTTTAAAAATTGAAGAACCGGTTTTAGCGACAGAGCTTCGGACGTTTGCTGCTGGCGCAAAAGAAGAAAATCCTCTATTGGATCGAGTTAAAATGCTTTCTCCTTCGACTTTGGGTTTAGCACAGAGTGTTGGTATCCCATCGATGGATTTAGTTCGAATAGCGGACATGGCGCGAGCTAATAAGCATCATTCTGCAGTAATCATGGATCTTTCAAGTCGACGTGATTTAGCTGGTTATGTCAATTTTACGCAGTTACAATTATACGGCACCGGCAGCGGAAGAGGAGCTTTGGATGCTTTATCTCGCTATCTGCGAGATAATACGCTAATACTTGCAAATGTCAGAGAGAAAACATATCAATATTTTTTGTCAGAGAACTTGTTTAAGGACCCAATACATTTTCTGATTGAAGGTGGGGGTAGAGACCGATGGAATGATAATATTGTGACCCGATTCTCTGAGGATGAAATACTGAGATTAGGAGAATACTTACGCAAGGGTGGGTTTCTTTATATTGAGGGCGGTAACATATATCTCCGAGAAATGAGAGATCACATTAAGGCTGCTTTGGGAGATGAAGCATTTTTGTTTTCTCTCCCAGTTTTGCATCCCATATATCATTCTTTTTACGAATTTCCTAGTGGCTTTCCTGGTGAGAAAAAACTAGGGAATGAGAAGGCAGATGAGCTTTATGTAAAGAGCCAAAGGAATCTCGATTCTAAATGGTATTATCCCGTCCGACTGTCTGATCAACTAGTTCCCCAAGGGCCTCGAACCTATCTGAACCCAAACTCAGAGGACTCTGAGCAATTGTCCAAATTGGGTGTTTGGGGAGTGGAGTTGAATGGCCGCTTGGTTGCAATACTTTGTGANATTGGCTTTAGTGATCAATGGGTTGGAAGTTTTGATGTAGACNCTATTAACGATAACCCGACGACGTTGTCTCTAATGGTTGCTACGAATATGGTAGTTTATGCTCTAACGAACCCTATGGGGATCTCAATAAAGTTACCTCCGCCAACTTGGGCAAATAAAAGGCCTCTTTTAGGTATTGGCAGCCCAGAAAATATATCGGGAGACGCGAGTGAGTATGACGAATTGAATGATGAATTTTCCTTAATGTTGGATGGATCCCTCGCTATCGTTCAGGCACCTCTCAATAGCAAAATAGAAAGTAATTTGGAACTTTCTATTAATGGTAGATATCGAGTAGAGTTGTTTAAACGAGGATACTCTGGAATTGTAATTCACAATCTTCAGGCGGGTGCCCATTGGATNGAAATAGGGTATGGGGGGAAAAATAAACAGTTAGAATTTGAATTACAGGGTGGGAAAGTATTGACAGTAAATTTTGTACTCGATCGCTTTTTATTTTTCAACCAGCTTCGTGTGGAAATGTTAGATCGGCAGGTTGAATGGGGTGACTGGATAAAATCTTTTCCTGATTTACGACTCGACGAGATTTATTTGAGTGGTGATCGGGAATGGTTGGAGTTGGATAACGAATAAAATTTCAGANAAGTTAAGGTTTGAGCATTTTGGCCGATCAGTAATTCAGGTAGTCAGACAATTTGGAAGAAATGTAGCGGTAATCGGTGTTTTTTTTTATTAAATCAAGAAGGTTATACTTGTTTAAATTCTTTTTAATTTCACTCGTTTTAATGAATTGTCNTATTTGGGCTCAAGCAGGGCCATTGCGCGGTATATATGTGAGTTCTCATGCGATTGGTCAGGGGAGAAGTGATAGTTTAGTATCTGAATTGTTGGTCGCCGGCGGCAATGCTATTGTCTTCGATGTAAAAGATCGACGAGGGCGTCTTAGCTACGAGTCTAAAGTCCCTCTTGCGTTAGAAATGGGAGCAAGTCAATGGAGGACTCTTGATGATCCTGTTGCCACGATAAAACGGTGGCAAGATATGGGAATTTATGTCATTGCTCGTATGACGTGTTTTTATGATCTATTGCTTGCTGGTTATCGGCCTGAATGGGTTCCTCGTTCGAGAGCGGGTGGTCTTTGGGGAGAGGAGGAGGGATTACCCAATTGGGTCGATCCTTCTGTTACGGATGCTCAAGATTACCTGATTGAATTGGCAATTGAAGTCTCCTCAATGGGAGTTGACGAAATTCAGTTAGATTATGTTCGGTTTCCTACTGAAGGAAATTTAAATGATGCTATTTTTTTATGCGAAACAAAAATGCAAACCAAAGATGTAGTTATTACGAACTTTGTTCGTGATGTCAGATCAGTTCTCAGGCCAAAAGGGGTTAGGTTGTCTGTTGATATCTTTGGTGTTACTGCCTGGGGACAGAAAATCGATGCTTTAAGGCTAGGTCAGAGCGTCAAAGATTTGTTGAAACATGTTGATGCGGTTTCTCCGATGTTGTATCCATCCCATTTCGGGTCTGGTTTCGGAAATATTCCAAAACCAGTTGACTTNCCTCATTTCCTAGTTAATCGAGGTTGTGAACGACTACGTGAATTAGCGGCTTCCAGTGGTGTTGATGTACGGCCTTGGCTCCAAGCATTTGATCATCTCGTGAGTGATTTTAATTCAACTTTTATCACAGAGCAGATGCACGGGGCAGAAGAGGGGGGAGCTTATGGTTGGTTATTGTGGAACTCTGCTAGTCAGTATGTCGAGGGATTTGATGCAATTCACAAAATGATAAAAGGAAATACCATCACCTTAAGCGATTTAGCTCGTAACCCGCATCATTGAGACAAGTCTATTTATGCTTTTTCAGTTTGATCTAATTCTTTGCTCGAACTTTTTCCAACCGAATTTATCGTGAATAAGATTTCGAACATCATCCGCAACACAGAATAAACACGGAATGACNAGCAGCATGAGTNCGGTTGCAGTTGTAAGACCAAAAACTATNATTGTTGCCAACGGAGACCAAACTTCAGATTTCCCAGTAAGTCCGAGTGCGATAGGTAANACGCCTCCGACAGTTGTTACTGTAGTTAATAAAATGGGNCGGAGACGCTTAGTGGCTGCATCTGTAACTGCCGANATAGTTTCCAAGCCACTTGTTTTTGCGTTGTTGGCAAAGCTGATAAGAACAATCGAATCGTTTACTATAACTCCGGATAAACCGACCATCCCNTAAATTGCTGTTATTGAGAGTGGATAGCCAGTTGCGATTAGTCCAACCATAGCGCCTGCCAATGCAAAAGGGATAGTCATTAAAATTATTAAAGGCTGTATTAATGATTTGAATTGAACAACGAGTATGAAGAATATGCACATGGCTCCAAAACTGAACAGTAACGTAATGTCTCTAAATGTCTCGTTAAAAACTTCGAATTGGCCACCAAAATTTAGGGAGTAACCTGGAAAATCAGGCGAAATTTCACGTTCGAAATAATCTTTTAAATCTGATGCTGCTGTAGCAGCAGCCCCAGCCTCTGATTCTTCAGCAAAAACAGTTACGGTTCGGCGAAAGTCTCTGCGTTTTATTTCGGTAATACCGGTACTTCGATTAGGTGTGGCAACATCCTTAACTGGAATAAAAGAGCCTGTAGGAGTTCGCAGATTAATTTCTCCTAAACGGTCGGTGTTTTCAAACCAATCGGGGGGATATCTTACGATAATCGGAATTTCCTCATCATCTTCTCTGTAACTACCTGCCGGTAGGCCATCCAGAGCTCCGCGAAGTGCTCGACCGATATCGATGGCGGTAATACCTTGTCTTTGTGCTTCGTCAAATCTTGGAGTGAATGTTAGCTCACCTTTTCCGGGTATGTAGTCATCCCCGATATTTAACAAACTTGGAAATCCGTTCAATCGATTTTTGAGTAGGATGGCTATTTTTTCTAAATCAGCGAAATTTTCTCCTTGAATTTTTGCCTCTAGAGGGTAGTCTTTGGGAGGACCATTTTCTATTATTTTGACTTGTACTGTTTCCTGGGCAAAGCCTAACTCGGCGACTTCTCTGCGTGTATATCTTACCATTTTTTCCAACCGACTTTTTATGTCCATGCCGTCAGATACATCCACTATTATTTCCGCATAATTCGGNCGAGAAAAAGTCCTACTTTCAGTATTTTGAACTCCGACGTTAACTAAAACACGCTCTACATCTTGTGAGTATTTTTTGGGAAATTTTTCGATAATTGCTTCTAAAATTCGAGCTTGTCTGTTGGTCTCTTCAAGAGTTGTTCCTTCCGGGAGTTTTAGCCAGATTGCAAAATAACTTTGAGGGTCAGAGCTAAAAAGCGATTGCCGAAGGTTTGGGAATATGATTGCAGATGCTATTAGAATTGATAAGGGGATACCGAGGCCCACAATATAGCGACGCCACCCAGGTAAAAGTTTGCCAATGAGATTTCTGTAAGTTTGTGTGAGTTTAGAAATATTTTCTGAAAGCGGACTCTTTTGCGTCGCGCTACCACCAAAATCGGCTATATGAGACGGGAGGATTATAAAGCATTCAATGAGAGACGCCAGTAGAGTTAAACTTACTGTGACAGGCACAACTTGTAAGAATTCTCCGATCGTACCGGGTAATAGGACTAGGGGCATAAATGCTGCGATAGTTGTTAAAGTTGAGGTGATAACAGGACCGAGGACTTCTCTGGTTCCCTCTATAACGGCCTCTGATCTTGACCAACCCATTTGTATATAGCGAAAGACATTTTCTATGACTACTATGGCATCATCGACAACCATTCCTAGGACCAGGACTAAACCGAACAACGTATTCTCGTTAATAGACGCGTTGTTGATTTTCAAAAACACGAATGCAAGGCTAAATGCTATGGGAATACCGATTGCAGTAAGTAGGCTATTCCGAATTCCTATAAACATCCAGAGAACAATTACGACAAGGAATCCTCCAGCAATGGCATTCGTTTGTAGGTTCTCTAAAGCATTTTTTACGCGCACTGAAGTGTCGTTAACCAATTCAATTTCTATGCCATCAGGTAAGGTTGGCGCCATTTCTTCAAGAAGAAGATTTATTTTTTTCAATAACTCCAGTGAGGATCCAATGTCTTTTTTTGTTACGCCTAGCGCGATACTCTTGCGGCCATTTAAACGAGAGCGAGTTTCTTCTCTTGCGTGGGTGTCGATAACTGTAGCTACTTGTCTTAGGGGGACATGATTTCCCTGTTGATCACGAACAACCGCAGTATTTTTTATGTCATTCATGCTTTTAAAGCGTCCGCTACTTCGGACCAGAACTTCACTTTGACCTAATTTCAGCGTGCCTGAGGGAATATCAGAATTCTCCACTATAATTCGCTGTTGTATGTCCAGTGGGGTTAAACCAATTTGCTGTGCAAGGGTTGGGTTTACTCTGACATGAATTTGTCTTTCGCGGTTGTCGAAAAGGAATACCCGGTCTACTTCCACAAAATCTTCTAACCTATCTCGAATATCTTCGCCATATTCCCTGAGTTTCTTATATGTCGTATTTTTGTGTCCGCTAACGACTACCTGAACTAAAGGAATGAAATTGGAAGACTTTATTTTTATATAAAAAGGGTCGAGAACATCTTCCGGCAGTTCGGTTCGGTCAATCGCTTGCCGAGTTTCTTGATATTGTCTCTCAAATTCGTCGTTAGAAATGTCTTCAAACTGAAGGGAAAACTCAACGCTTCCCTCAGAGGAGATAGAATTGAACTGGTTAACATAGTCTACTTTTTCAAGTTGCTTTTCTGTTGGTTGAGAAACCAAACGTTCTATATCACTAGCTGAAACACCTGGATAAGACAAGACGACAAACAGCCATTTAAGATTGACGGGTGGCAGATATTCTTGAGGCATTGTCAGGTAAGCCCCTGTTCCACCGATAAGAAAGAATACACTTAGTAAATTAGCGATCAGTGGATTTTTTACGACCCAGCGGAAAAAAGATTTCATGATGGTTTACGGCTCTATCTTTAGTACGTTGCCGATTCTAATTAGCATTCCGTCTGTCATGAGCGCGCCGCCGGCAGCGACTTCTTCACCTTCGTTCAATTCTCTCCCGACTAAAAAAATGCCATTATCCAATTCAAGTAAAATAGAAACTCGAGTTTTGTGTAGATAATAGTGATCCTTTGAGCGTTTTATTTTATAAGCGAAATTTTGTCCGTTGAATGAACGTAAGGCCCGTGAATTAATAAGTACTCCTGATAGGGTATCTGCGGTTGTTAAATTCACTTGGACTAATGTGCCGAAAACTAAAGATTCTGGTGGATTGGGGCTTATTAATTCAACCGGATAGCGATGGTTTTTGGGATTCGACACATTGGTGAACGCGTGAAGTTTTGCCGGAAAGGATAGAGCTCCTTGCGTCCATTCTACCATTGCCTGTTGATTATGTTGTAAAGAAGATAAGTCGTTGGCGTTTACTGTGGCCTTTATTAACGCAGTGTCTGTGGCTGCAAGACGCAAAAGAGGGGCTCCAGGGAGGACAGTTTCCCCTAAACCGACGTGAATATTTGCAATTTGACCAGCAAAAGGAGCTTTGACATAACTGTCGCTCAGATTCAACTGGGCAATGTCGAAATTGTCCATGGCAGCGGAATATCTGGCTTCAGCTGCAAACGCTTCATATTCAGCCTTTTCGTATACCTCTTCGCTTATAAGGCTCTCACTATGCATTTTGTGGATTCTCTCGAAAACTTTTTTGGCAAGTTTTAGGTTCTGTTGAGCTATATTTAATTCGTTCTCGCTGAGTTTTTTTGCCAGGAGAGATCGGCTATGGTCTATTTCGATCAGTTTCTGATTTTCATAAACCCAATCCCCCAATTGCACGCCTATCTGCGTAATTTGCCCGCCCGATAAACTGGAGACTTGGGCTATTTTTTTCGGATGAACTGTGCCATCGAAAACAAGGGAAGATTTTTCTGTATGGGCGGCGAGTTTGATTGTGTCTATTTTGGGAATTTCCGACGACTCGCTAGTCGAAAATAGCGAAATCAAGATTGCTAATGCAAACATCATATAAAATCTTACGTTTAAGGTTTTTTAGTGGAATAAAACAACAACGTAATCAAGTGCAAGAAAGCGAGTTTTTAATAGGACCGCGAACTGAACAGACTGTTTTCTACGTATATCGTTTCATTTGACCGTTTCTATAGCTTTGCCAATAGGAATTTAAGCATACTTTGATTTGGGGACTCAGAAGTACGCCACCTACAATATTTGGAAACGCCATGCTGAGAATCATTAGATCTGAAAAATCAATCACATTGCTTAATTCGGTAACGGATCCGATGAAAACGAAAACAACAAAAATCAGGCGAAAAACGATCAAAGATTTGTTACCGAATAAGTACTCCCAAGCTCTCTCTCCGTAATATTCCCAAGAAATCATCGTTGAGTACGCAAACAAACAGACGACTACCGCAAGAACGACTTGGGCACCTGGGATAGCAGAACCGAATGCAGATGCCGTCATTGCGGTTCCTTTGCCAGCTAACTCAGGGTCGTTATACGCACCAGTCAATAATACTACCAACGCGGTCATACTACAGATTACCACCGTATCAATAAAGGGGCCTACCATTGAGACGATACCTTCTCGAGCAGCTTCTTCCGTTTTTGCTGCAGAATGGGCGATCGCCGCAGAACCGATTCCGGCCTCATTTGAGAACGCAGCTCGGGTAATCCCGATTATCATTACACCTAATACTCCACCGTAAATAGCGTCTCCGCTGAAAGCCTGAGTAAATATCAATTGAATCATTTCTGGGACTCGAGCTATATTGCTGATAATAATAAACATGGCACTGGTGACATAAACTAGACACATTGTTGGCACTATTCGAGACGTTACCTCGGCAATTCTGTGAATTCCTCCGATGATTACTGCGCCTACTAAGCAGGCTAAAAGGAAACCAATAATCCAGTTGTATTCGGAGAAAAATGGGTTTACGGTGCCCAGAGCTTCCAGTGTCTGATTCGATTGAAACATGTTCCCGCCACCTAATGAGCCACCGATACATAAAATAGCAAACAATATTGCTAAAAGTCGTCCTAGCTTGGCGTATCCTTTGGTGGAAAGACCCTTTTCCAGGTAATACATGGGACCACCTGTGACACGTCCATCAGGTTGAATTTCCCTGTACATTATTGCCAAAGTACAGGAGGCTAATTTCGAAGACATTCCAAAAATGGCGGTTATGATCATCCAAAGTAGTGCTCCCGGACCACCTGTTCCAATTGCGACAGCTACGCCAGCTATATTTCCTAATCCGATAGTTGCAGAAAGAGCACTAGTTAAGGCCTTGAAATGTGAAATTTCCCCAGGATCATTTGGATCGTCGTAAACACCTCGCACGACGTCGATTGCATGTCGAAATGCTCGAATAGAATACCAACCGAAGTAAAAAGAATAATAAATGCCGCCTATGAGCAGTACGGCTACCACGAGTGGAACACCCATGCCAAAATCCAATAAAATAATTGAGGCGAGCCAGGCAACGATAGTTCCTAAAATACTATCCAACGACGCCAAAATATTTTCCATGCCTAAATCTCCTGAAATAACATATTTGTCACTTTTTTCGGTTCTTTAAAATACTTTGAAAGACGGCAAACTTGTCTGGGGCCATATTAGTGCAATGCTTGGCAGCAGGGAATTGTTCAGATTCAACAGACTCCCTATAGCATTTAATTGCTTCGAGCCATTTTTCTCTGGTCCGAGTATAGGGTGTTAGAAGCGAAAGTTCAAATTCAGATAGACCGATTACATCGTTGAAAACCAGTACTTGGCCATCGCACTTAGCCCCGGATCCAATCCCGATTACCGGTATGGATAGGTTTTCCGCCATGAGTGAGGCAACTTCAACAGTAACCAATTCGATTACTACGGCGAATGCACCTGCATCTTGCAATCTCTTTCCGATTTCTAAAAGAGTTACCGCACCTTTTGGTCCTTTGCCTTGTATCTTAGGAATTGTTCCACGCTCTTCATTGAAGACATTTGCATCCGGAACTTGATATTGTGGATTATAGCCAAGATGTCCCATGACAGGAATTCCAGCTTTTGCGATCGCTTCTACCCGTTCCAATACCGGCATGCCACCTTCTAACTTAACTCCTTCAACGCCTCCTTCTTGCAATAGGATACCAGCGTTTTGAACGGCTTTTTCAGTCGAAGATTGGTAGGAGAGGAATGGCATGTCTGCAAGTAGGAATGAACTTTGAACTCCGCGACGAACTGCTCGGATATGATGAAGCATATCGTTCATGGTGACTTGATGTGGCGAATGATAACCCAAAACATTAGTCCCCAAAGAATCTCCAACAAAGACAATGTCTACACCTGCCTCTTCGGACAACCGAGCTGTTGGGTAATCGTACGCGGTAAGCATACTAATTTTCATTCCGCTACGTTTTTTATGCTGCAAGCGAGCAATGGTTATTTTTTCTTTTTTTAATTTATCAGACATCAATTCCATCTTTCAAGTCGAAGAAGTTTATTGTTTCAATTTAGGCACGGCAAGTAACCGGCTAAAGATTAAGTGTCGTTTCAATTGCAAACCATCGACTTGGCATGGGTACGCCAGGGAAGTGTTCGTATTTCTTGTTTGTTATGTTTGTAACCTTAAATTTTATATTTCCACTATCCATTCTTCGAGTAAAAACTAGGTTGCCCACGCCGTGGCTCTTTTTACTGGAATAGTCACGATACTGGTAGTGCAAAAAAACTTTCATTTCTGTGAATATCGGGAGTCGAATTCTACAATCATACTGATGCCTAGGTTGGGTGAAGACATATTTAGATTCAATATTGATGGGTAGTTTTCGATTTTTATTATGAAGGCTGTATGCCAAGGACAATTTCTGATCAGTGTTTTTTCCACTGTAAGTTGTTTCGATCGTTCCACCTCTTGATTGCATTTTCCCCAGATTTTGTGCGTTCCATGGTAGACTATTTGTTCCGCCTTCAGTTTCAGGTCTTATCCAGTCGATNACGTTTCGTTCCATGCGGAGATAACTTTTAACTTTGAGCCGAATTCGCGGAGTGATTTTGGACAGACTACCGAATTCGTATGCCCAAGCACGTTCAGGCTCTAAGTTACGGTTACCTTGATTGCTTGGGCTTGGATTGTGGAGTTCAGTGAAACCAGGTGCTCTAAATGTCCGATGCACTCCGACGAAAATATCTGAGTTTAAGTAATTGCGGTTTACTCTGACACCTGGTGCCCATTCTGATCCGTAAACGCTACTNACATCTATCCTGTTCCTTAAGTTTATTCGGAAGCCTCTAAAAAATACGGCAAATTCAGAAAACCCACCTATTCTGCTTTGTTCGTGGTTGCCTAATTTATTGCTGTCTATTTTTTCTCCGTTGAGTTCACCTCCTACTACAAGATTTACACTACCTAAATTGCTTTCTAAAAAAGTTGAAAGTGTTGCTAACTGCGTTAGATGTCGGGCATCATAACCATCAGGTTTGAGACCTGAAAGGAGGAAACGATCTCTATGTCTCCTGTATACAAGATTACTGACGAGGCCTCTNCCTTTATCGCTTCTTTTTTCAAATTGAGCNGTATAAATTCCTGCTGTTGTCCATTCTTTCGAAGGCCAATTACCGTAAAAGTCATTNGCTCCAAANGACTTTTTCTCAATACCNGCAGAAATTTTCAGNATTCCGNTAGAAACCGGCAGTCGCATNCGGGCGTTGAGATAGTTTGTGTTTGATTCAGTCGTATCCCGATAACCGTCGGACTGTTCTCGGCCGGCACTTAAGTTGAAATTGCCCCAATNATTTTGCAATCCGTGATTGAAACGAGTTGTTGTTGNAATACCGGAAATATTATCGCTATCGTTTGCTATNGACCCGTACTGACTCGAAATATTGATACTTTTCTGCACATCTTGGCGTGTGACCAGATTGATCACTCCTCCAAATGCATCTGGGCCATGTACGCCAGATCCGGCACCATGATTTATTTCGATNCGATCTAAGTCCTGCGGACGAATGGGTATGTTGAGATTGTGGTGTCCGGTTTGGGGGTCATTTATGCGTAGACCGTCAATTAAAATCAATACCTGACTAAAGGTGGAGCCATTCATTTCAATGTCTGTTTGTACGCCGAGAGGTCCTCNNGTATGAGAATGTGTCGAGGAGCTGAAACTGAGNACCTCTGCAATAGTGGATGCGCCCATTTGCGCGATTTCATTACTGTCAATTATGGTAACTTGATTACCCGAAAAATTGATAGCCTCAGGTAGTCGTGAGCTACTGATATAAACTGTTGGCATTTTGTAAACATCTTCTCGATCCGCTGTTGCAATTATGGGAACCAATAATGCAATCAACGAAAACAAAGTATGAGAGTGTGATATCATTTTTTTCTCTGTTTGCTATTGTAAAAAACGAATGGGTTCAGGTAGTCGCTTGTAGTAAAACTAAAGATTGAAAACACACAATGCAAAGGTCAAGATCGGTTGTCTTTTTGACAAAAGGTCGTATAATCTTCAATGAGNTTGATTTTGAAAAAACAAGCAACCTAACACATTNAGTAACAANATNGTTTAACAAAGATNACCNTNATTCGNTGCAATCGAATNANNNAAATTGCGACGTAAATTTATGGGTTGTGATTGGTGAAGAGCCTTGACATTTACATTCCGTGCTCTTAACGTTGAGTGCTAATAAACGGGTTAGTAAGTTCAGGTTAACGGATATACACGCAATTAATAGCAGCTGTTTTTTATGAAGGAGTGGCAAAGTCCGCCCCATTGTAAGGAGATATCTTGGTTTCACCAATGAAAAACGGGCAAATTCAAGTCAAAAAGGGTTTAACCCTTCCTATAAAAGGAGAGCCTGAGCAGGTAATAGAGCCAGGTAATCTAGTTCAAACTGTAGCTGTTGTCGGTACTGACTTCTTGGGCTTGAAACCAGCGATGTCTGTTANCGAAGGCGACACAGTAGAATTTGGGCAAAAATTATTTGAAGATAGAAAGACGCCTGGCGTAATATACACTGCACCAGCAAGCGGAAAAATTGTAGCCGTTAATCGAGGTCCGAAACGAATACTCGAGTCAGTAGAAATCGAAATATCTGAGAATGATGAGACTGATCCACTCGGTGTGACTCCCAAACCCCAACAAGCTGGTCGAGATGCTATAGTAGAGTCATTGGTCGCTTCTGGCTTGTGGACTTCTTTAAGAACTCGTCCGTTCAGTAAAGTAGCTAATCCTAAACAGATCCCACATGCACTGTTCATAACAGCTATCGATACAAATCCGTTGGCTGCGGACCCGGTTGTCGTACTGCGTGGTAACGAGGACTGTTTTGCTCATGGCATTGAAATTTTGACCCAATTGACCGAAGGTAAAACTTATCTTTGTAAGTCTCCAGGTTCACCGATCTCGGGCCAAGGATGTGAGATTGTTGAGTTCGCAGGTCCGCATCCAGCTGGTTTGGTAGGTACGCACATCCACTATCTCAATCCTGTGGGGCCGAATAAGGCGGTCTGGCATGTAAATTACCAAGATGTTATTGCTATCGGTGCTTATTTTCTGAATGGTGAGTTAAGAAAAGACAGAGTCGTAGCTTTGGGCGGTCCCCAAGTAGGCCGGCCGAGACTGCTTCGAACTCGATTGGGTGCCAAATTGAGCGAACTCGTGGCGGGTGAGTTAAAAAATGGCGAAAACAGACTTGTCTCTGGTTCTATTCTGTCCGGACGATTGGCTGCAGGTCCATTCGATTTTCTCGGCCGATATCACTCACAAGTATCCTGTTTACTCGAAGGTCGTGTGAGAGAATTTTTGGGGTGGCAGAAGCCGGGTGTAGATAAGTTTTCGGTTAAGAATATTTTTGCTTCGAAGCTGTTTCCCAAAAAATTATTTGGTTTCACAACATCCGTGGAGGGTAGTGACCGAGCAATGGTTCCAATCGGTGCATACGAAAAAGTAATGCCACTCGATATCGAACCAGTTTTTTTACTCCGAGCGCTGATCACGGGTGATACTGAACAGGCGCAGCTGTTGGGGGGAATGGAACTTGATGAAGAAGACTTAGGTTTGTGCACCTTTGTATGCCCGGGCAAGTATGAGTATGGACCGCTCCTGCGAAAAAACCTTGAACAAATTGAGAAGGAGGGATAGTGGACCAATGAAGTTGCTGAGAGATCTTTTAGATCAAGTCGAACCATTATTCCAAAAAGGAGGGCCTTTAGAAAAAGGCTATGCTGTCTATGAGGCGGCCGATACATTTCTTTACACACCGGGAAGAGTTACATCCGGACCTACCCATGTTAGAGACAGCAACGATTTAAAGCGTACAATGATCACTGTGGTAGTTGCTCTTATGCCTTGCATTTTTATGGCATTTTGGAACACGGGTTATCAGGCTAATCAGGCTGTTCAGGCAATGGGATTGGATAGTGCTTCTGGTTGGCGTGGTATCGCGATCGATATGTTCGATATNGGTTACGATCCGTCAAGTTTTTTTGCGAATATTTTTCACGGGGCNTTATATTTCATTCCCGTTTTTCTCGTTTGNAACATGGTGGGGGGACTGTGCGAAGCTATTTTTTCGACTNTNAGAGGNCACGAAATTAACGAGGGATTCCTTGTGACTGGTATGTTATTCCCTCTTACTTTGCCACCTACAATTCCGTTATGGCAGGTTGCCATTGGAATCGCGTTCGGTGTAATTGTAGGGAAAGAAGTATTTGGGGGTACAGGCAAAAATTTTCTGAATCCAGCTCTAACTGCCAGGGCTTTTCTATATTTCGCTTACCCAGCACAGATTAGTGGGAATGCTGTGTGGGTGGGAGCTGATGGATACACGGCAGCCACAGCTCTGGGTGTCGGATATGAAGAAGGAATGGCCGCTGTGGTCGAATCCACTTCTCTAATGTCTGCTTTCTTAGGTACGATTCCGGGTTCCATGGGAGAAACATCAGCGTTAGCTTGTATTTTTGGAGCACTTGTGCTGACTATTTCGGGGATTGGGTCTTGGCGAATTATTTTAAGTATGGCTCTGTCGACTTTTCTATTTGCTGAACTCCTTCATTATGCTGGCAGTGAGACGAACAATATGTTCCAGATGGACGGGTTGTGGCACCTCGTAGTCGGTGGATTTGCTTTTGGTTGTGTGTTTATGGCGACTGATCCTGTTTCTGCGTCTATGACTCATACTGGGCGATGGTTTTATGGCGCTTTGATAGGAATAATGACTGTANTAATTCGCGTAATAAATCCGGCTTTCCCCGAAGGTGTNATGTTGGCTATTCTATTTGGTAATGTTTTTGCACCGGTTATTGATTACGTCGTTGTGCATGCGAACGTGAAACGGCGTTTGCTCCGAACTTCAATTAGTTAATTGAGAGAATTTTGATATGGCACGAGATACAGTAAAGGGAACTCTGGGAGTGGCACTTGGTGTCTGTTTAGTTTGTTCNGTACTCGTATCAGCAGCGGCTGTATCATTAAAGCCCACTGTACGGGTCAATAAAGCACTGGATAAGAAAAAAAACATANTAATGGCTGCTGGTTTACTCGGTGCTAATGAAAGTGCGGGTGTGTCGCGTATTCAAGAGTTGTATGAAAACATCGATGCGCGAGTAATTGATTTATCGACGGGTGATTACACAGATATCGACCCAAGCCAATTCGATGGGAAAAAATCTGCAAAAGATCCGCAGCAAAATATAATTATTGCTACCGGTGACGATTTAGCGGGTATCAAAACCAGATCGAAATTTTCTGATGTGTATNTNGTCTCNGAAAAAGGTAGAGTCCGAAAGGTCATACTGCCAGTGAATGGTAAAGGCTTGTGGTCGACTCTCTATGGTTTTCTGGCTTTGGATACCAAAGATTTCAATACCATTCGTGGCCTTGTTTTTTACGAGCATGCTGAGACCCCTGGTTTGGGAGGAGAAGTTGACAATCCGAACTGGAAAGCTCTTTGGGATGGGAAAAAAGCTTATGGTGAGAANGGCGAAGTTTTAATTGATGTTNTCAAGGGACAGGTTGTTCCGGGAAATCCGAAAGCCAAGTATCAAGTGGATGGCTTGTCGGGTGCTACGATTACGGCTAATGGAGTGAAGAACATGCTAAGATACTGGTTGGGTAAAGAAGGTTTTGAAGCCTACATCCAAAATTTGCGTAGGCAAGGGGTAAGCTAAAATGGCAGAAAAAGCGAAGGAGGTAGTCCTAAACCCACTTTTTAACGATAACCCGATAGCTTTACAGATTCTGGGTATTTGTTCGGCATTGGCTGTAACCACGAATTTGCAGACCTCGTTCGTGATGTCTTTAGCNGTAATTTTCGTTTTATGTTTGTCGAACACCGCTGTCAGCCTTATCCGTAACATAATACCTAGTAACATCCGAATAATAGTTCAAATGACGATCATTGCCTCTCTTGTAATAATAGTAGATAACATATTGAAGGCATACGCGTTTGAGGCAAGTAAGCAATTATCCGTTTTTGTGGCGTTGATAATAACAAACTGTATCGTCATGGGAAGAGCCGAGGCTTTTGCTATGAAGAACGGTCCTAAGCTCAGTTTTCTCGATGGTTTAGGTAATGCTCTGGGCTATAGCTTGATATTACTGGTTGTTGGTTTTTTTCGAGAATTGTTTGGNGTAGGAACTCTCTTTGGTGTCGAAATATTTTCTNTAGCCAACGAAGGCGGTTGGTACGTGCCGAATGGGATGATGTTACTACCCCCAAGTGCTTTCTTTATTATCGGTTTTTTTATTTGGTTGCTCCGGGCATGGAAAACCGATCAGATAGAGGAGGAAAATTGATATGGAAGTTTATCTTAATATTTTTATGAAAGCAGTTTTTGTAGAGAATTTGGCTTTAGCATTCTTTTTAGGAATGTGTACTTTTCTTGCAGTTTCGAAGAATGTGAGTACTGCTTTTGGATTAGGAATAGCTGTCATCGTTGTTCAGTTGATTACTATNCCAGCTAATAATTTGATATACAACAATCTACTCAAAGAAAACGCTTATCTTCTTAATGTTTTGGGCCTTCCTGATATAGATTTGACCTTTGTTGGCCTGATCAGTTACATAGGGATGATAGCTGCCATGGTTCAGATTCTCGAAATGGTATTGGATAAATATGTTCCAGCTTTATACAATGCACTTGGAATCTTCCTTCCTTTAATTACAGTAAATTGTGCCATTTTGGGTGGTTCTCTTTTTATGATCGAACGGGATTATTCTTTTGGAGAAAGCGCTGTATTTGGTTTGGGATCCGGTGTAGGTTGGGCCTTGGCNATTGTGGCATTGGCAGGTATTAGAGAGAAGATGAAATATAGTGACGTTCCCGCTCCTCTTCGAGGATTGGGGATCACTTTTATAACGGTCGGTTTAATGTCTTTAGCATTTATGTCATTTGGTGGGATTCAGCTATAATCATTTCATAAAATAGGCGGACTTTTAGATGTTCACTGAAATTGTATCTGGCGTTGGGATGTTCATNCTAATNGTATTGGCGTTGGTTGCTTTGATTTTGGTTGCTCGTTCNAAACTNGTCGCAAGTGGGGATGTAAATATCCTGATCAACGGAGATGAAAGTAAAGCTATAGCGGTCCCTGCTGGGGCTAAATTACTGAATGTTCTTGCCGATAACAAAATTTTTGTTTCATCGGCATGTGGTGGGGGTGGTACTTGTGCACAATGTAAAGTCCATGTGCACGAGGGAGGTGGCGACATACTTCCCACAGAGCTTAATCACATTACAAAGGGAGAAGCACGGGGCGGTATGAGGTTGTCTTGTCAGGTAAATGTCAAAGAGGACATGAAAATACAAGTACCTGACGAAGTATTCTCAGTAAAAAAATGGGAATGCGAAGTAGTTTCTAACGAAAACGTCGCCACTTTTATCAAAGAATTCGTTGTGAAATTACCCGAGGGTGAGACGATGGATTTTGAGTCGGGTGGTTACATTCAAATAGAGATCCCACCTTATGAATGCGATTTCAAAGATTTTGAAGGTATCGAAGATCGTTTTCGTCCCGATTGGGACAGGTTCAAGGTCTGGGATTTCAAAGCCGTCAACACGGAGACTACAGTAAGAGCTTATTCAATGGCTAATCATCCGGCAGAGGGAAATATTGTAATGCTTAATATCAGAATTGCTACGCCTCCGCCTGATAGATCTTCGCCGACAGGGTGGGCGCAGGTACCGCCAGGTATTGCTTCTTCTTATGTTTTTAGTCGGAAACCAGGTGA
Source organism: Gemmatimonadota bacterium (assembly GCA_002693325.1). Taxonomy (GTDB): domain Bacteria; phylum Latescibacterota; class UBA2968; order UBA8231; family UBA8231. The sequence continues at coordinate 23,969 of NZPK01000029.1, read as the reverse complement.
TAAAGTGACNATATCTGGTCCGTTTGGTGAATTTTTTATCAACCCGACAGAACGAGAGATGGTTTATATCGGTGGCGGTGCTGGAATGGCCCCANTGCGCTCACANCTTTTCCATTTGTTTCATACAGCCAAAACAGGACGCAAAGTTTCATATTGGTACGGTGCTCGAAATCCAAATGAAGTTTTTTACGAAGAACATTTTCGAAAGATTGAGGAACAATTTCCTAATTTTAAGTTTCATATTGCAATGTCGGAACCTCGTCCGGAAGACAACTGGGATGGTTACGTGGGCTTCATTCATCAGGTAGTTCACGACAATTATCTGGCTGATCATCCGGCCCCTGAAGATATTGAATATTATATGTGTGGTCCNCCAATAATGGCTCAGTCNGTTTTTAAGATGTTGGATGATTTAGGNGTTGAGGATGAGATGATTCGATTCGATGATTTTGGCTCCTAAGTAAGGAAAAAAATTAGTATGACAACGACTCTACTGNCGGTTTTTATNCTGTTTGNTATCGTCATGTGCGTAATGGCGGTTGGAGTAATATTTTCCAATCGTGTGATAAAGGGATCGTGTGGGGGATTGAACAATATGAGTGATCGGTTCGGTGAGCCCATGTGCGAATGTGGAGCAAAACCAGGATCTTGCGGTAGCTCTGATGGAACAGAAGGGCTTGTTTTAAAAGGACAACAGTAGCAAACACCTATAAAAAACTAATAAGGGCGACGGGGATAAGTTCCGTCGCTTTTGTGTTATGAGGTCTTTTTTGTCTTGAAAATGCAGAGAACAAACAAAAAACTTTTAAAAGACTATGCTGAATCGAGTCGATTTATGGGGCTAGGATTTTATTTTGCGGTGGCCGTTTTGTTGTTTTCTGCTATTGGATGGTGGATAGATCAATTTGCAGACACNCTTCCGTTATTTACGTTAGTTGGCCTATTCGGTGGTGCAGGAGGTAGTTTTTATAGAATGTACGTTGTGTTGATGGCGATGAATAGAAAGGAAGATAAAGGATGTGGGAAGGAATAGCTCTCGGTGCTGTTGTGGGAGGGGGCACAGGAGCAACAACCCTTTTTTTCCTTCGGTGGGGGTTGACTAAAAGCTTCCAAGTTATGCTTACAATTTTCATGTCCGGTATGTTGTTGAGGCTAGTTTTAATNGCTATAGTCACTTCATTAGTGCTGTCGCAAACTTCAATAGCTCGTGTTCCTTTTATAGGGTCGATGCTTACGTCATATTTGATTTTTTTAGGCCTTGAAATTGCGTTTATTTTGAGGCAAAATCGTTGAAGTCAGGCATACTCTGTTTTTTTAGAAAAATTGAGATTTTAGGGAGCATCCCGTTGACAGAGGGAACACCAATTCTTAATTTCTCTATCAGGCGGAATCAAAATACCAAATCACATTTTTTTGCATCTTTAGGATGCTCTGAGAACATTTATTAGATGGCCGGAGACGCAAGCGCGGCAAATGCCGCCGCCCCGACAGTAGATATAATTGGGCACATACTAGATGCTAACTACCTTGAGTTGCCCTTCGTAGATCCACATCATCTTTTGGCCGGTAAGGTCCAGCTTCCTCAATTCACACCAATCAATATNGGTGGCGTNGAGATAGATTTGTCGATCACTCGTCATGTTGTGATGATGTGGGTAGCNAGCTTCATTCTAATGCTGATGTTACTNCGAACTGTTCGTAAAGGCAATTTAATTCCTACAGGAGTCGGCAATTTTTTTGAAGCCATCGTTGTTTTTTTGCGCGATGAAGTAGTCTTACCGATTATGGGTGAATCTGGACGAAAGTATTTACCCTTTTTGTTGACCGTATTTTTTTTCATTTTGTTTTGTAATCTGCTTGGGCTGGTTCCCTATAGTGCTACCGCTACGGGAAATATCAGCGTTACAGCTGCGTTGGCCCTTTTTTCGTTTTTTGTAATGTTAGGAGCGGGTATAGCCAATAATGGCTTATTCGGATATTTTAAAAGTTTAATTCCTTCCGGAGTTCCGCCCTGGCTTCTTTTAATTTTGGTTCCGGTAGAATTGATTAGTCTTTTTGTGAAGCCTTTTGCACTGTGCGTAAGGCTTTTTGCGAATATGGTCGGTGGACACGTTGCTATACTTGTTTTTTTAGGTCTGATAGTAATTCTACAAAGCGAATGGGTTGCGTTAGCTTCGGTTCCTTTTTCAGCTGCCATTTATCTTTTAGAGATTTTTGTTTCTTTTGTGCAAGCGTTTGTTTTTACCCTGCTATCAACGGTGTTTATCGGCATGGCCGCGCATCCGGACCATTAGTAGGGGTCTTTCACAGTTCTCAATTATCCTGCCTCTGGGNCGAATGGGTCGGCTCAGTTCAGTGCTAAGNATTGGTAGGTACATTTTTTAGCAAGGAGTTAATAACTATGGAAATGCAGTTTGCTTACATGGGTGCGGGTATAGGCGCGGGGCTTTGCGCGATAGGTGCTGGTTTAGGTATCGGTCGCCTCGCAGGTTCGGCGATGGAAAGTATTGCTCGTCAGCCAGAGGCAGTAGGTGATATTCGTACGAATATGATTCTCACCGCGGCTCTTATCGAAGGGGTTGCTCTAATCGGTGANGTTGTTTCGCTACTCGTTGTTCTCACCAAGTAGTCTTTCAAGGTTAGGTTAGCACTATGTTACTGGATCCCCACTTAGGGACAATTGTTTGGACACTTGTAACGTTTTCTGTGGTGTTTTTGATATTGGCCAAATTTGCTTGGCCAAACCTCATAGGTGCTCTTGACGAACGAGAAGAGCGGATAAGGACCGCCTTGGAGGGAGCTGGCACTGCGCAAGCTCAGGCCGAAGCTGCTCTTGAAGAACACNGAGATACGCTTGCAACGGCTTCCACNGAAGCGAGACAAATCGTGACGGAATCTCGTGAGGCTGCCGAGCGAGTTCACCAAGAAACAATAGAGCAGGCTCGAGAGGATGCACACAAATTGGTTGAGCAGGCTCGTATNANTATNGAGCGTGAGAAAACTGCAGCTATTTCTCAACTTAGACGTGAGATGGGAGAGTTAGCTATTCAGGCTGCAAGTGCCTTGGTTGATGAGAATCTTGATAATGAGCGGAATAGAAAGCTGGTTGATGACTTTATAGCTGATGTTCCGAAATCGGTCAAATAGGAGGAGCAGGCAAGANCCTATGAAGACAACAAAGAATGGTAATTTGAATGAATGCTCCTGAAGTTGTTCGAAGATATGCCGTTACGTTGTTGGAGTCTGCTGAGGAATCAGATTCGCTTGATTCTGTGCGATCAGACGTAGAAGGGATCCTCGTTAGTATCGATTCATCCGAGGAGCTTCGTGAATTCTTAGCGAATCCCCTGTTGAGCGCAGAGATAAAGGAAAAAACTCTGATTGCTCTATTTGATAATCGGGTCGAAAAGTTAACGGTAAATTTTTTGGCTTTGATTGCTAGAAGGCGGCGCACCGGATTGTTAAAGGACGTCCTTTCTACATTCATTGCTATGGTTGAGGAACGTCTAGGAGTTTTGAGTGCAACGGTTGTATCGGCTGTAGAACTTGAAGCAAAGCAGCAGGATCAATTGAGAGATCATTTGTCATCTTATTTTGGAAAAGAGATTAGTTTACATGCTGAAGTGGATTCATCATTACGGGGTGGTATGATAGCTCGTGTTGGTGATATNGTTTTTGACGGAAGTTTAAATACACATATAGAACGTATGCGCCGCCGCCTTGTAGGCAATTAAATCGCAACAATTAGGACGGAAGAGGTATAGTTTATGGCCACCGAAGCGATGGTCCAGCCTGACGAGATTTCNAAGATATTGAAGCAACAGTTGCAAGGATTTGAAAAAGAAATAGATGTGTATGAGACAGGAACAGTCTTATACGTAGGAGATGGCATAGCCCGTGTTCATGGATTGGGAAATGTCCGAGCTACGGAGCTCGTCGAATTCCCTAATGGTATTATGGGAATGGCACTCAACTTAGAGGAAGACAATGTAGGGTGTGTGTTGTTTGGCGATGATACGCTAATCAATGAAGGAGACCAAGTAAAACGGACTGAGCGAATTGTAGAAGTTCCGGTTGGTCCCGAACTTTTGGGGCGNGTTGTTAATCCTCTTGGTCAACCAATCGATGGGAAAGGTGAGNTAAAAGCTTCTGAANCGTTACCTATTGAGAGGAAGGCTCCTGGAGTTATTGGACGCCAACCCGTTAAACAGCCGTTACAAACGGGGATAAAAATCGTTGATTCGACTGTTCCTATCGGACGTGGTCAGCGCGAGCTCATAATAGGTGATCGCCAAACTGGGAAGACGGCTATCGCTGTAGATGCAATCATTAACCAAAAAGGCTTAGATGTCCAATGCATCTANGTTGCTGTTGGACAAAAAGCGTCCACTGTGGCGAAAGTAGTAGCTGAATTGGAAGCCGCTGGTGCGATGGATTATACGATTGTCGTTTCCGCTACAGCTTCAGATCCGGCACCGCTTCAGTTCTTGGCTCCGTATGCTGGTTGTTCCATGGGCGAATTTTTTAGAGATAACGGTAAGCACGCCCTTATTGTTTACGATGACCTTTCTAAACAGGCTTGGGCTTACAGAGAGATGTCACTTGTTTTACGTCGTCCTCCTGGAAGAGAAGCTTACCCTGGAGACGTCTTTTATTTACATTCTAGGCTACTNGAAAGAGCTGCGAAATTAAGTGATGATCTCGGTGGTGGTTCTTTAACNGCTCTCCCAATTATTGAGATTCTTGAAGGAGATGTGTCGACGTTTGTTCCGACCAATGTTATCTCTATAACCGACGGTCAGATTCTTCTTAAACCGGAGTTATTCTATTCTGGAAACCGTCCTGCAATGGACGTAGGGGCTTCTGTGTCGCGTGTGGGATCNTCTGCGCAAACTAAAGCTATGAAGGCTGTAGCCAAAACTATNAAAGGAGATATTTCTCGTTATAATGAGGTTAAGGCTTTTGCTCAGTTTGGAACGTCAGATCTNGATCAGTCAACGCGTGATTTGTTGAACCGTGGCGAAAAATTAATGGAAATTCTTAAGCAAGGGCAGTATAAGCCTATGCCTGTTGAAGAGGAAGTAGTTGCTCTTGCAGCTATTGAGCATGTTCTCGATCTTGCTACGGAAGATGTAGGTCGTTTCGAAGAAGAATTCATTCAATATATCAGGGATCATCAGGGTGAANTGTTAGCAGAGATTCGTGAATCTGGAGATCTTAGCGACGAAAACATGTCAAAGTTGAATGACGCAATTGGAAGTTTTAAATCAACTTTTCGAGCTTCNNCAGACTAATTAGGAAGGGACTATAGATTGGCTACACTTCGGCAACTTAGGACACGCGTAGGAAGTATTTCAAATATTCAGCGCGTTACTAATGCCATGCAAATGGTTGCTGCTGCAAAGATGCGCCGTGCTCAGGATTCTATAGAAGCGGCCAGGCCTTATGCCCAACATCTNGATGCTCTGATAGGNAGTCTNCAAAAGAGTGTAGATCCGGTTCGCAATCCTGTATTTGCAGATAGACCTGTTGAGNGTGTTGTTATAGTCGTAGTCACGGCTGATCGCGGTCTTTGTGGAGCGTTCAATGGGTCAATATGTAGACGAGTTCAATCTGAGGTGGACAAGTACGCGAAAGAAAGTCTTGAATTGATTACGGTTGGTAGAAAAGGTTATAATTATTTTCGAAGCCGAGATTTCGAAGTACAGCAAAATTTTTCGGATGTTTTTCGACAATTAGAATTTGCTCAAGCAAGTGAAATTGCTCGTAGCCTAACTTCTCGCTTCTTATCTGGAGAGGTAGATCGCGTNTTACTTGCCTTTAGTGAATTTCAATCGGTAGCNAAGCAAATCCCAGCTGTGCACCAGTTATTACCGATACTACCTATTGACAAAGTAGATGATGATAGTAGAAACTCCGGAACTGATTATGTNTTTGAACCGTCACCGGAACAGCTGTTGAGTACGCTTGTTCCCAGACATGTAAATTTTCAAGTCTNGCGCTCGCTATTAGAGGTTAATGCAGGTTTTTTTGCTGCTCAAATGACTGCTATGGATAATGCAACGAAGAATGCTGGGGAGTTGTTGGATGATTTGACTAGAGAAATGAATAAAGTTCGGCAGTCGTCAATTACGTTGGAATTAATGGATATTATCGGAGGCGCGGAAGCAGTTGCCTAATAAGTCGTTTTTACCTTTGAAGGATAAGAGATGAAGACAGGAAAGGTTAAAGAAATTATTGGCGTTGTTGTTGACGTTGATTTCGCAGGTGAAGATTTACCACCAATTTATAATGCGCTGGAAGTTGTGGAATCTGATCGTCCTACTGACGGTAGGTTAGTATTGGAGGTCCAACAACATTTAGGTGAAGGTCTTGTTCGTTGTGTTGCAATGGACTCCACGGACGGATTAACGCGGGGAGCGGGTGTGCAGGATACAGGCTCTCCAATAATGATTCCGGTAGGAGAAGGGGTTTTAGGTCGCCTTTTTAATGTTATCGGGGAACCGATTGACGGTAAGGGTGATTTACCTGCAGATGTTCCTCGGCTTCCTCTNCATCGAGATCCACCTTCTCANGAAGATCAAGTCACCTCAGATGAAGTCTTGGGAACCGGTATAAAGGTTCTTGACCTAATTTGTCCTTTTGCGAGAGGGGGTAAGCTCGGCCTTTTTGGTGGAGCTGGGGTTGGAAAAACAGTAATTCTGACTGAGCTAATTAATAATGTAGCTTCTGGGCATGGTGGATATTCGGTTTTTGCAGGAGTTGGAGAACGAACTCGTGAAGGTAATGATCTTCTTGGTGAGTTGGAGGAATCTGGCGTAATTGACAAAACGGCAATGGTCTTTGGTCAGATGAATGAGCCTCCGGGCGCTAGACAGCGAATAGCCCTTACGGGGCTTACAATTGCNGAAAATTTTCGTGATAAAAGTGGGCAAGATGTCTTATTCTTTGTNGACAATATTTTCCGGTTCATTCTCGCTGGTGCTGAGGTCTCTGCGTTGCTTGGACGTATGCCTTCTGCTGTTGGTTATCAGCCGACTCTAGCTACAGAAATGGGTGCTCTTCAGGAGAGAATCACAACTACCAAAGATGGATCAATAACTTCTGTTCAGGCTATTTATGTGCCTGCAGACGATTACACAGATCCTGGTGTTGTTACTGCGTTTGCACATTTGGATGGACGAATTGTGCTAGAGCGGTCGTTAGCTGATCAAGGCCTTTACCCAGCTGTAGATCCTCTGGCTTCCTCGTCGCGTATATTGGATCCGCGGGTAGTTGGTGAGGATCATTACCTTGTTACACAGCGTGTTCAGGAGGTACTTCAAAGATATCGTGATTTGCGTGAGATTATTGCTATCTTGGGTATAGATGAATTGTCTGATGAAGATAAATTGGTTGTTGCCAGGGCCAGAAAAATTCAGTTTTTCTTAACACAACCTTTCCATGTTGCTGAGGTTTTTACGGGTACNCCCGGTGCTTATGTTAAGGTAGAAGATACGGTTCGCGGTTTTAAAGGTCTAGTTGATGGTGATTATGACGATGTGCCAGAGCAGGCTTTTTACATGGTAGGGACGATAGAAGAGGCATTGGAAAAAGCCAAGGGAATGTAATTGATGGCTACGTTTAACCTTGAAATTGTTACGCCAAAAGAAATGATTTATTCGGGCTCTGTTCGTCATGTTCAGGCACCTGGTAGCGAAGGTAGCTTTGGTGTCTTGGCAGGTCACGTTCCTTTGTTGGCTTCGCTGAGTATAGGAATCATTCGNATTGATGAAGAGNACGGTAGATTTCACTCCTTGTCGATTAGTGGTGGTTTTGCCCAAGTTTCTATTGAAGGAGTTACAATTTTAGCCGAAACTGCTGAAAAGGCTGGTGATATAGATGTTGAACGTGCTAAATCCGCACAAAGTCGAGCCGAAGAGCGTTTAAATCGTGATGATAATCAAGATGATGAAAGTTTCGATTTTACAAGGGCAGAAATTGCTTTGCAACGTGCGCTCAACAGGTTAAAAGTTAGCGGTCAGATCTAATGATTAAGTAGGTTACATAAAAACAAAAGGCCAATCACCGAAGGTGATTGGCCTTGTGTTTTTATAGGTTGAAAAAACCTTTTGGATAAAGATAAGATCACAAGGATGATTGAAATGGGTATATTTCCAGAAAAACTCGGTGATTTTCTACATCAGTTCATTCCTGAAATTGAACGTGAAATGTTTGAATTTTTACCTGATCAAGAGCCGGAGGCGTTTCTATATGCACCGATGAGAGATTATCCAAGACGGGGAGGAAAACGGTTTAGGCCTGCTTTAGTACTTCTTGGTTGTAAAGTATTCGATGGGGATATGCAAACAGCGATACGTACAGCTGCGGCTTTTGAAATGTTTCAGTCTTTTGCTGTTGTTCACGATGACATTGAGGATGATTCTGAAATGCGACGCGGGAAACCGTGTTTGCATAAATTACATGGTATTCCGTTGAGTATTAACGTGGGCGATGCTTTATATGCAAAAGTTTTCGAGGTCTTAAGTGCTAATCGTAGTTTACTCGGCCCTGCTCGCTCATTAGATCTTATTGAGGAAATGATTCGAGGATCTCGAGAGACTTTTGAAGGTCAAGCATATGATGTAGGATGGATACGGCAGCAGTATATACCCACAGAGCATGAATTTATGGAAATGTTACGAAAGAAGACCGGATGGTATACAGGTCGTGGTCCATGTACTGCTGGAGCTATAATTGCTGGAGCACAAAAAATAGATCAGGAGACTATTGGGAATTTTGGAGAAGCGATGGCAATTGCTTTTCAAATTCGTGATGATTTACTTAACTTGCAGACGCCAGAGAAAGATGCGTCAGTGGCTCCTGGCATCACATCAGGTGCGTATGGAAAAGAAAGGGGTGGTGACATTGCGGAAGGTAAACGTACTTTAATTATAATTGATTTATTACGTAAATGTAGTTCTGAGGAAAAGCATGATGTGTTAAATATCTTACATAAAAGTCGGCAGGAAAATACGGTGGAAGAGATTGAACGTGTTATTAGTCTTGTCCAAAATTACGGTTGCTCTGAATATGCTGAAAAAGTTTGTTTAGAAAAAGCAAAAGTTAGTCGGGATTTTCTATTAAAGTTACCAAAGAGTTCTGCTCGCAATGCTTTAGCTGAGATGCTTGAGTTTTTAGTTGAACGTGCTTTTTAGGGCGACTATCACCTTATTTATTTTGGGCGAATGAGGTGATTAAACGTGCCGAGTTGACGATTGCTTCTTTGCAACAGATTTCATAGCCGTGTGTGTTGTCTCCTGGATAACCCACAAGAGCAGATCGAGCGACATGCCCCGTTGCCTGAGCTATACTACTGTCGCTTCCGTAAGATGTAACTACAGCAGTTTGCAATTCAAAGCCCTCTTTTGTTGCAAGGGAGCGGAGGTGTCTATTGGTTGTTGCATGGTACACCCCACGACCGTCTTTTTCAATCAAAATTGGCTGGCTGTTGTTTTGTGTCCCATATTCGCTTGCAACTGGTGCAATGTCGACGGCGATAGCCGTTTCGACGGGTAGATTCGCTAAGGCAAAAGATGCTCCGTGTCCTCCAATTTCTTCACGTTCACTTGCAATTATGTATGTGTCATGTGCGGGAACATTTAATAACAATTGCTGGGCAACTTCAAATATAATTGCTAGGCCTGCGCGACAATCTAAATTGTAACCACAAAGATACTTATTTACTTCCCAGATGTTTTTCCGATGGCGGGCAATAACTACTCTCGTACCTGGACCGACACCGCGGTGAGTAAGTTCAGATGGAGTAAATTTGCAATCGATCCACATACGATCCCAATTTAATCCTGCCCCGTTTTTCAGGTCACCCGCAGGGCTTTCAACAGATACATGTTTTGAACCGATCGACAATACGCCACGAACTATACCATTTTCTGTTAGTAATTCGACGGGTGTCTCGCCGATAGCCCATGGATGTAATCCACCCACAGGTACTACACGAAGATGCCCAGTATCTTCTATTCGCTTAACTATAAGTGAGATTTCATCTTTATGTGAAATGATAGCAATTGGCCGTTTACTACTTTTCCCAGGGATTTTTGCTATAATGTTGCCGGCGGAATCTTGACTATGTTCAACACCCATACTATTCATAATATCTTCTACTGCTATATCTACTTCTGTTTCGTATCCAGATGGAGCATGAAGTGACACTAAGTGTTCAATGCGATTAAAAATTCGTTTCTCATTAATTTCTATTGGCATTTCTTGAGTAACCTTTACATGAGGTCTGTAAATTGATATNGAAAATCCTTANATCCTTTTTAATAAATTATTTTCTTTTTAAATGCCGAAAATAGGTTTGCAATCTCTATCCGTCAATGNTTAGTATTAACTACAACTAATNGCGGGNGACATAATTTTTAATAGGTCATATTTATGTTTGTTNTNGTTTATCTGAGAAAGTATTANTAGTTTCTATCATAGATCTCTTTAGCCAGTTTCTGTAANGGTTCTTGAAGTTTGCTTCGCCCTCGATTCACTCTTGATTTTACNGTTCCAATTGGTAGGCCAAATGTTTTAGAAATTTCCTCATAGGAGCATCCGCATATGTCTCGAAGAAGAACTACTTCTCGGAATTTTTGGGGTAGTTTGTTAATTGATTTTCTGACAATTAATTCGATTTGTTCCTTGCCAATCTGGGTATCCGGTTGAGGACTGCTAGAAATGGGCTCGAATGCCATTCCATTTTCCCTATCTTTAGCTGTAGAAATGGAAAATGAATTCCAACGCTTNCGTCTTCTCAGTTCGGTTTTTGCAAGGTTTGCCGAAATTGTGAAGAGCCAATTTGAAACTTTCTTTATATCTGGATACTTATAGCTATATCGCATGCAGCGGAGAAATGTTTCTTGTACGATATCTTCAGAAGTCTCTTTATCCCTTACATATCGCGTGACAAATTTAGTTAGTGGTTGGTGATATCTATTACTTAACTCAGATAGATAGCTCTTATCATTAATTGCATTTAAAAGTAATTCGCTATCCGATAAGTCAAGATCTTTTAACATTATATTATTCCCTTTGTTAAGCGTTTTTATGTGTACTTTCAAAGCTTGATTTTAACCGTTCGAAACTTAAGCAAAGAGTGTACCAAAACTTTATAATAGTCTTAACCAGTTTTTATGGGTAAAAGAGATCATTTATTTTGTGGTGGTTTTATGTTTTTTGAAATTTTTCAAAAATCTGAATAATATATTTAATCGATTTTTGACACGTAATAGGCCAGGTGATAGCTTTAAGTTAAATTTTATAACGATATGTTAATTTTGGAGATACACTTTGCAAGACCTTGTNGATAAATTAAATAGTGAGTTTGTTAGGTTGGGTATAACAAAATTTAGTGCTGAAGAGATTGTAGAATTGCTTCAGGATGGTGAGGATATATCTTGGATTAGTGATCAATTGAGTATTAAACCAGATCATCCTNTGGCTCCGCTTTTACAACAGCTTTCTGAATCAATAATCCCTTTGGATTCAATTGAAGAGTTGTCAGAATCATCAACCCAAGATGAAGTAGAAAACACCTCCGAAGAAGATTCGTTAGATCTATCTGACCTGAATATGAAGGATATAGAAGGTATGTTGCCGGCTGGATTGAACATGGAACAAGTTCAAGATATGCTTTCTTCACCCCGAGGAAAACTTTTGGCCGATTTTGGTGCTTTTTGTCAGGAAAAGGGGGTTGATATGGAAGGGGTTGAGGGAATGAATGATGAATTGACTATTTTGCAAGANGAATGGTTGCAAACACCGCGAACATCCCTTGACGGGAAGAAACCTTCTGAAGAAATGAATAGTGACGAGCTTTTCCCTCGTAAAATTGAAACGTTCCGGCGTGATACTCCGAAGGTTGGTCGGAACGATCCGTGTTATTGTGGAAGTGGTAACAAATATAAGAAATGTTGTGGAAAACGATAGGTTGAAATATTTAGAGGAANCGTAATGACTATTGATTTGTTGGAATCTCTATTATACACGAAGGCGTTGAATTTTCCTCCACCAGAAGAAGTATTCTGGTATACCTCCGGTACAGTTGGACCATACTACATAAATACACACTATTTGTACGGTTCACAGGAAGAAGCGGAAGAGTTACTCGAAATGATAAATATTGAGAAAGGTAACNCGGAGTTCCCTTTGCTTCTAAAAGAACGAGTAGATAGGCAGTATATGGAAAATTCGATTTATAGGNATGTCATAGATTCNTTAGTTGATTTGATCCGATATAAATCTTCTATTGAATTTGACGCAATTTCTGGAGGTGAAAGGCGGGATTGGTTTTTTTCGTTGGCTGTCGCGCAGAGGTTAGGNAAACCACATTTATTCATATTTAAAGATTTGAAAAAGGTGATTCTCAAGGGCGCCGAGATTGGAAGAGAAGGAATTAAAGGGATCAATACGCTTCATGTTGCAGATCTAGTGACAGAAGCCTCAAGTTATTTCCGGTCTTGGATTCCAGCTCTTAATGCTGATAGTGGAATTATTACTTATAGTGTAAATGTAATTGATCGTGGTCAAGGGGGAGTCAAGGCTTTACGAGAAAAAGGAGTAGCTTGTGATGCATTACTCTCTGTTGATAACTCTCTATTTTCTAAATTATTAACTCGAGGAACAATAAATGCTGATCAAGCAAAATTATTCGAGGCCTATCAAAATGATCCGTATGTTTCAATGAGAGATTTCCTAGTTAAGCATCCTGACTTCGTTGAATTATCTTTAAGTAATGATGACCCGAAGATACGCCAAAGAGCAAAATTATTTTTGGAAAACGATCCTTATAAAATGCGATAAAATATAACGTAATGAATTTATCCCGCANCTTCGACAAATTCTTCACTATCTTCTACTCGAACAGAAACCAGTTGGGATATTCCTTCTTCTGGCATAGTAACGCCGTGTAAAGTATCTGCTGCCGCCATTGTCAATTTATTGTGAGTAACTACGATAAACTGAGTTTTACGCGCAAATTCTTTAAGTACGCGCACAAAACGTCCAATATTACTATCATCTAGTGGGGCATCGACTTCGTCGAGAATACAAAATGGGCTTGGTTTTACCAAATAGATTGCGAAAAGAAGTGAAATTGCCGTAAGTGCGCGTTCTCCCCCAGAGAGGAGTGCAATACTTTGAAGTTGTTTTCCACGAGGACGGGCACTAATTTCTATATTTGCCTCTAAAGGATCTGTCCCATCTTCTAACTTTAAATCTGCCTCGCCTCCTTCAAAGAACCGAGCATAAGTTTCTTGGAATTTTTCGCGAATATTACCAAAGGTTTCTACGAACATGCTTCTTGCCGTCCTGTCAATCAGGTTCAGTGTCTTTCGTAGGTCTTCTGCTGCTACTGTTAAATCATCTCTTTGTTGAACAAGAAAATCATAACGCTCTTTTTGTTCATCATATTCTTCCAAGACCCCTAAGTGTACAGATCCTAATCTGTTAATTGATTGACGTAAATTGTCGACATGTTTCTCTAATACCTCGGTATCTACTTCTTCGGTGGGTATTCCTAATACTTCAACATTGCAATTATGGTCTTCTTGAAGTCGCTGCTGGAGTGTTTTTATTTTCGAATCCAATTCGGAGATGCGTAGTTCGATCTTGTGGCGTCTCTCTCTCTCGGTATTGAGGCCTCTTTGCATCACGCTAATTTCTTCTTCTAAAGCACGGTTTCGTGTGTTTAATTCAGACCATTCTTGGCGAGCGTCGTTCTGAACTTCAACTAACTCTTCACGTTCTTCATGAAGAATTTGTACTTCATCTGTTATTTGTTCGATCTTCTCCAATAAGACCTCAATATTTCCTTCCGCGGTAAAACGCTCTTTATTTTGTCGTTCAATACTCTCTTTCGTTTTTCTTTCCAAATCATTTAATCTACTATAATCGTGAAGTAAATTTTTATTAGAAGCCGAAATCCCGGCTCTTTCGACCTGCAAGTTACTATGTTCATCTCGTACTCGTTGTCGTTCAAATTCTATTTTATTTTGCTGATCTTCTGATATTACAATTTGAGATTCTAGATCATCACTCTGAGTCTCTAAGGCTGTTAGTTCACTGCGAATTTCCTTTGTGTTATTTACTATATTCAGGTTCCGTTCACTAATTTGAGAGCGCTCATTTTGTAGATGTCCTAAACGTATGTTGACACGCTCAACAGACGAAACAGCATTTTGTTGACCGTGTTTATTTTCGCGCACTTCATTTTGTTGGTTTTGTAACTCCTGGTCTAATTTATTTAGGGTATTTAATACGATTTTTAAACGTTTATGTTGATGTTCTGATCTATTCTCTATATGCGAGAGACTGTGTCGTAGTTTCGATAAAGTAAAGTTCAAGGTTACGATTTCTGTGCGGCGTCCTAAGATTGAAGCTTCATCGTCGTTTGCTTTACCACCGGCAATATAACCGTTAGCTTCTAAAAGCTCTCCTGCTAGCGTTACAAAACGTACATTTTTTTCTTTTATTTCTTGGGTTATTGACAAAGCGGTTTCTAAATTCTCTACTAAATATGTGGATGATAGTAGGTTTTTTATTAAATCGACAAGTGGTGGAGTGATTTGTAAGAAATCCGTTAGCGGTCCTTTTAAGCCGGCTCTGTCTGGGATGGTGTCTATAGGCCTGGTTTGAATTGGCCAATCAAGTGCATAAATCCCTGCTCGACTATTATTTCGTTTGATGAACTGTATAGCATCAAGAGCAGTTTTTGTGTCCTTTGCAACAAGAGCGTTGATTGATTCTCCTAAGGCTGCTTCTACGGGAGCGATATATTTAGGATCAACTTTGATCTGATCTCCTATGACACCATTCAATTTTGAAGCTATTGGTGATTCCAACATGAGAGTTTGGACACCACTTGTGTATCCTTCGTAGCCGGAACGAAGCTTCTTTAGTGCTTGACTACGAGCTTTTACAGAGGCCAATTCATTATTGATGTCAGATTGTTGAATTGCCAATATAGAAATTTGTTGGCTAATTCTATTTTCTAATTCAGAAATTTCATGGCGACGGAGATTGAGCTTATGTATCGCGGTGTGATTAATCTCCAGTTCTTTTTCAAAAACATCTAATTCTTTCGTAGCATGACGTAACTCGTCCGAAAGAGTATCTGATTCTATCTCTATATTTTTTTGGTTCTGTCCNAGTGCTGTCTGTTCTGCTTGAAGTCTTTCAAGNTTTACTTTACAATCATTCTTCAATCCCAGTCCAGTAATTTTTTGTTGTTGTAATTTGTCTGTTTGCTCTTTAATTTTCTGAAACGAAATCTCTATTAGCTTTGTCTTTTCTTCCTGCTTGTCAAGATGTTGATCTATTTCTGATAATTGAAGCTTTATCTTATTAGTTTGTTCTTCGTTTTGGTTTTTTTGCTTATTTATTTCCGTTAANTGTTGACTGTAATGAGCCGTTTCACGTTCGGTTCGTTTNATTGCGCNTTCCGCTACATCTTTNCGTTCTTGAGAAATAGCCAATTCCTGCTCATGGTCATGGATCTGTTCGATTTTCTCGTTCAAATTCCGTCCTGTTTCCTGCAAGCGATGTTCTGCATCAGTAACAGAAAGGCGTGATTTTTCTAGCGATGATTCACGAGCCGCGAACTCGGCGAAAGAAGACTCACTGTTTCGATTAATTTTAGCTAATTCTTCTTGCAGAGGTGATAACTCTCCGTGTAGTTCAAAGAANACATATCTGCCTAAGAGTACTTCACNGTCATCGAGTTCCTGCTTTTGTTCTTGATATTTTCGCGCCCGACCTACCTGTCTTTGAAGGTAATCGACCTGACGTTTTACCTCCGCAATGATATCTTCAATTCGGGTTAAATCTGACTGAGTTGCTTCCAGTCGATTCCATGTGGATCTCCTGCGAGTTTTATACTTGGTTATACCTGCTGCTTCCTCTAGNATTCTTCGTCGATTGTCTGTCTTTTCACTAACAATCTCGTCTATCATACCTTGTTCCATTACNGAATAGGCGCCTTGGCCCAAGCCTGTATCCATAAGTAAGTTTGTGATGTCGAGTAATCTACATGGAATACGGTTTAACAGGTAATCACTCTCACCCGACCGGAAAAGCCGCCTTGTTAANGCTACCTCTTTGTAGTCAATTGGTAAAATGTTTTCGTTATTTTCAATTATCAATGCAACTTCAGACATACCCAAGGCTTTTTTATTTTGAGTTCCTGAGAAAATAACTTCTTCCATTTTATGGCTTCGGAAAGCGCCGGCACGTTGTTCGCCAAGTACCCAACGTATCGCTTCGACAACGTTAGATTTCCCACAACCATTTGGGCCGACAATTGCAGTTATGCCTGGATGGAATGGTACCACNATTTTTTGTGCGAACGATTTGAATCCAAATATTTCGAGTTGAGTTAACCGCAAGTTTGTGAGCTCCGATACTCAGAGATTAACACGATGANTAAAATGGNTAATTTGTATTATTAGATAGATCAATNCANTTGTCGAATGGTGGCCATTTTTATCAATTTACGTGCGACAGAGTGGAAAAAACACCACAGATTGGGTAGTGCGTTGATTATAATACTGTATATTGGAGGGGTGGTCAAGGTTTTTGTGGTTAGTANCACGATANAAGATCTAAANCAAAAGTTACTATTTTATCGGAGGCNAGAATAGTGGAATTGGATAAGTTGTGTCAATATGTTATCGAACAATTGCCAGATGATCGCCGTCAAGTCATGGATAGGTTGATTGGGGAATTTACTCCGACAGAAACTATGAAGTTGATAATTGCGTTAGTAGCGGCAACGTCTAAAAGAGAGCGGAGAATTTTACGTTTGATGATGGCGGATATTGAAAAAATGGAAGTAGAGAAAAACTAGTACAGTTTTTTCGTTTGGATGACGATAACCCAACTATAGAGTTGTTTTAATATTTGTTGGTCTAACTCTTTATCCGATTGAGGTGAAAATTGGTTGCTTACCTAATTATTTTGGGATTGGTATTTTTCCTCCTTATTCTCCGTTTGGTTACGGCAAATGAAATAAAAAAACAGCAGGAACGACTCAGAAATGTGGACAACGAATTTGCTGATCTTTCTATTGAATTGGATTGTTTAGAAGAAGAGATACACTGTATTCGCCTAGCTAGTAGGCAGTGCCAATTAAGGCGTTCAAGATTGACAGGTGACATTGAACAGATGCGGAGTAAATTAAAGAATTTAAATGACACAAAAGATCGCAGAGTAGCGGCTTAAATTAAGCCTATTATTACTGTATCTTTTTTCGTATAAAATGCAGTTTTAAATGTGTTGATTTTTTGATTAGAGTTTTCTTGTCAAGACTACTAAAAGTTTTTGTTCTATCATACCCACACATTTCTTCGATAATTATTGGTTGGTATTGATTGATAAAAGATCTTGATGGACTGAAAAGACCTTGCGCATAACAGGGCAATTGGCCATATTAACGACCGAATGATATTTGGCTGGGTATTTGTTATAAATTCCTCTATCTCTATCTAAGATAAGATACTGTAAATATGTCGGTTACAATAGAAGATGTTCAAGCTGTAGCCTCCCTTGCGCGGCTACGGTTAACAGATGAGGAGCAAGAGGTACTTACCGGAGAACTTAATGCAATTCTCAGGTTCGTTGGATGTCTTAATGAACTTAATACTGAGATGGTTCAGCCTACCTCCCATGTTCTTCCTGTGGTCAACGCTTTTCGTGAAGATGAAATATCGGTTTTTCCCGCCCCAACAGAAATGGCGAGAAATGCTCCCGATACTAACGGATCTCATTACAAAGTACCAAGAATAATCGACTAAGATTATTTTTACAGNACTGTTCAGCTTTGGCGCTAAGGAGCTATATCGTTGATGCAAAAGTATGATGGCCCTAAGTATGTGGTAGTTACGGGTGGCGTGATGAGTGGGGTAGGAAAAGGGATAACAACTGCATCTATGGGTAAAATTTTACTTCAGTATGGCTACAATTGTACCGCCGTAAAAATTGACCCTTATCTCAATTACGATGCAGGGACTATGCGTCCGACGGAGCATGGCGAAGTTTGGGTTACGGATGATGGTGGCGAAATTGATCAAGATTTAGGTAATTACGAGCGTTTTTTAGGGCTTGATTTGCCTCGTCGGAACAATCTTACCACAGGACAAATTTACCATACGGTGATCGAACGTGAAAGACGCGGTGAGTATCTTGGTCAAACTGTTCAGCCAATACCTCATATTACCGATGAAATCACTCAGCGGATTCAAGAAGCTGGTCGTGGTTTTGATATCGTATTGGTAGAGATCGGAGGTACAGTCGGTGATTATGAAAACGAACCTTTTCTTTTCGCAATAAAAGCACTTGAACGAGAATTAGGAGAAGACCACTTTGTTCATCTCCTAATAACATACATGCCAATCCCGCAGCATGTTGGAGAGATGAAGACAAAACCTACTCAACAAGCTATCCGTATGCTTAGTGAACACGGAATTTTTCCAGATTTCATTGTGTGTCGTGCAGAAAAATTTATAGATGAAGTCCGGAAGAAAAAAGTTCAGGTCGGCGCAAACGTGGCTAATGATCATATCATTTCTGCCCCAGATGTAGAGACTATTTATGATATTCCTCTCANATTAGAAAATGAGAATTTGGGAATTAAGCTTTTAAAAAAGCTNTCTCTTCCTCCCCTAAAAGAGCCTCAATGGGATCACTGGGAAAAACTAGTTCGCCGGAGTCGTGAACCTAATCAATGTTTGAGAGTTGCAATGGTNGGAAAATACGTCGGTATTGGTGANTTTCAATTGACTGACTCGTACATTTCGGTGAATCAATCNTTAGTTCACGCTGGAGTGGCAAGTGATGCGAGTGTTGAAATTACNTGGATAGATGGTCATGAATTTGAAAACGGTGACCGGGAATTGGCTGAATTAGCTGATTTTGATGGTGTTATTGTTCCTGGTGCCTTTGGTGGCGGGGGCTCAGAAGGAGTCATAAATGCTATTAGTTTTGCTCGCAAGAATAAAATTCCTTACTTGGGTTTATGTTATGGTCTGCAACTGGCAGTTATCGAGTATGCCCGTAATGTAGCTGGTATTCAAAAAGCNACTTCAGAAGAATTTGTTGGAGAGTCAGAATGGAATGTTGTTTGTTGTCAGGAAAATCAAAAAGATGTTGTTGATAATGGTCGCTTGGGTGGCAGTATGCGTTTGGGCGCTTACGCCGCTATCTTAAAGANAGATAGTATAGTCCTCAGTTTATATGAAAAATCGGGGCGTCTTGCCGAGGATTCAATGCGTATAGACCAGTTATTGAGCTTGCCTGAAGAAGCACATCGCATAGGTATGTTGATGACGGACAGGGATAAGGTAGTTCTTGAGCGCCATCGTCATCGGTATGAAATATCACCGCGTTTTGTTGAATTGTTAGAAGATGAAGGCTTGGTNTTTTCGGGTTATCATCGCAGATTGGATGGGACGAGACTGATGGAATATATTGAATTGAGTGANCATCCTTTTTTTATTGCNACGCAAGCACATCCAGANTTTAAATCACGGATGGATAATCCTTCGCCGCTTTTTGCCGGGTTTGTTGAAGCTTCTTTGGTTTATCAGAAAAATAATGTGGAAAAAAATAAAAAGCGAATGGTCGCATCTTAATCTGCATAAAAACGTATGAGATTCTTATTTATGAGTCGCTCTCCATTGTATTGGGTGCGACTTTTTCTATTTTCATATTTTATTTGCAGTTGTAGGTCAAAAGACTACGAAATTATTTATCAAGAGCCACCTCTTNAAGATTTCGAAGCCTCTGAAGTNTNACTCTATGTCCAGAGGCCTTCGGAAAAAGCTGAAATACGGGCTTCAGATTATAGTGAGATCTATAACGATCGAATTGCAATTGTTTCTGGAAACGTGAGGATCTTATTACGTGATTTGGCGGATNTAATTACGGCCAAATTTAATAGTGACTTTTTGAAAATAGATCGTAAAAAAAGAAAATGGATTTTGAAAGGAAATGTTGGTNTTCAAATGCATCACGATGTTTTCATTTCTTCAGATTCCTTGATTTGGGACATAGAACGTAATCGGTTGAAAATCCCCGATACTTTATCAATTGAACATTCCAGAGGGGAAGAAAAAGGAATTAATTTTGATTCNAACCTTTCTTCTGAAACCTGGCAATATCATGATGTCAGTGGCTATTGGGTTTCCCGTGATTTTGCCGACTCCGTACAGGTACGCGCAGTTTTAGGGCAGGGCCATATATTGAGAGGAAACCTGCAAGTTTTCTATTTTGATGCTGGCCTAAAGGCATTAGGAATGGAATTGTTTGGATCTAAAGCATATTGTGAAACTGAAAGTTCTCTTTTGACACTCTCTGGTGGCGTTAAAGGCGTGGACGGGATAATTAATTTTGCGGCCGAACAAATGGAAGTNAATCTCCGGGAACACANAATAGTTGCAAATGGATCGGTATCCATTGAGCGAGATTCTGTTAGTTTGACAGCAGANNNATGGCGGGAAGANAGAATTTTGAAAGAGACTGAATTNTGGGGTCTGCCTGCGCATTTCTATCGTGGAACGACAAATATTCAAGGGCGCAGATTGAACTATAAACAAGGAGATGATATACTTTTTGTAGACAGTACAGCAGTTTTTGAGGATGCCGAATATTATATTGCAGCACAAAAAATGTCTTTTGATGCACGCGAACAAATATTAACAGCAACATCTGATGTGGAAATTCGTGANAATGATTTGGATGGTGTCCTGACAGGGAAATATCTTACGCTCGACCAGAGAAATGAGAGCGGACGGATTTATGGCAATCCTCGCTTGATCTTTGTTGGTAAAGATTTGGTTTTTCGTGCTGATTCGATAGCATTTGATGGATTACTAAATCAGGTTACTATGATGGGAGACGTATTCTTTGAAAATAGGAGTTTACGGGTTGAATCAGAGGNGGCAATAGTTTCTGCGGATGGTGCCCAGGTGGTTTTTTATCACGGAATCCAATTAAAAGAAAAGGCAAAATCGAATAACTATTCATACCAGATGGTAGCGGACACATTAAGTGTTGATTTGGTTGAAGGAGAATTTACCCAAGCTGATCTTAACGGATATTTTAANGTGAATATCGAAACTGTATCAGAGGATATGGGCTTAATATTGGGGAGTGAGGGGAGTATCAATTTTTCTAAGGGCAATCTGACCGCTATAGAGCTAAATAAAGATTCTGAATTCGAATACAAGGGATTGGANATGCCTGATGGGAATAGATTTAAAGGCGAGAAAATGAAATTATCTTTTGATAATCAAGGGCTNAGCCAAGTATTTGTGGAGGGTGATGCGCAATTTATATCGCAACTAAATAAAGTGAATAAAAAAAGGGCCGTAAATCATATATTTGCTGAAGAAATTAATGTTCGTTACAAAAATGGTGAAATCGATAATATTTTTATAGGTCCTTCTGTTCAGGGAATTTATACAACTGGTAATGAGGCTAGGAAATGACGCTAAAGGCTGTAGACCTATGCAAAAATTATAGGCGTCGCCCTGTTTTAGATGGGATTAGCATAGAGGTNGCNCCTGGTGAGGTCGTAGGGCTGCTCGGNCCTAATGGTGCTGGAAAGACTACCACATTTCATAGTATCGTTGGGTTTGTTAATCCAGATCGAGGCAAAATTGAAATGGATGCATGTGATATAACTAGGATGCCAATGTATCGTCGTGCACGGGCAGGGATTGGTTATTTGCCACAAGAAACTTCTATTTTCCGCAGATTAACAGTTGAAGAGAATATTTATTCCGTGTTAGAAATTAGAAAGAAGAGGTCGCGCCTTGACCGTCAACGACGTTTAGAAGGCTTAATTGCGGAATTAAATTTAGAAGGTAAATCTCATCAGCGGGCTGATACCTTGTCAGGTGGAGAGACGCGACGGGTTGAGATTGCGCGGGCACTCGCTTGTGATCCTCGTTATATATTGTTAGATGAGCCTTTTGCTGGTATCGATCCTCGAACAATAGAAGATTTACAAAATATTGTATCGGATTTGAGGGAAAAAGGGTTGGGAGTCCTTGTTACGGATCATAATGTTCGTGAGACTTTAGCTATAACAGACCGATCCTATATTATCATTGATGGAAAAATTCTGACTTTTGGTTCTGCTGAGGAATTGATTAATGATGAAAGGGTACGTCGGCTGTATCTCGGTGAACGCTTTAAAATGAATCCTTAACATAGAAAAATAGTTTCTCNATGTNTGATCCTGCTTGACACTTTCTCTAGTTTCCCATTATAATCGGTTATNNAAGCAATATTTGGACCATTGATATAAATANAGTAAAACTATTAAGATAGATCTTTTATATGCTTCGAATTTCACAAAATTTGAGCCTGCAACAGAAGATGGCTCCTCAGTTAATTCAGTCTTTACAACTGTTGCAAATGTCGACCTTGGAATTAGAGATGGAGGTTAAGCAACAACTTGAGATTAACCCGCTTTTGGAAGAATCGACCGAGAGCCTTTTAACGGATGAGGATCATTCGGAGGAACCAAAAGAGGCTTTGAAAGAAGAGCAGGAACTTCCCAAGGATAGTGAAGAAGTCGATTTGGATGCAATCCTAGATGAACAATTTGATTTAGGAAGTTACAATAGTGAACGCACTGAATACGATCCAAATTGGGAAACCGATCGGGAACCGCAAGAAAATCGTATCACAACAGTGCGACCTTTGGTAGAACAACTTCTTGAGCAGTTATCCTGGAGTGTTGGTTTGTCTGTAAAAGACCGAGAGGTTGGAGAATATATAATTGGTAACTTAGATGAGCGTGGATTTTTGTGTTGTAGTATTGAAGACGTGGCCAATGATCTGGTTGTTGATTTGGGGCAGGTTGAGAATGTGTTAAGTGTAATTCAGACATTTAATCCAATAGGTATTGCCGCACGAGATGTTCGTGAATCGTTAATGATTCAACTTGAAATGGTTGACGTTCCTCTTGCGTCGCTCGCCACTTCAATTGTTCGTGATTTTATGGATGACTTGATTCATCGTCGTTTAACGCGGATTACTCGAGGCTTGGGTATATCGAATGAGGAGCTTAAGAAAGCAATACAAATTATCGAGAATCTTCAGCCATATCCAGGATCTTTGGTCGATGGCGATTACAATGGCTTACTCACTCTTGATTCAGAAGTTACCTACATAACGCCTGACTTAATTGTTGTAAAAGAAGGAGAGGAATGGGTCGTATCACTTGTTGATGGTAGTTTGCCAGCATTACGCATTAATCCTCAGTATGCAGACCTCTTGCAGAAACCCCAGAATGTAGCCGGCCATCAAGAAGTAAAATCATTTGTTTCAAAAAATTTGAATGATGCACGATGGTTGATTAACGCTATTCAACAAAGAAAAACGACAATGTTGAAGGTCGCGAATTATTTAGTTCGTGCTCAGATAGACTTTTTTGAACATGGTTCATCTCATTTGCGTCCTATGGTCCTCCAAGATGTTGCCGATGCAGTTGAGATGCACGTCTCTACTATTAGCCGTGTGAGTAATGGAAAATACATTCAGACGCCTCACGGTGTTTTTGAAATTAAGTATTTTTTCGACAGTCGCGTAAGTACCGATGATGGTGTAGATGTTTCAGCACGATCCGTAAAAGACAAAATTGTACGGATGGTTTCTGATGAAAATAAAGCCAAACCTTTGTCTGATAAAGAAATAGCAGACAGATTAGGAGAGGGTGGACTTAAAATTGCGCGACGCACTATCGCAAAATATCGAGATCAACTCTCGATTCCCTCTCAACGCTACCGTAAAGAAATTTAGGTTTTTGATAAATGCTTGGTAAGACTGTATTAGATTATAAAATGTTACCACAGTCATCGAATTGTATAGGTGTTAATTCTTGAGTTAGCTTTACTCCAGGTTTTGATAGGACTTCT
>NZPK01000028.1 GCA_002693325.1 Gemmatimonadota bacterium | reverse complement strand
AACTAGCTTTAGTCTTTAAAAGTGGAAAAGCTGTTCTAGGCTATAGATCAACTAAAAAATGTATTAGAAAAGGATAAGCATTACTAGTATTTTTGGCAAATAATTGTCCGAGTCGAAACAGACTGTGGTGTAATTGGTTGGGGTTACGGTGGTGGTGGTGTTGGGGCTGTTGAAGTGATCAACAAGCATTTTAAAGAACTTTTAATAGGGAAGTCCGTTGATAGCGTTGAGGATATATCTGCGCTTTGGGAGTTACTTTATCAAGCAAGTATACCCTATGGTAGGGGCGGATTGGCCGTAATGGCATTGAGTGGGGTGGANTTAGCCCTTTGGGANGCTTTAGCNCGGGCAGAATCAATGTCGACTTGNGAACTCCTGGGTGGTGTAGTTAGAAATCGGGTCAAAGGATATGCGACTTCACAAGATTCAAGGCGTAGTCGTGACGATGGTTTTACCGCATTTAAGTCTACATATATAGCAAAACAAACCCGCGAGACGAATTTGGCCGAATTGATCAATAGTGTGAGGTCGGCGAGAGGTGTTTTTGGTGATGATGCTTTGCTGATGGTTGACGCTTATATGTCTTGGGATATGGAATTTACTCTTGATGCGGCGAAGGTGCTTCAAGAGTTTGGTGTTTATTGGTTTGAAGATGTTTTATCACCNGACGATCTAAGCGANTTGTCGGAATTNAAGTCACAGTTNTTTCCGGTNAAGCTCGTTGGTGGAGAGCATGATTTTACGAGANACGCATTTGGGCATATAGCTCGCGCAAATGCTTTGGATATTTGGCAGCCTGATATTACGTGGTGTGGAGGATTAACGGAACTCTTGCGTATAAACGATCTTGCCAAATCATTTCATATACCAGTTTGTCCTCATCGCGGTGGTGAGGTCTGGGGTCTACACTTTCTGTCTGCGGGGCATGGAATGGATTTAGCGGAGTGTCATATGGGTCATTTTGCTACAGAAGGTCCGTCGCTATGGCTTGATGAACCCATACCAGAAGAGGGCTATATAAAATTAGGTGACGGAAAAGGCTTCGGAGTAGTGCCTAATAAGGCTCTTCTTTAACTAAATCTTTTTCCCAAGAGATTGGATATTAATTCGCTCTGTTAATAGCCGAGGCATTCAAGACATTAATCTANGTGTTCNAANATACGTGCGAGGTATAGGAGTAAAGATGGATAANCAACAAAGAAAATATAGAGTTGCTGTTGTGGGAGGAGCAGGCATGTGGGGACGTCATTATTTANAGACTTTTGCTGAAAGAAAAGATTGTGACGTTATCCTTGTNGATTCGTCCAAAGAACGTGCGGAGCAGTTTGCGGCGGAATTTGGGATTGTTGATATACTTGGCAGTTTAGATGAATTACTTAAACGNGAGGTGCCAGATATTGTAGCAAATATTCTTCCTGTTCAGTTAAGCTNTGAGGCTGTAATTTCGTGCGCCGAAGCTGGAGTGAAGGTGGTCTCCTGCGAAAAACCGATGGCGGTTGAATTAAAACAAGCNGATGAGATGGTTCGTGTATGTGAAGAGAGAGGCACAGCATTTGGTTGTGCNACTGCCCATTGGGAAGTTCCTCATTTGCGAGCTGCCGCGGAGTGGTTAAGGGATGGAAACTTTGGATCTATTTTAGCTGCTAGTATTCCAGGTGGTCTTCCGATCGAGGTTAGCGGTGCAGGTTGTGTGCAATTAACCCAACTTCGTTTGGCCACTGGAATGGAAGCAGTNTGGGTTGAAGGTTCGGTTTTGCCTGCGGAAAAAGGTTGGGNGCTTCCTGATGGTGCCGCTGAACATGAAGTTGATTGTCCTGCTTATGGTAGGATTGGGTTANCGGGAGACATTATTTGTGAAATNCCCGAGCCGATTCATGGTGCTCATGTACCATGTCGGATTTGGTTAAAATATGAAAAAGGTCAAGTTTGGCTAAACGGTCCCNAACCAGTATTTATTGAAGGTCATGGTGGCGCCTCTACGCCCGTATATCCAGAATTTCTCAGAGAGGAACCGGAGTCTGTTTTTGTTGGAGTTTGTAATCGCCTTATAGATGCTGCAGATCGAAACGATGGGACAATACCCTGCAGTGGATATGATTATAGGCAGGCATTAGAGATTGCGATAGCTCTTAAATTNTCAGCACGTAAGTCGCATCGGCAAGTCGCTCTTCCATTAGAAGACAGATCTCTTCGAATATTTCCTCATGATTATAGGTTACGGGGCGGAGATCTTGCCGGTTGGGAGAGTATTGGTTACGCGGGACCTCCGCCAGTGAAGGGTCACGTCAAATTGAATCGCCCCCGAAAGAAGTCGTAATTTCAAATAAAAACGCAGACTGTCTTTGTATGATAGGGTTTCATAGCATGAAGAAAATTCTAATTAAATTCTCCGATAGGCGTTTGTGAGAAAATGATTTTTTAAGTCAACGGGGAAAAGCCTAATCTTCAGGCAATTTGAAGATCTTTCTAATTTGAGAAGTTAGGGTGAGGAGAATAATATTATGAAAATATGGATGGATGTGATGCGCGACCTAGAGCATCTCATGGAAGACTACGAAGTTATTTTTGACGGTTGGCAGGCGGGTGGAGTAGAGGGGTTGGTGATTGGACCGCTAGTTTTTAATTCGCCAAAATTACTTCCCGGAACCATATCGGCNCCTATGAGAGAGGATCCTGCTTTTACTTACGATCCTAATCCACAGATATATAAAGATTTTGGCGTAGACCCTCCGCCTATGCCGGAACCTCATCCGAAGAAGCGAGATATACTTTTAAAGATGTTGACCAACGCAAAAGATAGAGGAATGGAAATATGGATTTTTCAGGCTCACCATGGAGCAGGTCCCGGTGGCGACGGTCATGTTTTCGGAGATCAATGTTCCCTTGCCGCAACATCTGCGCGCATGGTCGATACGCTCGAACAATATCCGATGGTTGATGGCGCAATAATGGATGGTCCTGAATGGGGATATGAAATTGACCCACACCATATGAATTTTCGTTCATACATTTTTAATGATTTACCAAATTCGTTGCGTAAAACAGCAATGGAAATGGGTTATGATTTTGAGGCTATGGTAGNGGCCAAGGATCGTCTTCACAAGAAAATGCATAATTTGAGTCCGAGTAATATACGATTGCATGGAGGCGGTGGTATACTTGGAGGGTTTCATTTATTTGGTTCAGATCCGGACCTTTTTTCATGGATGCGTTTTCGGGTAGAGGCACTGACTAATTATTTTGCGAATATTAAAAACAACTTAGAGGCTCATACATCGCGTCCCGTTGCCTTAGGGGTTGGTCCTAGGTCAGCTGCTTTTGCACCACTATGCGGTTACGATTTTGCTGCGCTAGCTGGTGTTGTCGATATTTTATTACCTAAACATTATTTTTGGCATCGGGGTTTTGATGGTATGGTTGGTACAGTATGCAGATACGTGAAAACACTTTGTGAATGGAATCCAAAACTTAATGATGCCGATGCNCTCCAAGTTGTAGAGGCTTTATTTGGAATAGTATTACCCAACGTAAACGAGATTTCGGATTTCGAAAGTGCGCTTACCCCTGAATTTTTTGAGCTCATTGTTTATGAAGAAACGGCTCGGGCATTAGCGGTAGTAGATAAATCGGATAGAGTTNTTCCATGGGTAGATTCTGGCCGTTGGCCTCACGATGGAGATCCGATGCCTGCAATAGACTTGAATCGCTTGTTAGAATCTGCTTCAGACGCAGGTTTAGAAAGATTTCTTTATCACCATCATGGAAATTTGACGGCTGCAGAATGGTCCGTTATGAGTCAGCGCTGCGGGCGACCGTGGGNTGCGTCATCAGATCAATACAGTCCGCCCGATGAAGCAGTTCTTTGAACGNTAACGCAATTTTAAAAATTGCTTAGTTTTTAAAGCATAATTAGGACCCCAACTTTTGTAAGAGGAAATCTTTGGCTAAGCTAGAAACATATCCCTTAATTGGCATAACGGTAGGAGACCCAGCAGGTATCGGTCCTGAAATCGTNGTCAAAGCACTTACGCAAAAATATAGAGAAATATCTATTCGACCTATTATTTATGCAGACCGATCTGTTTTGGAACAGACACTCTGCATGCTAGATTTGGATTTAGATTTNCATTCTGTATCACATCCGTCCGAAGGGCGGTTCGTAGAGGGCTGCTTGAATTTTATTGATTGTCAGGTNGTTAAGAAACCAGTAGATTTTGGAAAAATTTCAGCTTTGGGAGGACGAGCGGGTTTCACATATGTCGACCGTGCCATCGAAGATGCCTTGGCCGGCGCAGTTACCGGATTGGCTACTGGACCTTTAAACAAAGAATCGCTTCAAGCTGCTCGACTGTCGTTTATAGATCATACAGCTATATTGAAATCAAGAGCAGCTCACCGTGAGCCCATGACACTTTTTGTTGTAGACGCACTCCGGATTTTTTTTCTCACTCGTCATATTTCTTTTAGAGAAATTCCCGAAGCTATTACGCGTGATGGAATTCTAAGCTCTTTACCATTGTGTGATTTGTATCTGCGACAATTAGGTATTAAAAACCCAGAAATTGCTGTTGCTGCGTTGAACCCACATGGTGGAGAGCAAGGTTTGTTTGGAACGGATGAGATCGATGTGATCGGACCTGCGGTTCGATCTGCAATCGACCGTGGGTGGCGCATTAAGGGGCCTGTCCCAGCTGATTCGGTATTTCATCAGTGCCATGAGGGTCATTTTGATGGTGTGTTATCNCTTTATCACGATCAAGGTCATATAGCTGCAAAGACACTCGGGTTTCATAGTACTGTGAGTTTGACTATGGGTCTTAAATTTTTACGTGCCTCTGTCGATCACGGTACGGCTTTTGACATAGCCGGAAATGGTATTGCAGATGAACGGGGTATGATAGAAACGTTAAAAGTTGCGGGAAAGTNNAGCAATACTGTTCGATCACAGATCGGCTTAGAGCCGATGANCTGANCTTTTTGTATCGATACGTTGTTCGTTTACCATAACATTTCATAATGAATGGATTTTTTTTGGGTAGATACTATCTCAGAACTGTTTTGTTTTTAATGGTGTTTTTAATAGAAAATAGTTTCGCCTCTGAAATTGAAATTACCCGCGTTTTCTTGGATTGTAATTTTTGTGATGAAAATNTCATTAAAAATGAAATTAAGTTTGTAGATTGGGTTAGGGATCGGGAGGACGCAAACGTACACNTCTTAGTAACCCGACAGCGTCTTGGTAACGGGGGTCGTGTATTTCAAATTGCATTTTTGGACAAAAATTCGATAAACAATGATACCCTTAAAGTAGAAGTAGCGCCTAATATCTCAACCCACGACCAAAGATCTGCGTTACTTCATATGATCAAGGTTGGATTGGTCTCGTTTGTTTCCAAAACACCTCAAGTTTTTAATCTAAGTATAGAGAACGTCCACAGTGGAAAGCCAATAAAAGTTGTTAGACAGGAAGACGACCCGTGGGATTCGTGGATTTTTGAAATAGATGGTAGGTTTACATTTAACCGAGAGGAACAACAAGGACGGTCATCTGCAGACATAGGCTTGTCCGCGAAGCGGGGAACAGAGGATTGGCGTATAAGAAATCATTTATATGGCGATTTCGAAAGAGAAGAATTTCAAAGTAACGAAAAAAATTTAACTAGCGATTCTCATACCAAAGGGGCTTGGGGTATGGTTGTTAGGTCTTTAGGATCGCACTGGTCGGCAGGAATTTCTGCTGGACATCGATCGAGTACTTACGACAACATTCGTCGACAAGTGCATTTACAGCCGGCAGTTGAATTTAGTTATTTTGATTATGCGGAATCAGATAGAAGAGAATTACTTTTTATCTATAGCATCGGGCCGAGATACACCTCGTATAATGATACGACTATTTATGATAGAATAAATGATGAACATCTACGTCAGAGGTTTGAGATACGTTTGGACAACGTTCAGCCTTGGGGCTCTGTTGAAGTAGACATAGAGTCATCCATATTAATACCCCAGATGGAATACTATCGCTTGGAAATGCGAGGTGAAATATCGCTACGTGTATTTCGTGGTTTGTCCTTTGATATTAACGCATCTTTTGAACGAATTAAGGATCAGTTAAACCTTCCGCGTGGCAATGTTTCTACAGAGGACCTTTTACTTCGCCGCAGAGAGTTACAGACGAATTATATGGGAAGAATTAGTGTCGGCTTAAGTTATATGTTTGGATCAATGTATAACAACGTGGTCAACACGCGTTTATAGGTTATTAAATGACTGAATCGGGAGAAGAAACGTTAATTTCTCGCTCAGTATCCTTGGCTTTTTTATTCACTTGTTTAACTAAAGCCGAAAGCTGCGAACTGTAAGATTCGATTTGTGCGGAACGTTTTTCGAGAGCCCCAGCGTTCTTGTGGAGTATAGCTACGCGCTTCCGAGTTTCCGGTAGACCGCGGGATTCTTTAGCCAAGATGTCGTTCGCACGTTTTAATTTAGGTTGAACTATACGCAAGTTGCGCTTTAGTTTCACTACCGAAATGGTCACCATTATTAAGGCGAGAACACAACCTATCGCAAAGACTCCCGGTCCGTTGAGTATAACTTTTAACATGGCCATGAAGCGTATCTTAAATATAGAATCGATAATTGTAAAGAAAAATTTTTAAGTTTAAGTAATTACAACTAATGTAAATGGGGATAGGAGATTTAAAAAATGAAACGGATGGGTATTCTTACAGCAGGTGGAGATACTCCTGCCCTTAATGCGACTATACAAGGAGCAGTTAAGCGTGCTAGTGATTTAAATGTTGAAATCTATGGATTTATCAAAGGATTTAGTAGCTTATTAAATCCGCGACTGCCTCATGTTAGGCTTAATCCATTAATGCGCGAAATACCCGAAATAGATGCGACGATTGGTGGCACTATGTTGGGGGCTTCGAGAGATTATTTGTCCAGTGAGGATGACAAACAGATTGAAGAGATTTGCGATCGTCTGCGTAAATTAAAAATTGATGGTTTAATATGTGTCGGGGGTGACGGCACTTTAAATGGGCTACAGCCATTAGCAGAGCGCCTTCCTGTTGTGTTGGCGCCCAAGACAATTGATAACGACTTGGGACTCAATTATCCTAACGAGCCAGACGATTGGTCGAAAGACGAAGATGGAAATTATCGTCAGGATCGCTTGCATCAGGGGTTTAATTGTGAACATATGATAAATTACGCTACTCCAGGATATGCGACCGCAGTTTTTGATTCAGCAATGGGTATCGAACGTGTTCGGACGACGGCGGAAAGTCATCGTCGAGTAGCGATTATTGAAGTCATGGGACGTCATTCTGGATATATAGCATTAGGTTCGGCGTATGGCCGGCCAGACATAATTCTTATACCTGAAGTAAAGGTACAAATAGAGCCTCTCATTGAACGAATTATGCAGTTGTATGAATTACAAAAAAATGTTGTGATTGTTTGTGGGGAGGGTATCAAGGACGAAGCGGGAAATGAGTTAGGAGCTGAAATGCAAACTACTGACCCCGCAGGAAATATTGTTCTGAGCGGTGCTGCAGAAGCCTTAAGGCACAAATTAATTGAGAGGATGGGAGATTCTTACTTTGTAAGTCGTAGGCGTGGCGAATCAGCAAATGCGGCAATATTTACTCGCAAAGTCGGTCATACTCAGCGTGGTGGTCGGCCTGTGCTATTCGATCGTTTTTATGCTTCTCAATTAGGCGGTAAGGCAGTAGACATGTTGTTGGAAGGACAAAATAATGCAGTTTCTGTTTTACAATGGAGAGAAGACCGCGGTTTTCATGTGGACAGCTTTGAGGGTAATCGTCTACGCGATCGTTGGGGTATGATTCATGCACGTCATGTTCACCCATCATTTTACGATGCGGCGTCTATGAAACCCTCTAAGGTGGGTATTGATTATCTGTTGCCTATTTTTACCACAGCTATTGGACACGATGACGTGGAACATATTCGGCGTACATTATTCACTTCTGGTAATCTTATGCTTCCCTACCATTCTGTTAACACAGATATAAATAAGCGCATACGTTATTTGTCCAACGCAGAGTAAACCTAGACATTGATTTTCTTCATGTTTTTATGAGGATCTTTGTGTAAGTTACTTTTTTTCAGCCATAGAAACTAAATATGTGCCGCGTTGTTTGATTTTTTTATAATTTCCGAAAACACTATTAAAATTGCGTTTGATGTAATTTTTTAAACCTGCAATTGTTACAACATAGATTCTTCCGTCTTTTTTGAGTCTGTTGTGAGCGTCATGAAGGAAAATAGTTAGCAGCTCGTTTCCGACTTTGGCAGGTAAATTTGAAGCGATTAAGTCAAAACTCTGTGATTGTGGTATTTGTTCAAAACCGTTGCTTAAGTATACACTACAGTTTGTAAATCCATTTTGAAGTACATTTTTTCTTGCGAAATTAACCGCAACAAAATCTTTATCTATCATGTGAATACTTCCCTGTGGACAAAGGCTAGCTAAAGCAAGTCCTATAGGCCCGTAGCCACATCCCAAGTCAAGGCATTCCGCGTTAGGAGGGGCCTCAACGTAGTCAATTAGCAGTGAAGATCCTCGGTCCACTTGCTTCGGGTTGAAAAGTCCCCAGGTAGAATGGAAGGTGAATTTAAAATTTCGAAGTTTTTGTTCAAAAACTATATCAGTACGATGAGACGGATTAATTTTACGTTGCATAATTAAAGACGTAACTTAGCTATCGCTTAAGGTTGACCTTTGGTGTGTATGAAATATAAATAATTTTACAATAAAGTAGGGATTATGAAATTTCCTGAGGGATTTATATGGGGAGCAGCTGCAGCTTCCTATCAAATAGAGGGCGGTGCTAAGGTTGATGGGAAAGGAGACTCCGTGTGGGACATGATGTGTAGGCAACCTGATCGCGTTTTCGGAGCACATTCTGGTGAGGACTCTATCGACCATTATCATCGCTATGTGGAAGATATATTGTTGATGAAAAAAATAGGTTTACAGGCCTATCGTTTTTCTATAAGCTGGCCGAGAGTTTTGCCTGAAGGGGTTGGATCGGTCAATGAGAAGGGCTTGGGATTTTATGATCGATTGGTCGATAAGTTATTGGAATATAACATTGAGCCTTACGTGACTCTTTTTCATTGGGATTTCCCCTATGATCTTTATTGTCGTGGCGGTTGGTTAAATCCACAGTCTTCAGAGTGGTTTGCTGAATACACAGAAGTCATAGTCGAACATCTATCGGATCGCGTTCGTTGTTGGATGACATTAAACGAACCACAAATTTATATTGGCCTAGGTATGTTGGAAGGCGTTCACGCACCAGGCGATAAACTCGGCCTTGCTGAAGTACTCCAAGCTGGACATAACACTCTTCTTGCACACGGGCGTGCTGTTCAGGTGATTCGTGCGTATTCTAAAAGTGAACCTGTCGTTGGATATGCACCAACCGGGACTATTGTTATGCCGGAAGACGATACAGATGAAGAGCTTGTGGAGGCTGCCCGCAAGGAAATGTTTTCTATTAAGACAAAAACATGCTGGAATATATCATGGTGGTCAGATCCTGTGACTCTTGGGATGTATCCTGAGGATGGTTTAAAGCTTTATGCTGACGAAATGCCTACGATAAATACAGGCGACTTCGACATCATAAAGCAGCCATTAGATTTTTATGGAGCAAATATTTATAATGGTTGGACATTAGGAAGAGATATAGAAGGCAACATCAAACCTTTGGATCGTGCACAAGGCAATGCAATCTGCGCCAATAAATGGCCTGTGACGCCTAAGGCGTTATACTGGGGGCCGCGCTACTATTATGAACGCTATGGATTACCAATTGTCGTTACAGAAAACGGTTTATCAAATCAAGATTGGATTTCTCTTGATGGTTGTGTGCACGATCCACAACGGATAGATTTTACTCACAGGTATCTTATACAACTTTCTCGTGCAGGTTTGGAAATACCGATAAAAGGTTACTTCCACTGGTCTGTTTTTGACAATTTCGAGTGGGCAGAAGGATATAAAGAAAGATTTGGGATGATTTATGTTGACTATAAATCACAGGAAAGGATATTGAAGGATTCGGCATATTGGTATTCCAAGGTAATTAGTAGTAATGGGAAAAATTTATCAGCATTTTCGGAAATTGATAATCAGGCATACGAACATTTATTTGTTTGAATCTTAATCAAAATACTAGCTAAGGATATTTTTGGAAATCAGAAACCATATACTCCAAGGGGAAAACATAAATTTTATTCTCTCCCCTAATCGGGGAGATTTCTATGAAGATGGGGCATTAGATACGATAATCATCCATTATACAGCTAGTGGAAGCGCTGCTTCTGCAATAGAGACTCTTACAGATATCGATCGTCAGGTATCTGCTCATTTGGTTATTGGAAGAGATGGTCAAATTTCTCAACTTTTACCGTTTAATGTTATCGGTTGGCACGCGGGCGTGAGTCGCTGGGGGATCCGCGAAGGTTTTAACAAGTACTCTATCGGAATAGAAATAGATAATGCTGGTATGTTAGAAGAGAAAGATGGTAATTTTGTATCCTGGTTTGGTAAAAATTATCCGCCTGAAGAAGTTGTAAAAGGCGTCCATCGGAATCATACAGAGTTAAGTTACTGGCACGTTTTTCCACAATTTCAAATTGATGTCGTAGAAACAGTTTGCAAAATGTTGATAGAAGCATATAAAATTAGTCATATCCTAGGCCACGAAGAAATAGCCCCGGACCGAAAAGTTGATCCGGGACCCGCATTTCCTCTTGACGATTTTCGGGCTCGCTTACTGCCGGGCCCGCACCCTTTGATCTAATTGTTGTTAAAACGTGGAATATAATGAATTACATTTACACCATTTCGAAATGCTGTAATCTCAAAAAATAAGTAAAAAGAACTTTATCCTAAAGTTTAAATTCTAGATTAACACCGAGAGGAATGGGGTTATGCCAACACCATCAATTGCTGTATCGGGCCTCTGCAAAACCTACGATGTTCCGGTTCGTGGAGGAGGCTTAAGGTCAGCAATAAAAAGTTTAGTGCGGAAAAAGACGCGCCTGGTGGATGCCGTGAAGGATATTTCTTTTGTTGTTCAAAGTGGGGAAATGGTTGGATTTCTTGGTCCTAATGGAGCAGGGAAGACGACGACGTTAAAAATGCTTTCAGGATTATTACATCCAACCAGAGGAGAAGCCTGTGTTTTAGGGCATGAACCATATGCTCGGGAAAAGGAGTTTTTAAGTCAGATCACTCTGGTGATGGGAAATCGCAATCAGCTTGTTTGGGATATTCCAGTAATCGATTCATTTGAACGAAACAGAGCAATATATCGTATAAGTCATCAAGATTATAAGCAAACTTTAGACGATTTATCGGGATTACTTGAACTTGATAGCTTGTTGGAAAAACCGGTACGTAATTTATCGTTGGGTGAACGTATGAAGTGTGAAGTAGCTGTGTCTTTGCTCCACCGCCCCAAAGTTTTATTTCTGGACGAACCGACTATTGGCCTGGACGTGACAATGCAAAGACGGCTGAGGAGTTTTGTTGCCGAGTACAATAGTCGTTACGAGGCTACCGTACTATTAACCAGTCACTATATGGCGGATGTCGAGGCACTGTGTCGTCGTGTGGTCTTAGTCCACAATGGTCAATTATTATTTGATGGTCCGTTAACAGATCTTAGGGATCGTTTCTCGTCCTACAAAAAAATTACCGTTGAACATGAGTGTGGCGATGTAGACCTGAAAGGCTATGGGACTATCACCGGGACCGACGAAGGTCGTATCACACTTCGTGTTCTAAAGTCCGATACTGCCCAAGTGACGAGTCGGTTGCTTAGTGAACTGCGCATCAAGGATTTGACCGTTGAAGAATCGTCTATAGATGAGGTTATTGAGCAGGCTTTTGCAAATGACGAAAGCCAGTAGCGCTACTCTTAAATATCCTTATTCTGTTTTATGTACGAGTTTAAATCCGTAAAAAAAGTAATAATCTTCATTTCAATTAAAATATAGTGCACACAAGGCTAAAAGCATGTTTCATTTTTTTTGTATTAAAATATCGCAAAGGTATACTACATTTTGATTAATAATTATCAATGTTAAAACTCTTTGCAAATGTATATCCCGTGCTGTTTCGCACGGATCTGGCAGTGCAATTTCAGTATCGTGCTGCTATGGTTATTTGGTTGATAGGATTAGTTATCCAGCCCGTAATTTATTTGGTTGTCTGGCTAGCTGTTGCAGAAGCACGTGACGGTCAAGTTGGCGGTTTTACGGCCGCCGATTTTGCTGCTTATTACATTAGCTATATGGTGGTGAACCATATCACATTTACCTGGTTCATGTTCGAATTTGAATACAGAGTTCGTAGCGGTTCATTTTCCCCATTATTACTGCAACCATTGCATCCGATCCATAGGGACATAGCTTCCAATTTAGCCTATAAATTGTTGACAATGTTACTCGTCATTCCGGTTGCTGTCTTATTGATCTGGTTTTTTGAACCGCGAGCGGAAATGAATCGGTGGTCAATAGCGATGTCTATACCGTCAATAATAATGGCATTTTTTCTCAGATTTTTCTTTGAATGGGCGTTGGCGCTTGCCGCATTTTGGACGACTCGGGTTGCAGCAATTAATCAATTTTACTTTGCATTGCAATTATTTTTGGCGGGCCGAATGGCCCCACTTGATCTNACTCCGGAATGGGTACAGCAATTAGCTTATNCTTCCCCGTTTCCATGGATGGTCGCATTTCCCGTCGATNTAATCTTAGGCAAACTAACGTTNGATGAGTGCTTGGAAGGTNTANTGTTCCAGTTTTTTTGGACNATGATTTCGNTTGGGNTTNTGTCNGTTGTATGGANNCGTGGTNTTCGTGCATACTCNGCNGTAGGATCGTAAACATGAACTGGNTTAAATTGCTTTGGTTGTTTTTTCGTCTNGGCTTTATGAATGAATTGGCATATCGTGCCAACTTCTACATGCANTTTNTACAGAGTTTANTAAATATTGGGGTGGCTTTTGCAAGTTTGGCCGTCATCTTTGAGCATACCAACGATCTGAATGGATGGGAACCGGCCCAACTGGTTGCCCTTTTAGGTGTTTATTTTTTGATGAGTGGGGTGATAGGTACACTCATACAGCCTAACATGGAGAGATTGATGGAAGGCGTGCAAAGCGGAACCCTTGATTTCACATTAACAAAACCCGATGATGCACAATTGCTTATTAGTATCGGAGAAATACGTGTTTGGCGACTGATAGATGTTTTTCAGGGGTCAATTGTTCTATTTATAGCTATCTGGNATTTAGGTGGAGAAAATTCTTTATGGCAAACAGCGTCTTTTTTATTGACGTTAGTCACGGGTATAGGGATTGTTTATAGTTTCTGGTTTATGTTAGCGACTCTTTCATTTTGGCTTGTTCGCGTAGATAANATTCTAGTCATTTTCCAAAGTTTATATGAAGCGGGTCGATGGCCGATTGGTATTTACCCGCGTTGGTTACGAGCTACACTCACATTTGTTGTGCCGATAGCCTTTGCGATTACAGTTCCTGCCCAAGCCCTAATCGGAACTTTGAGCGCAGAAACACTACTTGTATCAGTGATATTGTCAGTGTTGATGCTTGTATTTGCCCGTATGTTTTGGCTTCAGGGAATTCGAAATTATTCTGGTGCCTCGGCATAGATTTTTAGATGTAATTGCAATATATAGGAGATTAAAGCCTTGGGAGAAGGTAGGACGTGGTACGATCTGGGTGAGTTTACGATTGAAGGTCGGGGATTCGAGGATTTATTATCACCCTATGACCGGCTACCATTAAATGCACGAAAAACAGTTCCTGATGTAATATGGGACTTAAGCATGGACAGCGCGGGTATATGTGCGCGTTTTATAAGTGATGCCTCTTCCTTGTCCGTTCGATGGAATCTTCGCAAAGATCGTTTAGAGATGCCGCATATGCCTGCAACAGGCGTAAGCGGGATAGATCTCTATGTTAAACGCGAGAAAGGTTGGCGCTGGGTGGCTGTTGGGCAGCCTGTGGGTATTCAGAATGAGGTCCAGTTGTTTGAAAAAGCCGAGCCTTTTACTAGAGAATACCTTTTGTATTTGCCTTTATATAACGGCGTTAAAAGGATTTCGATCGGTATACCAACGTCTTCTAATGAAATCACACCTGCTAAAAAAAGAAAAGGGTCTGTAGTTTTTTACGGGACTTCGATTACGCAGGGTGGGTGCGCTTCTCGCCCAGGTACCTGTCATGTTGCTTTACTCGGTCGTTGGTTAGATCGGCCGACGATTAATTTAGGCTTTTCNGGCAANGGAAAGATGGAACCTGAAGTTGCTAAAATTATAGCTGAAATTAACACCGATTTATTTGTTATTGATTGTTTGCCAAATATGAATGAAAAATTAGTATTTGAACGGATGCCNGTTTTTTTAAAAACGATAAAAGCAAAGCAACCTGATACTCCCATACTTGTTGTTGAAGACCGGACGTATGCAAATTCGTTTTTCAGTATGGAACGGGCTAAAACAAACAAGTCTAATCGTGAGGCTTTCCTTCAAGTTTATTCTATGTTAAAGAAAGAAGGCGTGAACAATGTGCACTACCTGCATGGAAATAACTTACTGGGAGCCGATGGTGAAGATACTGTGGATGGTTCGCACCCAACGGATTTAGGATTTTATCGCCAGGCAAAAGTTTTTTTCCCTNCTATACAGGAGATCCTACTCCGAAGGGAATAGGACTGGTTGTAACGTTATCTAATATTATCCCCTCGACGGCTCATCCATTTTTTGTTTTGCTTGAAGCGAAAGCTCGGCTAAATGGTCATCGTTTGCCATTACCTGCTCCAAGTGCTTCTTGCGCGATGTTCCTGCCGTAGCCATCATTTGTGGACCATACGCTTTATCTATCCAGAAGCGGGCGCCACCAGCCATATAATCTCTTAGATCTTTTATTTGATCNGCGGGATAACGTTGACATAGGTTGATGGTAAACATTCTGCGTTTATTACTACCGCCAAATGCGGCGTGTTTGGTATTGTGATTAAAGCACACTAAATCGCCAGGTTGTGTCTCAAGGACGGTAGCAGGTATCTCCGANCCATCAACGCCCCAATTCTCGGGGATATTGCGGATGTTTTCTTGTAAGGTCGCTGCATAGCCNTCTCCGTCTAAATGGCTGCCGGGGATTACTCTTAGTGCTCCGCTGTCTCGNTTAAGTGGGTCTAAATAAAATGCTAATTTGAGGTGTTGAGGCTTTCCATCGGGATGCCATCCATCAGAATGCCANCCGGTATCTCCAACGTAGTAATTGCCATCGCTGCCCATATAATTGAAATCTTCTCCAAGAAGTGTGGTGGCAATGGCAAGTATGCGTGGATCGTCAATTAGGGATGATAGGTTCGCACTCTGGTCTATAAAAGGCACGATGCAAGACCGAGCGGATCCGTCATGGGGCTTTCCGTTGTGTCCCCCACCTCTTTCAGCCCAGACGGATTCGAAGGCCTCAGTAATTTCATCGATTCGATCCAGCATTAAACCAGGGAACGCTAAATACCCAAATGTTTCAAAGAACCGAACCTGTTGAGAATTTAGAGAAAAATCCATAGAATCCATAGGAACTCCTAAGATAAAAGAATATGATTCCTCGAGATTAATTTTTGACTATAATATAGTCGTAANTTNACCGTGACTAAAATNAGTTACTCCATATGNAATTAAAATAACGGATAAAATATGACATTNAATTTAATACCTATGCCTAACAATATACAAATTAAATCAGGGTCTTTTGTACTGCGAAATGGCCTGCGAATTAGTGCATCAGAGGTTGTAAAGTCCAAGGCCGTAATGCTTAAATCGCTAGTGGGAAATTTTGGTAAGGTTGATCTTGAAATAAGCGATGGAGCGGGAGACATCCAACTTCTCATGGTTGAGGCAGATATTTTCCCAGATGAAGGTTACCGTATACAGATAGATGCAGCAGGAATTGTTCTTCAAGCTTCTACGGAATCAGGTATTTTTTACGCAATCCAGACCTTTTGCCAATTGATAAAAGAACAATTGTGGGGAGAGGTGAAATTGCCATGTGTAGAAATAGAAGACTCGCCACGGTTTAAATGGCGTGGTTTACATTTGGATGTTTGTCGTCATTTTTTTGATGTCGATTTTGTAAAGCGATATATCGATTGGATGGCATTGCATAAGTATAATGTATTTCATTGGCATCTAACCGAGGATCAAGGGTGGCGGATTGAAATTCCCGGTTTGCCTGGATTGGCTGATATAAGTGCTTGGCGGACTGCAACAGGAGGGTGTCGCTATGGGGGTTTCTACACACAAACTGAAATATGTGATGTTATTCGATATGCGGAGGAAAGGCACGTGAGTGTGGTGCCTGAGATTGAATTGCCAGGTCATGCTCAAGCGGCATTGGCGGCCTATCCAGAATATTCGTGTACGGGTGGACCATTTGATGTAGTTTCAGAATGGGGTGTGTTCGACGAAGTTTTTTGTGCGGGCAATGATGCCACGTTTAAGTTCCTTGAAAGTGTTTTTGAACATGTAATAGATTTGTTTCCATTTGAATATGTACATATCGGAGGAGATGAATGTCCCAAAAAGAGATGGGAAGAATGTGCTAAATGTCAAAAACGTATGCGTGACGAAGGCTTAGGCACTGAGGATGAATTACAGAGCTATTTTGTTCGACATTTTGCTTCTTGGTTGAGTGATAGAGGCAAAAGGCCTGTAGGCTGGGATGAAATACTTGAAGGTGGTTTGCCGGAGAGTGCGACGGTGATGTCATGGAGAGGAGAAGAAGGAGGGTTATTGGCTGCTCAGGCTGGGCATGACGTCGTAATGGCACCGGAGACACATGTATATTTTGACAGGCGTCATTATGATGAAGAGGGCGAGCGAGGTCGGTTAAGTGTTAACCAATTATCACACGTCTACTCTTATGAACCAATACCAAAAGGTTTACAAGCTGAGCGATCTCATCATGTGCTCGGAGTTGAAGGGACAATGTGGACCGAGGGGACAACTACTATTGAAGAGGTAGCTTACATGCTTTACCCAAGAGCATGTGCTTTGTCTGAAGTTGCATGGACGAGAAAATCGTTGCGGGATTGGAACGATTTTCGTCGAAGACTACGTGACCATGGAAAAATATTAAAAAGAGAAGGTATTGGTTATTATCCTGATTGTCAGATTTGGTAGTGAGTATAAAAATGTTTTTTTCTAATCAAGTGATATCCTTGATAAATCCTTCGTAATGCTTCCTGCGGAAGGTCCTTGGACTCCAGGGTTTATTTGATAATCGATTTTTGTATGTGGGCAATATTATGAAAGTTTGGGCCATAAGAGCTCGGGAGCTTGTTAAAATCTCTACTTCAATCCGTCCATAAATTTTTCCTTCAAAGAGGTCAAGTTTTTTAAACTCCTTTTGGTTGACCTCTGAGTATAATTTGCCGTATACATAACCGCCGTGATTGTGTGTAATACCGGGAAAGCATGTGCCTTTAACTAAATATCGAGAGTAATTTTTTAATCTGGCATCAATAGTTGGAGGCGCGTAACCAGTAACCTTAAACATTATCTCAGGATAAATAAGTGAACCATATGCAAAGAAAGAAGAATTCATAAACGTTTATCGGGGATATACAGCTAGCGAAATTGTAGAGGAGAAGTTTTCAATTTCTGTTTGTTCAATTCTGGAACATTTCATTAAATCAAAAAAAAGCATATTTGTAGATTTTCGGATTTTCTGATTTGGTAAAAATAATTCCACGTCTGCAATGTTGGAATGTATTTGGTAGCGAGTTTGATCTTTTTTGACAACGTATCCCTTGCCTCGATATACATGAAGAATAGTATTCAAAGCTCGGAGAACATTAAAAATGGGTCTGGGGTTACATTGGACGTCTAAGAGCCCGTTAGTTTTATCCATGGTGCGGTCTAAGTCGATGGGAGGATCAAAAAATATAGAGGAGAGAGACGTTTGGAAATGGGAAAAGAGTGTTTTTGCTGCTAATTGGGCATTTTTCTCGTCATCGCAATCAGTTAGGCCGATAAGCCAATCTATTTTTCCGATAGCATTAAACGCGGGGTTATTGAAAGAATTTTCTATTTTACCAAGGTCTTGTTCGATATTGACACGACATGAAACACGGTCAACAATTATTCCCTTAATTGAAAGTATACTGTTAAGCTCGTGTAATTCTTTATGTAAAAATCCGATTCTAGGTCTAGGGTGTTGTTTGCCGTTGATTTTCTGAAAAGGCATAATAGTAGATAATGAAAGGGGTATACGTTTTTGGAAGTCTTGTAAAACCTCAAGTGTTTGATCGTTAGGTATGGAATTTCCGACTGTTTGTATCTCCAAAACGTCTACTTTATTGGAAATTAAATCGAAAAGTGTGTGAAGATGTTCGTTTGTTTGTGGTTGAATAAATGCTTGTATTTCTACGCCATCGTTTCGTAATAACTCTAGTCGTTCGTATTGTAAAGGGTCTTGTATGTCGGTCCAGGGGACTCGTAGTTTTGTGACACCTAATTCTATAATGGCCATTAGTGGATAGTCGTTTCGCACTTTCTGGCGAGTTATAGAAGGGAAAGTGATTGGTATTTCTGTAATATTACATATAGGGTGAGTAAGCGTAATACCTAGGGGCGATCCTTTTAGACTGGAAGGTAGTCGGGTTACGAGTGTTTTTTGGTCGTTTTCAAGAGTCTCCAAACCGTTTGTTCGTACGAAGTGTATGTCTATTCGATCTTTAAAAACTCTTCCCCAATAGAACCCCAATTTTGCACGATCATCGCGACCTTGTTCCGGTGCCGAAGGTCCAGTGAATAAGTGCCCAAAACCTGGCCGCGTAAATGAGGTTGAAGGACAGACAACGATCTTGGTCTTATTTATTTTATTTAAAAAAGCAAAATGGGTATGACCACAACAGACAAGCTCCACGTTGTGTTTTTTCAGTAAATGAAGCAACCAACTTCGATCTGGTTCGCCAATATTATCATAGTGTCCCCAGCTCACCTCGTCAGGTTTATAGAGATAAGGTGGGAGATGCAAAAAGATGGCTATGCGTTTTTCATTGCGATTGCAGTTGACTAATTCCTCTTCAAGGAATTTTCGTTGGGACTTGGAGTGGCGAGTATTCAAGGTTTGAGAGTTAATTACAAGACCCCTTATTTGTCCGCAGTCAAATGCGTAATAAGAGGGGCTAACTTGTTTATGGTAACGATCTAAATTTTTTTTTTCTGTCGGATGTGTTGGCATTGTTGGATCTGGTTTGTCTCCAACATCATGATTACCCGGAACAAAGTACGGTTTTAGTCCCCTGTCTCGAATTTGTTCCATTGAATTCTTCAATGCCNTAGTAAANGACGCCGTTCCTGGGAAGTCCTGAACTAAGTCTCCCAAATGTACGGTGAAATCACTNGGTAACGATGCGGCCATTGTGAGTGCAGTTGCCGCTCTTTTGGTTTGTTTTGATCTGGAAGCAAATTCATGGAACCCAATACCATCACTGATTGTATAATGCGTGTCTGATAAGATGGTGAACTGGCTTATAGCCTTGGGTAAAAGTGATAGGTCAAAATACTTTTTCATGGCCTTGATTTGTCGTATTCTTGCCGTGAGAGATTGCAAGCGGTATCATAAATATCGGATAGAATCTA
This sequence comes from Gemmatimonadota bacterium, assembly GCA_002693325.1. Lineage (GTDB taxonomy): Bacteria > Latescibacterota > UBA2968 > UBA8231 > UBA8231. Next base: position 26,653 of record NZPK01000028.1, on the reverse strand, counting down.
CTGAAAGCACCGACGGTGATCAATTACCATATTTTTTAGTCATAGATACAGNTTTTTTAATTTGAGGAAAAAGAATTTATGGATAAAGCAGTGATTATGGCTCGAGGCCTTGGTACACGAATGCGCGCCATCAAAGAAGGTGCAGACCTTGATGAAAAACAGGCTGCAGTCGCTACAACAGGTGTAAAAGCTCTTATGCCTATCGGGCGGCCATTTTTAGATTACTTGCTTGGTGCTTTAGCGGATGCAGAATATCGAAGGGTTTGTCTTGTTATTGGCCCNGAACATGAGATGTTNCGNAGGTATTGCGACGAAGAACTGGATACCGATAGACTTGTCGTCGAGTGGACTATTCAANACAAGCCTCTCGGTACTGCGGANGCAGTTGTTGCCGCAGAGACTTTTGTTGATGGAGATGACTTTATTGTGCTAAATTCGGATAATTATTATCCAATTGNAGCACTTGAAGGTTTACGGTCAATGACTGGACCCGGAGTGGCTGCATATAGTCGCNAAAGTATGATTCAACATGGAAATATTGAGAAAGAAAGATTGCTGAAATTTGCTGTTGTCCAGGCTGATATTCAGGGTATGCTGCATCGAATTATCGAAAAGCCAACAGAGCAACAAATTAACCAACTCTCTGGGGACGTAGGTGTGGGGATGAATAGTTGGCGATTTGATGCGCAAATATTTGAGGCTTGTAGATCGATAAAGCCGTCTGCTCGTGGAGAGCTTGANTTACCTGATGCAGTTCAGTTTGCGATCAAGGACATGGGTATTCTCTTTAAGATGTGTGTTTATAATGAAGCCGTATTAGACTTGTCCGATAAGGGCGATATTGAATCCGTAAAAAGACGTTTAGAAAATGTTGAGGTCAACCTTTGAAATTGTCATTCTTTGCTGAGAAAACAATTTCTTCAGCACTTTGTGAAAAAGGTCTTAGTGACATTGAAGCTGAGAAAAAAGCTATACTTTTTTCAAAAGTCGTCAGTGCTCTTATAGAAGCGGGTATAGATGGCGATCGAGAAAGTTTTGGACATTTTGTACCAGGACGCATAGAAGTTCTGGGTAAGCATACCGATTATGGTGGAGGGCGGAGCATTGTTACAACGGTTGAACGAGGATTTTGTATCTTGGCAGTTCCGCGGGAAGATAACGTCGTAACTATTGTTGCTGCTGGGGATAGGAAGCGGGTCGAGGTGCAGATTTCTCCGAAGATTGTTTTACCAGAAAGCGGTTGGACAAATTATCCTATAACNGTCTTGAGGCGCATGAGTAGAAATTTTGGAGAATTGCAAGGAGCTGATATAGCATTTATCAGCGATCTGCCCCAAGCTGCTGGGCTCAGCAGTTCAAGTGCATTTATGATATCTATTTTTTTATCTATAGCTACTCGAAACAATCTATTTAGTAGTCGATTATATAAGTCTAATATCAACACCGACCTTGATCTAGCGGCTTATCTTGGGACGATCGAAAATGGCCAAAATTATGGAGTTTTGTTGGGAGATAGGGGTGTAGGGACGTTCGGCGGAAGTGAAGATCACACAGCAATAATATGCTCCAGTCCGAATAAACTGAGTCAGTTTGCATATTGTCCTGCTCGGCTCGAAAAGCAAATCGAGCTTTCTTCCGAATTTGTTTTTGTTTTGGGTTTTTCTGGAGTTACAGCTGAAAAAACGGGCACAGCGCGTGCCCAATATAATCGTGCAGCTCTTCAGGTCGCTTCTCTTGTTGAAATTTGGCAGAGGTCAACCGGTGGCAAGGAAAATTATCTGGCTGATATATTGCGATCTACATCGGATGCGTATGGTCGTTTAATTCGGGCGGTATCCGAATCCAACCATTCAAAATTTTCAGAGCCTGAATTACTTACGAGGTTACAACATTTTATCATTGAGGATCAAGAGATTATTGATCCGGCCTCAAATGCATTAGGCAGTGGTGATATTTGTAGTTTTGGTGCGATAGTGGATCGCTCTCAGAAGGATGGAGCTGATATTTTGGGAAATCAGATTCCTGAAACAATTAGTTTAGCGCGTCTAGCCAGAAAGAGTGGAGCTTATGCAGCATCATCGTTTGGCGCAGGATTTGGAGGTTCTGTCTGGGCGTTAGTTGACAAAAAGGATGCAGAAAGATTCATTGATACATGGCGGCAAGCTTATTCTATATTGCATCCTGACAGGGCCACTACGGCCAAGTATTTTCTTTCATGTTCAGGTCCAGCGGCTTTTAATGTTACAGAGTAATTTATCAAATATTTTTAAGGATATTTCGTTATGACAAGAACACATATTGGACGTCACAGTTTGGAGTTTTTAAGAGAGCACTACCGTAATTATTTATTCAAAGAATATTTACCTTTTTGGCAAAAATTCGGTATTGATCACGAATTGGGTGGCTTCATGTGTGGTATTGATCATGATGGGAAACGTACTGATGACAGCAAACTAATGTGGTATCAGGGCCGAGGACTTTGGACCTATTCCTACTTGTATCGTTTTTTTGGGGGTGACGAAAATTTGCAAGTCGCTACTAAAGCAAAGGACTTTCTACTGGAAAATGGTCGCGACAAAGATGGTAATTGGGTTCAGTGTCTTTCCCGAAAAGGTAGGATTGAATCTCCTGCAACGGGACGTGGGTATGCTCCGTTATTTGTTGCTGAAGGAATGCAGGCTTATTCCCATGCAACGGGAGATCAGGAGGCTTTAGACGTTTCTTTAGAGGCTTTAGAGCAAGGTCTTAAGATGTTTGATGATGCAAACCGGTTTATCGAAGAAGGTTACATACCCCATGCTTATAAAGGCCAGAGACCTTTGGGAAGCCACATGGTATTAATCCTGATACTGACTCAGATTTTGGAGCATGCGCCGAGTCCGCGTTTGGAAGCATTAGCTGATCGAATAGTTGATGCCATTATGAACAAGTTTTGGAATCCAGAGTATCGATTACTTAATGAAGTGTTAGACCATGATTACTCAAGACCGGATGATCCTAACGAATCATTTGTTTATTTAGGGCACGCTATTGAAACGCTCTGGATGTTGATGTCTGAAGCCGTTCGTCGCAATGATTTCGCTTTGTTTGAGTTAGTTTCGCAACGTTTTCGTCGACACTTAGAGGTTTCTTGGGATGACGTTTATGGTGGCTTTCTACTTGGGTTAGATATACATGGAGCACCCATCTATGACAAAGTATTGTGGCAACATGAGGAAGTAATGATTGGATGTTTGATTTTAATTGAACATACTGATTGGGATTGGCCGGCTGACTGGTTTGAGCGGACATTTGATTACGCTGAAGCAAAATTTTCGCTCAAACAGTATGGATACCCTTTATACTTATATGGAGGTGATCGGAAAGTAAGTTTTACTGAACACGTGACGCGAAAGGAAAATTATCATCATCCTCGCTGCATAATGCGCAATTTGATTACGGTGGAAAATATGCTTTCTCGTGGCGGAGCCGTGTCAGAAATATGGAAATGTAAATGAGAGGCTGAGAGTTTATGTCAGGAAGACCAGTAACGCTTATTACAGGAGGCGCTGGGTTTTTGGGTTCACACCTGAGCGAACGATTTTTATCCGAGGGACATGATGTAGTAATTATGGATAATTTTTTAACAGGTGCGCGTGAAAATATCGCTCACTTAATTGACCATCCTAATCTACGCTTGATTGAACATGACATAACAGGTTTTGTAGATTTTCCAGGGAATCTAAATTATATATTACATTTCGCTTCACCTGCTTCTCCAGCTGATTATCTACGCCTACCTATTCAGACATTAAAAGTTTCATCTTTGGGAACTCATAATGTTTTAGGTTTGGCCTTAGCCAAAGGAGCTCGTTTATTACTTGCTTCTACATCCGAAGTATACGGAGATCCATTAGAGCATCCCCAACGCGAACAATATTGGGGAAACGTCAACCCAATAGGGTTTCGAGGTGTTTACGATGAAGCCAAGAGATTTGCTGAAGCTATGGTTATGGCTTATCACCGGACCCACGGCTTAGAAACGCGAATAGTTCGAATTTTTAATACATACGGACCCCGAATGCGCTTAGACGATGGGCGAGGTTTACCAAATTTTCTAAGGCAGGGATTATTNGGAGAGNACATTACGATATACGGTGATGGAAGCCAAACGCGTAGCTTTCAATTTGTGAGCGACTTAGTAAATGGTATTTGGCTACTTTTAATGAGTGGAGAGGTGATGCCTGTAAATTTGGGGAATCCGGTGGAGATTTCTATTAAGCAATTGGCGGGTGAAATTCTTGAGTTAACAGGTAATCGTAGTTGCCTTACATATCAGCCGCTACCGATAGGNTTTGANGACGATCCCAAGGTGCGTCGCCCTGATACTACAAGAGCAGAAGAGATACTCGGATGGCAGCCACAGGTTGACCGAAAAGAAGGNNTNAATANGACGCTTGAGGANTTTAGACAACGTATTTTACCNTAATTCTTTTTCTATGAATAAATCTACTNTTTTTGTGTTAATTTCAATCTGTTTTCTGGGATGTGGGAAAAAAGATAATACCGCTTTCGGCGATGCAGATACAGTTACGATTTACCGCGAAACGTTAAATCCGATAATTGCTGAAATTAGTGTCATCGATGCTACTTTACGAGATCGAGCTGTTGGGTCGGCGGATCAGGNAACCGGTAAGAATTTCGCTAAAGTATGTTTGGAGTTAGATGATCAACTTGCGGCAATAAGTGTTCATTTAAACCGGATTGCGCCACCTAGTAAATTACGCCAATTACATAACAATATCCGTCNGGTTGTAGANCTGCGAAGAGAAGCATGTAGGAAAATTGCGGAAGGTTGGAATATAGAAGAAAGTGATTCTTTCTCTAAAGCAGATTCACTGTANGAGGAAGCTGAAGAAATGCTTGATGAGGCCAACCAATTACTTGTGTCGGCAAATATTATTCTGGTTAATGTGGATGAAGAATTATCTAAATACCATGCGCAAAGAAACCCATTGTCTTAGTAAAACTCAAAGGTCGGAATACTTGGGGATTTGAGGTAAAAATTGATGAGAATCACATAGAGAGTCAATCGAATAGCAATAATGTTTTAATCCGTTGCTCACTAAAAGATATTTACATTTTAGTAGGCGATTATAATTTGCTATTTGATCAAATGCNGTTTGGCCAATATCTGTTTTCGGTTCTTTACATTCNCCTAATANAANGGGTTTTCCATTTTTTTTATGGACAATAAAGTCCGCTCTGTAAATCTTTTTAGAGCACNTGATTGTTCTTTCGACACTGATTAATCCATTCGGATACGCAAGTTCATTTATAAGGAACTGTATCAAATTCTGTCGCACCCACTCTTCCGGAGTCAGTGCAACAAATTGTTGTCGAATAGGGTCGAGGATTTCCTGATTTTTGTTTACAGTTTTTATCTCGAAATGGTATTTTTTTGGAAAATTTAGCGGNAACATAAAAAACTTTTATAGGAGTTTTNAACGTTATTTTATTAAGAGTAACTTGCGNATTTGATTTCTTCCACTATCGCTGCTCAAANGCGCAATGTATATACCNCTACCAACATGNTCACCTTTTTGGTTTGTTCCGTCCCATGTACTCCGGAACGTTCCAACTCGGTGGGGTTTGTTAACGAGGGTTTTTATTCTTTGACCTCTCATATTATATACGACTATTTGTATCTGTCTGGGTAAATCCACGTGATATGTTAATGTTGTTGAACTATTAAACGGATTCGGATAGTTTGTTTCTAAGTGGAGAGCATTATGAGTATGGTCAGATGGTTTTTCGTTGATTACTGTAGATATTTCAGAAATCCGTGAAGCAACAAGATGTATGTCATCAACATAGAAAGTGCCACGGAAACTACCAGCTAAACGGAATCCGTTAATTACGCCATTTATTGCGATATCATCAATGGCGACATCAACGGTTTGCCANGTTTTGTTGGAAAAGTCTATTNGCTCAAGAATATTTACTGGAAATTCTCCGTTGGATTTTGAGACGGTAANTGCCGGCCTGAATCCTCCTTCAGCGGTNCCGNGATGAATAGCAAAACGCAGTCGGTCGTACCCAGTACTACGAATATCTTTTCTTGTTTTCCAACCAACGGTAAATCCTTTTGCGTCAAACCGCATAGAGTTTTCACCCCGATAAACAGTATCTGTGCTATTGGAAACAGTAGCGGCGAATAATACGCCTTGTTCCCAAAGAAGGCTATCGTCGAAGACTATTTCATCTTTATCAGGAAGTATTACGAAGGATTTAACGACTGAGGTAGAATCATTTCCTTGATATAGGTGTATTTTAATTGTTTTTGTTCCATTCGTTGGGCCTACTGGAGTACTCGTATGAAAACGAAAGCGATCATCATTCTCAGGTTCCAGAGGCATTTTACTTGGGCCATTAAATTCGCTTAGGTCTGCAGTTACTGTGATGGGTCCGTGAGATTGTTCCTGTCGAATAATTTGGATAATAGAATCAATATGAAGGTTGCCGTTTATTTTTAGGCTATCGGGAGGAGGATTTTGCCAAAGACCTTGGAGTGGGCTTGCCTCAATTCGAAAAATTGCCTGTGTGAATCGGTCGCTACTAAGGTATAAATATCCTGCTTTGTCAGATATAAGTCCCACTGGAGTGCCCCAAAAACTTTTCTTGTCAGGATCAGGACGGAAACCAGTTAAAAAATCCCCGACGCGAGCATTTGTTCCATCAGGGTTACTAAATACTGCAGAGACTTTGTAACCGACATCATTACCAAGAACCCCCGCACGGAATGCGACAAAGGCAGCATTCTTATACGTAGCAGGAAATTGATTATGGGTGTAAAAGTGTAGTCCCATGGGNGCAAGATGAGCCGGCACAAGTGCAACTGGACGGCGCATAGAGGCTACATTTGTGCTGTCATCAGCGGTTAGTGGAAATATTTCTTTACGGTANTGTGNTATTGAAAAGTCTACCCATTTTTGCCAACCGTAAGCGAGTGGCCATCCATGAAACGAATTTTCTGTTATGATGTTGATCCATTCCGGCGGTATTGCTTGGCCCTCCCTATCATGGCCGTTGCCATTTGCCCAGAGTTGCCCAGTAACAGGGTGCAGATCCATACCGATGGCATTACGCAAACCCGTAGCAAAAATTCTTCTGTTACTTCCATCGGCGCTGAATTTTAATATTGTTGCACGCTCGGGATCATCTTCCCGACATAAGTCACAACCAGATCCAGCATGCAGGTAAAGTTCGTCAGCGGTTTCGTCAAAGACTAGTGTGTGGGTGATATGTTCAGAAGAGCGGCCCATAATTCCAGGTACTTTAATAAAAGGGTGTTTTATTTCGTAGTAGCCATCATTGTCTCGATCTTCCAACTTATAAATCATATCATGATCAGCGACATATAGTCTGTTTTTGTAAAAGGCGACACTATGTGGCCAAAGAAAGCCGTCTGCCGCAACAAAAGTTGTATCGGCGACACCATTACCATCCCGATCGGGCATTGCTAATACATTACTTTTACGAGCGGGATCGGGGGACCACTGACTATTGCCTNNNGTGTGCATGTTGGCAACATGNAGTNTTCCNTCATCNTCAAANGCCATGAACCGTGCTTTTTTAACATTCTTTGAAAAGACCTTGATCTTGAAGCCTGGCGGCAGGTTCACGGTCCTATTTGGTAGTCCATCGANAGGTACGGGTTGTAGGTGAAGGTCAATGGTGGGTGTTAAACGAGCCTCTCCCGGCTGGTATTCATTTTGTCCAAAAGAATGGTTTGAACTTAAGGCAANTGCAAGGAAGAATAAATAACAAGCTTTCATAATTTAAGTGGATCCATGATCTTAGTAAGATGTTTTCATTGATTGTAATGGATTCGATATATACCTGCAATGTTTTTGTCACTGCTGATATACAAATTGCCTCGATTATCCGTTGTGACGCCCATAGGTTGAGCCCAGTAACTATTCGTCCCTGTTGGACGAAAACCGGTTACAAAATCTGCTATCTTAGCATTACTTCCATCTGGTTCGCTAAATATTACAGAAACTTTGAAGCCGGGGTCAAAGCTGCTCGTCATTCCAAAATGAAAAGCAACGAATGCTTGGTTATGGTATTGTGCTGGAAATTGTTTATGAGTATAGAAGTGAATTCCCATCGGAGCCTGATGAGCATCAACCAAGACCGTAGGTCGAGCCATTTTTTTAACGAGCAAACTATCCGAATTTGTTAAAGGCAGAATGTGACGTTTGTAATGAGGCACAGTAAAATCTATCCATTTTCGATACGCATAAGCGAGTGGCCATCCATGAAATGAACCGTCCTCAATTATACTGATCAATTCGGGTGGAATTGCTGAGCCCTCTCTGTCGTGTCCGTTATTTGTTGCCCACAGTTGACCTGTCTGGGGATGTAATGCCATCCCAACAGCATTACGGAGTCCGCTGGCGTAGATACGACGTCCGCTTCCGTCGGCATTGAATTGTAAAATTGTTGCCCGTTCCGGATCATCCTCTCGACATACATCGCAACCAGATCCAACGTGTACGAAAAGTTTTTCGTTAAGTTCATCAAAAACAAGACTGTGTGTAATATGCTCAGATGCTCTTCCCATTATTCCNGGTACAGTTATGAATCGCTCCCTTTCTTCGTAGTATCCATCGCCATCTTTGTCGCGCATACGGTAAATTATATCGTGGTCGGCGACGTACATTTCCGTTTTGTAAAAGGCAATACTGTGTGGCCATTCAAGATCATCTGCAGCAATAATAGCGCGATCCGCTCTACCGTTATTGTCTACATCGGGAAGAGCATATATTACGCCGTCCTTCCAGGGGCTACGACTCCAGTAACCGCTGCGGCGAGTACTGAAACTTGCAACATGTAATACGTCATCTTCGTTCACAGCCATAAAGCGAGCATGTTGGATGCTATCGGCGAATAATGATGCACGGAATCCATTAGGAACGTTCAAGGTNTAGCCNGGCAGATTTTTAACGTCGACTGGTCGTAATTCAATTTGAGCCCTTGGAGTTAGCTCAATATTGCTGGAAAAGTCCAATTCGGCATAGAGATTCTCAATGCGTATATTCAATAAACAGAGCAAAAATAAACAGGTGAATTTTTTTCTCACGAATAAACCAGACTGTTTTGGGTAAAAACTTATAGTGGAAAACGTAAGCCAGATTTTTTTTTAGTCCACCCCATAGGTGCTAATTCTTTTCTTCACCTTTTTAGTCTCGGATATAGGTATGGAAGCTAACTCGAAATTGCCAGACGATAACTGTTTCGAAGTACNAATCGATGGAACTCTCGATTTGCATACTTACAATCCAAGAGATCTGAAAATACTATTACCTGAATATTTTCGTGAATGTCAAAAACGCGGGATTTTTGAAGTTCGAGTGGTGCATNGTAAAGGTACGGGAGCTTTGAAGAAATCCGTAATTTCGTTGCTTAAACNTATAGAAAGTGTAGACTCATATAGGTCNGGCGGNTTTGGGGAAGGCNGTTGGGGAGCTACTGTGGTAATCTTGAAGTGTAGGCAGAGATAACAATGTATCCTGTGAAAATACGTTTACCGCGTAATTGGAGAGTATTGATGAGACGCATTGGTTCAAAATATTTGCGATGAAAAAAAAATGAACACTACTGGATATTACGATTATGTNCCTACCGTTTCAATGGNTCGTTCGGTGATTTTAGGTGGAATGCTTAGTGTTCCATTTAGAGAAATNGGTTACGAATTAGCAGCTCTCACAGGTGTAAGGTTAATTGATCTCGACCATTGGTTAGAGCACCTCCTCGGCCAATCTTTGTGGGATTATCGGAAATCATTGAAAGATCCGAATATAAGATTGTTGGAACATCAGGTTTTACAAAAAGCTTTACGGTCTTCTCCAAAAAGCCTTATCCTAGCCGGAGAGGGAACTTTGTCGGATCAGTCTAGTTTGAATGTTATAAGATCAAGCTCAGCTTTGGTCTTTTTAAAACTATCGCCTATGACTGCATTCCAAAATATGCTGGGGGTGATTGAGGAAAAGGGGCCTGGATACTTTCCCTATGTTGAAACGCCTCTCTGCAGATTTGATCAAATTCAGCCACTAGTTGAAAATTTAAACAAGGCAGAGGTAGTTTCCGATTTACTTTTCGATATGGAAAATACATCTAATAGGAGTGCCTTAAAAAAAATATACAACCTGTTTCCAAAATTGAGCGGAAGCGAAAATTGAAGATGGACATCAGTTACTCTTGTGTATTCTCCGATTCAGAATGGGACATAAACGATTGGATGTCTGTTAAGAGCCCGCGTTGGGAGGATAAAGGTAAGTGGATTCAAGAGATAGACCATATACACAATTGGGTTCCGGAAGACGTAGAGCAAACTTCTTTGATGAGCTCTGAAGCCTCAAGAACATATGCAAGTATGCTTTATCGAGAGCCCGTAACAGATTTCTCTGTCGGCGTCGAGATGAGTTTTGACGACCGTATGGCACCTTTGATTGTTTTATCTGGACATCCGCCAAAAGATTCCACGGGATATTTTGTTTATCGGGAACATGTCGAGATTGTTCTTTTTGACGAAGGTATAAATGTATGGTCACATTTTTGGAATATGCCTGCTGGACCTAGCTGGGAAAAAATAGCTTTTTTCCCTTTAAAATTTCCACCCAAACAAAGGCACTTACTTGAAGTAGATCGATCGAAAAAAGATTTACTCTTTATCAAAATTGCCGGACAATCTTTTGAGGTTTCAGTAAAGTTACCTCCTCATTTGCATGTGGGTATAACTGGTTGCGAAGGAATTAACAGGTTTTATAAATTCTCTCTGTTTTATTCTTAAAAAAACTATTAATATACGATTAAATTTTTAACGATATTCTATCGGAAATATTCCGATTCTGATCTGAAGTAAGACGAGCGTAAATTGAATGCCAGTATATGTATTTATTTTGAATTCAATTTGAAAAGTTCGTTGTTCACGATAAATGGGAGGCGAATTCTAGTGATAGATTCAACATCGCTACTTAATGACGAACAAATGCGGAAGTTTCTCTCAAATGGTTTTGTAAAACTAGAAACGCAATTACCTAAGCATTTTCACGAACGGATCTATGAACAAACCGAAGCAGTCTTTGAAAAAGACGGTAATCCGGGTAACAATATCTTGCCTAGGGTTCCTGAATTAGGGAAAATATTTTCGGACCCTGCAGTGGTGGGTGGATTGACGAGCGTTTTGGGTCCTGATTATGTGATGCATGTACACCGACATCCTCATGTGAATCGCGGACCTAATGAGGGAGGTGGATGGCATAAAGATAGTTACTGGGGTTTTAGGAAAATACGGAGCCACCGCACTAGATGGGCGATGATTTTTTATTACCCACAGGATACACCGTTGGAGAAAGGACCTACCGGTGTTATTCCGGGTACTCATTGTTCGGAAGGTCGTTGCGAAAACGAAAAAGATGAACAACATTTGCCAATTACTGGTGAAGCGGGTACTTGCGCATTAGTCCACTTTGATTTGTGGCACCGAGCGTACCCCAATACTCTATCGCAGATGCGTTATATGATGAAGTTTCAGTTTACTAGAATGAGTGAGCCAGTTGTTCCTGCTTGGAATTGTTCGAATCGTAGATGGAACGGATCCAAAGATCGGTTCCTTTGGGCGAAGCATTGGGATTGGCACTGTGGTGGCGGCACCCTTGACGTTTCTCCTGGGATTTCAAAAGACTCTTTACTTGCAGAATTGCATGATGAAGATGATTCAGTCCGTCTTAGGGCTATAAGTGGTCTTGGCTTTTTAAGAGATCCCTCTGTTACTGTGGTTGATAATTTAGCCGTCCTGTTGGCAGATTCAAATGAGGAATTACGATTAAATGCTGCTTATGCTTTAGGTGCTCTTGGATCAAACGCATTGGCAGTTTTGTCAGAACGTTTGTCCGATCGGTCTGAAGATGTTCGTCTAGTTGCCGCTCATGGCCTTGCACAGATGGGCGGTTTGGCAGTTCCGACTTTATTGGGCGGGTTGAAATCGGAGGAGGCCTCGCACCGCGCTTTTTGTGCATTTGCATTAGGAGACATGGGAAAACTATCGGGGAGTGAGGCCGGACTCGCTTTAACGAAACTTGTCTCGGACGAGTCTGAGTTGGTTCGTTTTACGGTAGCAGAGGCTTTGGGTTTTGTGTCTTGTGAGACGGATGAAATTGTCCGCGCTTTGAGTTCCCTACTAAAAGATGATAGCGGTCAAGTTCGATATGAGGCAGCTTATGGTTTGGCTCGTATTGGTTCCAAAGCAGGATCAGCGGTCAAAGCATTAACCAAAGCCTTATATGATGATGAAAATCGATATGTAAGCGGTCATAGTGTAACGGCATTACAACGGATTAAATCGCCAGAGGCGAATGAATCGCTTTTAAACTATTTGAGTAGCTCACGGTGGTGTTCCATGACGAATAAAGAAAGTACCTTTTGAAGACTTCAGGAGTAAACCAATACAGCTAATTTCGTGTAAGCTTCCACACATCGCTACTCATACGGAGAGGATACGATTATTTTTGACTAATTTCAATTAGCGCACGCGAAATTCGTTCACCACTTTCCTCCCAAGTGAGAAAGTCAGTTGAAATTACCTTAGGAGGTTCATTCCAAACCTTTTCCATTGCTGCAGCGATATTTTGGGCATTGGGTTTTATATAGACAGTATCGTCTCCACCTGCTTCGCGGATCTCACTTATATCTGACGCAATTGTTGTCGTACCACAGAGGCGAGCCTCTAGGACTGGTATACCGAAACCTTCATACTTTGAGGGAAAGATGAGTGATATGGCGTTAGCGTATAAAGCGGGGAGGTCCTCGTCTGGAACAAAACCAAGCCGTTGAATAGACGAATTATTTGAGATGCGATTCAAAAGGCCCTTGTTTTTCCATCCACTACCACCAACAAGAACTAGCTTACAATTTTTTTCTGGGTTTTCTTTAAGAAATAATTCGAAACCATTGATTAAAACGTCAAGGTTTTTTCTGGGCTCAAGAGTTGAAACCGAAAGAAAATAGTCATCCTCTAAGTTATATTTTTTCTTTATGATCTGTGATATGTTTGTGCTAGGGGGATAAAATTTCTTTCTATTTACAGACGGAGGGACAACTATGTCTGCTTTTTTAGAGAAGAAGTGTTCAAGACGGTTGGATGTACCTTGTGAATTAGTAGATATTAAATGGGCTCTTCTTAATTCAGATTTAAAAAACAACCTGAAAAAAAGTTGATACATGATTGTCATAGTTTCCGGTGCAATCAGGTAGTTTAGGTCATGAACCGTCAGGAGGCTCTTTATACCCTTTTTTAATCCAAAGGGTAAAAAAGATGCAGGACCCCAGAAGCATGTAGGTTCGTCTCTATTAATTAATTTTGCGGAGAAGAATTTTAACCATAATGGCGGATGAAGTTTTTTTCGGCAGACATTATTCTCATAGCGAAACTCCCAACGTGACGAAAAAGGCTCGATTGATATCGGTCGATTTGAGTAAATATGGAATGATGTGTTTTGCAGAGATCTGTCCAAAAGGGCACATATTTCGCACACATACCTGCCTACTCCAGTGATATTCCCTTGAAATGGTCTCCCATCNATAGCAATTAACATTTTTGCAATTTTCGCGTAATAATTGGTGCTTATAAGTAATTGGGATGAAAGAAATAAGATACNCTTNTTCTGATCAANTNATCTNGNNGCAAGNTATTTTCCTATACGCTCAAGNCCTATCTCGATTTTTTCGGCATCTAGGGCNTAGGATAGACGTACNCGGTCGGGTGATCCAAACCATTCGCCTAAATATGTGATGACTTTGTAGTCATTATATANATCCCAAACGAANTCNGTGGGANTGTCTACTTTGGGCATGACATAGAACGCACCCTCTGGTTTCCAAAGATCTAATCCTAATTTNANGAGACCGTTNTAAATGAGNTCGCGNCGNTGCCGCCATATTTCAAGTTGGTCTTCGATAAATGAAGCAGGTACTTTGGTGGCTGCAAGGGCCATTTCTTGACCTAANATATTGGTATTCATTGAGGTGTGAGTTTTGATGCCGATAGCGTCATTTACTAAAGCTTGGTCTAAAGACCACATGAAACCGACTCTGAATCCACACATCGCAAAAGTTTTGGAAAACGAGTTTATGGTGACGACGTGGGGGCCTTCTATTAAATAATTCTCTCTTACATACATGAGATCTTTGTAGACCTCATCAGACAAAACGTATACGCCTAATTCGCTGGTGATCTTTTCGATTTCTTTAAGAGTCTCAATTGTTTCAACTCTTCCGGTTGGATTAGAAGGCGAATTTATAATGACTGCTTTGCAGTCCGTTACTTTTTCAGCGAAGTCCTTTAGATTGATTCTGCCATCAATTGAATCGGTGAAGATCGGCTTCATACCAGCAAATCTCACCATGTGTGGGTATGAATAGTAGTAGGGACGGACGATTAAAACTTTGTTTTGGTCACCATCCTGTCGCTGAGCTATAGTACGCAATACTAGGTCAATAGCTTCAGATGCGCCATTGGTTACAACGAAGCTTTCCGCAGTTGACTGCGGATATTGACGGGCTAGTGCCTCCCGTAATTCAATCGTTCCTTGAATCAGACCGTATTTAAAGTCTCTGTAATTCGGTAAGATATGGTATACATCTTCTGGTGGCGGAAGGTCTGGTTGACCTGAGCCGAATGAAATAATGTCGTCTCCTTGAACGCCGATGAACATTGAAGGAGATAGAGAATCTTTATCCATGGTTACCTTTGAATAAAATTAATCTTATTTGGTGATAAAGTTACGGGTGACTTGTCACATACACCAGTGTTTAAATTGAAAACGGTAAAGCGATTTTATTCTTTAAGGTGGAATAATAGAATGAATCGGATTCTTTTTTTAGCCTCGATGAGCAGAGAATCAAATTTAAAATATGGTGGGTTTTGAAGCTTAATTTGGGTTTAAGGGAAGAAAATTTTTTTGTGTATTTTGACTATTTTTTATCGGGAGAGCCGAAACTGTAGGTAGATCGACGGAACATTGTTTGTGGTCAGCAGCTGGTACAAAGCCAAATTCGGATACCTCCCTGCAAAGATCAGCCGTGCTTGCCATTGCTTGAGAAAATTCGGGTAGGTCGTCTATATTGAGACATATCACGGTAGTATTATAGGTTACGGCTATATACGGACTTGGCCATTGACCTAATTCAAACCGAATTAATGCCTTTTGTAGCTCTGTATTGAGTTTGTGGAATTTTTCTAACGGCATACCCACATTTACATTATGCGTCACAATGTGGATTCCGCCACGCTCACAAAGGTAAATGGTGCACAACGGTGGGTTTTTAAAAAGAATTCGCATTTTGTTAATACTCCACGGGCGTGGTTTATCTTAGGACCCAAATGTTCAGAATGCATATCATATGTTGAGAGGTTTTTAGTTTTTATTTAAGCGAAACGAATCCTGTTGTTTGTTTTTATATCCTGGTTCAGGTATGCTTGAAAGATGTGCACCGCTAGAGTGTGAATTATCTAGAGTTTCCATTAAAGCGAATCCATCGCTATCTTGGATAATATCAACAGCTGTTTGCATAGCCTCGGATAATTCAGGAAGATCACTGGAGTTTAGACAGACGACCGTAGTTTGATAAGACAACGCGATGTAGGAAGAAGGCCATTGATTTGCTTCGTAAGCCAAGAAAGCGCTTTGAACCTCTTCGTGTAGGCGACAGAATTCGCTAACCTGCATGCCGATGTTGACGTTGTGTGTTACCAAGTGAATACCTCCTTCATCGCACCGATAAATCGTAGTGAGGGGTTCATTTTTGTAGAGTATTTGCATTATTACCGTCCCGTCGCAGAGAGTNTTTTTACCTGAGAATGAACAATCAAGCCGATATGTTATACAACCAGACCATAGGGGACTGCCTAATACGTTTGTTGTGCTTAATAACCTAATGTTAGGCTAGTCAAACATAAGTTATGTGGTGCTTTATTTATTGTCAAGCTCTTAGTGGAAGATATTATTCAAGATATGTGAGAAACCGAAAGAGGTTAGTTCGAATGAGCCGCTTAGATTTTCTAGGGATAACAGTTTTGGGAGATTACATTTTATCTGAAGGGATTGATTCAGTCCTGCAAAATATAACGCGGTGCGGAGCAACTGCGGTGGCTTGCAATCCAACCGTGACGTTTCCTGCTCCGGATGGGACAGGATCATTTCAACCCCCAGATGATGCAGGGAGCAGTCCGCGATTGTTTGACCGAAAATTGTGGGGCCGTCGCTCGTTGTGGGTTCGGGGGAGTCCTAGCTATGTTCCTAAAATTGATTATTATTCAGATACTCCTTATAAACCGCGTAAAGCTGATGATTTAACTAAAGATTATGGATACGTTATTGCCGAATTTATATCAGAGGCAGTGTCAGCAGGTTTAAAAGTATATCTGCAGGTTGGTGCCGTACAGCCTCCTAATATTCGCGACGACGATTTACCACGACTGCCTGATGGGAGGTTGCCTGTTAATCGCATGGCTAATACGGCTAGCCTTGCAAGCCCAGCTGTCCGTAGCTATATCCGAGCATATGTTCGAGATTTGGTAGAGGCGTATCCCCAGATAACCGGATTTAGACCAGATTGGCCAGAATATCCATGTTACAAGCTCGATGAAGCGTTCCAGGATTTTAGTCCTCATGTTATTAATTGGGGGACGGACCATGGATACAAAATGTGTCCTATGAAGGANGCNGTAGGTAAATTTTATAAAACGATTCATGGTGAGCTTAAAAACGAGGATTTGTGGGATTGGGCTTCTCCCGACTTTGGTCGCTTTGCATTTGTGAATTTTCTGCGTGGAAATCCGCATATAGCCGAGTGGTTTCGGCTGAAAGCGGACTTGTCGGTTGATATACTCAGAGAGTGGCGTGAAGCANTTACAGCATATGGTGGTGATGAAAAAGAATTGTCAGCTAATACNTTCATGCCACCTTATACACTTTTAACGGGCTTTGACTTTGGCCGTGCTTCGGAATTTTGTAANGCTTTTTCTCCGAAACTTTATACGATGCANTGGACTGCAATGGTTGAATTTTGGGGTCGAGTGATCTTGGATAACAATTTGGAACTTGAAGAGGGTTTGGTAGTCCGCTCTTTGGCTAACGTTTTTGATCTTGGAGATGAGATACATGCAGAAAGCTTATCGGATTACGGTTATCCTAAACCTGACCAACCGCATGCAGTAGCCGATTCACCCCAAAAGAGAAAGATAAGGCAAGTTAGATCCATTGCAGGCAAAAATGTTTCTATTACGCCATTGGTTCACGGCTATGGTCCTACGAGTGATTTTGCAAGGCGCCTTGCCTTAGTGGCCGAGAGCTCTGTNGATGGATTATGGATTAATCGATACGGATATTTAGGAGATGATAAGTTGGACCTAATAGGTGCACTTCAAAAAACATAGAATCATTTAGCAGNTAAAAATNAGAATANNGAANATTCGATGTNTANNAGCGCTTTTACGGTAAAAACAGTCNTTTATTGTNACTTTGAAAGGTTTAANTGATGGATTCGAGATGGCAAAACTTACCACATACAGATACTAAATTTGAACCGAATTCTTATTCTGATAAAGCTTCGTGGGAAATAAAACGTGCGTTCCTAAGGGAGCAAATTTTGTTTGCTGCAGGACTCTTACCGTTGCCCGAAAAAGCTCCACTAAATACTCAACTTGGGAATCGTTTGGAACGGGATGGTTATACGATACAAAAAGTCGTATTTCAAAGCCTACCAAATTTTTTTGTAGGAGGATCGCTTTATCGTCCAATAGACCCAAAACCTAATAGTCATCCGGGAATATTGGCACCTCATGGTCACTCTGATCTNGGAAGNCTTAATGAGAGNNATGCNGCATCATATCAAGCAAGAGGACTAACATTGGCNCGGATAGGGTGCACAGCCTTTATGTGGGATATGGTNGATTATAATGACAGTGCACGTCACCTGTCCGGAGGGTATCAGGAAGTGACTTACGGAAAGGTCCACCGTGCTGCATGGACGGAAGCATCAGNTGAAACGATNCTCTGGAACTTTAATCTACTAGGGTTACAACTTTGGAATTCAATTAGGGCATTGGATTTTTTGGAAGGCCTGCCGGAGGTAGATTCAAAAAGATTAGTGTGTACGGGTGAATCTGGAGGTGGGACTCAAACGTATAATCTGTATGCTGTCGATGATCGATTAACTGCCGCAGCACCAGTTTGCATGGTCTCCTCTATGATGCAGGGGGGATGTGTATGCGAGAATGCTCCAGGTTTGCGTTTTGATACAAACAATGTAGAGATTGGCGCGATGATTGCACCAAAGCCACTTTTATTAGTGAATTCAAGTCAGGATTGGACCAGACATACTCCCGATGTGGAATATCCGGCTATTCGTTCGATTTATGGTTTATACGGATTAGAAGAAAATGTTGAACAGATCCAAATTGATGCACCGCACGGTTACAATAAAGCTATGCGGGAAGCAGTATATCGTTGGTTGGGACGGACTTTAAATTTGACTGTTCCGGAAGATTATGAAGAGCCTGCGTATGAAACAGAACCACGGGAAAATCTTTTAGCATTTTATGATGATTTGCCCGAAGGAGCCCTCTTGAACCACGAGGCCCTGTTTAGTGTATGGAAAAGCCAGGCAATGCAATCGCTGCAATATTTTTATCCAAAAGATAAAAACATTTTAGAACAAAACAGATGTGTTTTAGGTAAAAATTTGCGACTGAGTATAGGGTTTGAAGAAATCCAATTATCGTTGATGACCGAGCGCGCGGCGTGGAATAAGCTCCAATGCGAAGAAGGAAACCTTTTGTGTACTTCTCGCAAATTAAAAGTGCCAATTCGAGTATTCCGTTCGAGTGGATGTAGTCGTGTTGCGACATTACTCATTCACCCACTGGGGATGGAGGCCGTATATCCCCCATTGGTTTCAAAATTACTCAACAATAGTCAGTCTATTTATGTGCCGGATTGTTTCGGTACGGGGAAAAATGTAGGTCCGCAGAATCCTGAAAATCCTCGTGGAAGCACTAAGTTCTTTTCGACGTTTAATCGCAGTGATTTAGCCGAAAAAATCGGGGATATTGGACGATTATTAAGGTTTATTCTTGACCAAGAAGAGACGGAAATTATTAATGTAGTTGGCTATGGTAAAGCGGGCTTGTGGTCTCTGATAGCTGGAGCATGTATTAGTCCCCAAAACAGAGTAAGGTTTTTATTGGATATGGACCGATTCGATTTTACTAATCCCGCCGCGTATATTAACGAATTGAAAATTCCTGGAATTTTTTATGCTGGAGGTTTGGATAATGCTGCTGCGTTATTAGCTTCTTCTGAAGTGTTGTTACACAATATCGGAGATGGCGATTTAATTTGGAGTAATGCAGCGTATGCTCTATATCCGGATGTTGAGTGCCATTTAGAAGATAAGCGCGTCAGTTCATTGAGGATGACAGAATTCTTAATTAAGTGAGGTTGTTTTGGAAAAATTAGAAATCAACATATCCAATAGAGCGCAGGCCAAAGCCTACGAAAAAAGCGGTTTTTGCTGTTTGCCGGAAGATGCCATAACATCGGAGCAGTTAAAAATCGCGTCGATAGCGGTTTCGCAGGTCCGTGATGGATATTTTGATACCGGAACACCCCCGTCATCGCATCCGGGTTATGAAGCCAATCATCTTTGCAAAATAAACGACGCTCACTTAGCAAGTAGGGGATTGTACGATTTAATAACTAAGTCTAAAATCGGATACCGAGTAGCTGAAATTACGCAATCATCCTTTGTGCAAGTTTGGGCAACGCAATTACTTATTAAGCCCCCTGGTTCAGGAACAAATGGCCATGTTGGTTGGCATCAGGATTTTCAGTATTGGCAATGTTGGGAAGGCGAAGATGGACTATTCACGGCTTGGATCGCACTAAGTGAAGTCGATGAAAAATCAGGTCCAATGCGTTTTGTCGCTAATTCCCATCGGTGGGGATTCTTGAACAGAGGCGATTTCTTCCGATCAGAACAGGAAGAGTTGAAAGAAAATATTGAAAGTGTAATAGATGAGCCGTGGATTGAAAAAGTTGCCGTATTACCGAAGGGGCGTGTTAGTCTACATCATTGTCTAACTGTTCACGGTAGCTTAGCAAATGAATCCGCCAAGCCTCGTGTAAGCCTAGCTATTCACCTACGGAACCAGCAAGCTACCCCTGTTCCTGGCGATAAAAATTACTACGTTTCAAATCTAAAAGATGAAAGATACAGCCCGATAATTTTTAACGAAATGCAAGTTTGAAATAATCACTGATATCAAGGTGTTGGGGCGTCCTCTCGAATAAGCGTTCGCTCTTTTAATTCACGCCACAATTCTTCAGGTATCGGGTGTTTAAACCATTCTACATTGGTTTGGACATGCTCTGGAGCCATTGCCCCCGGGATAATTGAAGTTACAAGAGGGTGGGCTAGCGGGAATTGTAAGGCAGCTGCTGGGAGTGGAACATCATAACCGTGACAGACGTCTTGAATTTCTTGTGTTTTTTTTCTGATTTCATCTGTAGCAGGAGCGTAGGCGTATCTAGCTTCTTTCACAGGTCCATGCACCAATATTCCTGAAGCAAATACGGATCCTATAATGATGTTGACATTTTGTCTGTTGCATAAAGGAAATTCGCTATCAAGTACTTCCTGGTCCAGAAGTGTATATGGCATGGCAACGATTGAAAAATCTAAGTCTACCGCGTCAAGTAATCTGGGAAGTGCTCCCATTCGGTTCAGTCCTGCACCTATTCCTTTTATCAGTCCTTGGTCTTTTAATTCGGAGAGTGCACGCCAACCACTTGTNATTAGTTGTTTCAAGTANGCNGAAAATCTNTCTTCACTGTCATGAAAAAAACTGTCTAAGTCATGAATAAGTAAAAGATCGACCGAATTTAAACCCATGCGAGTAAGGCTGTCTTCCCAGGACCTCATAATCCCGTCGTAGCTATAATCAAAATGAAATGTAAAAGGGAGGCCGCCCACCCATCCCCCGGGATCAAATGTTTTTAAACTTCGAGCGGCTTTGAATACCCTTCCGACTTTAGTTGAAATTACAAATTCGTCCCGTGGTTTTTCTCTAAGAAAATAACCAAGCCGATGTTCACTTTTACCATATCCGTAAAATGGAGAGGTGTCGAAGTAACGTATACCTGTTTTCCATGCAGCCTGCAGAGTGGCTTGAGCGCTGTCTTCTGAGACCTTTTCAAACAGATCACCAATGGGAGCACCTCCAAAGCCCATACTACTTATTTCAGCTTCTGTTTTACCCAATAATTCTTTTGATATTTTTTGCAAATTAGATTTCCTTTTCTTATCAAGAAAAATAGTGTCTCTAAACAGCAAAATAGCTCAGATGGAGTGACGAAACAATAGTATTAGTTTGTATTCTATTTTGGCTATGGCCGTGTTTAAGTTGCATATTGTATCCTATGCTCTTTAGTAAGAGAATCAAAGCAAGAGGGAAAAATGACTAAATTAAATAAATGGGTTATTACCGATAATGAAGCTGATATTTGGCACAAAGAATTTCAATTGCTGCCAGCAGATTTGGGCCTTAATAGTAACTGGTCTATTCNTAAGCGAGTTATNAAAGGCGGACCTTCTGATGGAGTAGACATTATTGAAGTTGATAATGGGGCTCTATCCTTTAGTATCATTCCTTCAAGGGGCATGGGTATATGGAAGGGCCAGTATCGTGGCTTAGATATTGGTTGGAATTCACCAGTCCGTGGACCTGTGCACCCAAGTTATGTCGATTTACAAGATCGTGGAGGTCTTGGTTGGTTATCAGGTTTTGATGAAGCTATTGTACGATGCGGTTTGGATTCTACCGGAGCACCAGGTCAGGACATTGTTCCAAATAATATGGGTATACCAACTGAAGTGGAACTTACGCTTCATGGAAAAATTGCGAACCTGCCAGCCTGGCGAGTAGAGATTTCTGTTTTGCCGGGGGATCCGGATAAACTAATAGTAGTTGGTCGAGTACAAGAAGCCGGCCTTTTTTGTCCTCAATATGAGCTTGTAGCTAAGATAACTACATTTGCTGATTCTAATATTCTCCGTATTGAAGATGAAGTGACAAACATGAAAGGTATTTCAGCCGAAATGGAGTTACTCTATCACTGCAACTTTGGAGAGCCGTTTCTTCAGGAGGGTTCGATATTGTCGGTGCCTGCAGCTGAGGTTGCACCTCGGGATGAGAGGGCCGTTGAAGGTCTTGATTCCTACGAGTCATATCTTGGTCCAACGCAGGGTTATGTTGAACAGGTTTATTGGTATGACTTATTGGCAAACAAAGACGGCGCGACTTTGGCGATGTTGCGTAATGCCGGAGCAGATAGAGCATTGGTTCTACGTTTTAATAAGAATGAGTTGCCAGCATTTACTCAATGGAAAAACACAGCTTCTTTAGCTGATGGTTACGTAACTGGGTTGGAACCGGCGACAGATTACCCTAACGGAAAGGCTTTCGAAAGGTCGAAAGGTAGGTTGGTAAACCTTCTACCAGGAGAAACTCATAGTGCGAGTTTACAATTAGAAGTACTTACGACCGGGGAAGAAATAGCCACAACTCAAAAAGAGATAAATTTTTTGCAGCAACAAAAGGAACGGATAGTTCACTCGAATCCGATCGATAAATATTCCGACATCTAAATACAGTTGATTAGATTTAAAAGGTTTAAAAGTTATGCATCCACTAAAAATTCACATAACTGGCGCATATGGACTGATTGGCAATTTAGTTTTCAAGCACTTAAGTCAGTGGCCGGATCGTTACGAATTGTTTGGCAGTGGACGACGCGCTGTCAGCTCTCACCGTGCAGATTTAGACGCGAGAAAGGTTATCCCCGACACACATTTTTGTATCGCAGACCTAAGTGATAGCCAAGCGGTTCATGCCGCCTTTGAGGGCATGGATGCCGTATTGCATATTGGAGCTGTGCCAGGTCCGGAGGATACCTTCGATGATGTTTTAGACAGTAATATTCGTGGTACATTTAATGTACTAGAAGCTGCTAGAAAGCATGAGATAAAGAGAATGGTTTACGCAAGTACTATTATGACTACGTGGGGCTATGCGAAATATGTTGAACCCTACAAATCCATTTTTGAAGAGAGAATCAAAGATATACCAAAGGATTTTGAATGTGTTACTCATGATGATCCCATAAGGCCAACGGAACCCTATTCTATGAGTAAGGTATGGGCAGAAGGGGCTTGTCGGACGTATGCTGATGCGCATGGGTTGTCGGTGATATGTCTTCGGATCGGTTGGGTTAATAAAGAGAATGAGGCGCAAGGTCTTTTTTCTAACTCGATCTGGTGTAGTCATCGCGATATTGTACACAGTTTCGAAAAAGCATTAGACCGAACGTCGGACCCCTTGTACGGCGTATGTTATGCAGTGTCCAACAATAATTATCGCTGGGTTGACTTAACACACGCTGATAAACTTACGGGTTTTGTGCCACAGGATGGGGGCGGATATTAATTTACGCGGAACTGTTCGAGTTGCTCTTCATCTAATTCTATGCCTAATCCAGGACCCTCTGGTATTTTAGCAACTTCGGGTCCTAATTTGAGGGGTGTCCTCAATAAATCCGCTTCATGGTATAATGGTCCGATAAGATCAGCAGGGAAGGATTTACTGTCGACACAATTTGAAGTGGCCGCGACCTGTAGCATTGCAGCTGTTCCTATCCCCAATTCCAAATTACTGCCGATGTGACAGTTTAGCCCTGCTGCGTAGGCGACGTTAGCTATTTCCAATGTATTTGAAATACCGCCATGCTTGCCTGGATATATACTCAATATATCCGCCGCATTATTTGTACAAATATTCCATGCATCTGACAGCGTAAAAACACTTTCGTCAGCCATAATGGGGATGTTGCTATTCTCACGTAATTCTGCTAAAGACTCGATACTGGTAGGAGCAATAGGTTGTTCAGCAAAGAGAAGGTCGAATTTGGCTAAGCGGTTTAGCATATCACGCGCGATAGTGGGTTTCCAACCTCCGTTAGCATCAACCCCAATAGTTATATTTCTATCGGCTATGGCATGAATAGCGGACACTCGCTCTATGTCTTCGTATGGATCAAGACCTACTTTCACTTTTAGGCTTAAAACGCCCCAGCCGAGGAATTTTTCTGCTAAGGCAACGGCTTTTTCAACAGGGAAGGCACCCACGACCATCTTTATCGGAATTTCTGTGTGAATAGCTCCTCCTAAAAGTTCACATAAAGATTTTCCGACTGTTTTTCCTGTTATATCCCAGAGTCCCATTTCAATTGCGGCTTTAGTGAAAGGATTATGTACCAATGCTTTGTCCATTAAAGGTCGAATCTGATTAATTCGAGTAGGATCTTTACCGATTAACAGAGGGTTGAAAATCTGTTCTATTGCGGCGACACACGAGGCACTCGTCTCTCCACTCCAACGGGGTGCCAACGTAGCTTCCCCTAGTCCTACGAGGCCCTCATCTGTATGAATACGTACGATTACATACGGAGAATCGATGTGTTCTCCATGAGCGGTTTTTGTTGTAAGGCCCTGTTTTAGTGGGACTAAAATAGGAATTGCTTCAATGTTTAAAATTTTCATAATAATTTGCAGTAAGTGGACTAAATGGACCAGTGATGCCACGGGTCTTCAGGAATAGATTTCCGTATTCCCGTATCGTCATTGTGAGTCCATCGAGCGAAGAATCCTACTCTTGGTGAGGGATTGATATTAGCCGATCCAGAGTGGCATAGCCAACCATGCCATAGGATTACATCTCCTGCTTTTGCAAGAAATTCTCGAGGAGGTTCGTCATTATCGTCTGAGAAAATTCCCCAACCTCGATTTTCCCATTCAGGCGTTTCTCTGAAGGTGCCTTCAATCCGGTCAGGATATTTTCGAAAGTAGCGATGAGCTAAATGGTGACTTCCTGGCCAGTAAACATAGGCCCCGCCTTTTGACTCGACATCATGCAAGTATGTTGTTGCTCCCATCATTAAAACAGCCTGACAACCTTCACCTGGATAGCCATCTAAATGTCCCGTATCCGGCATAGACCAGGATTGATCGGTGTCCGGCCATCTAGTCAAGACGCCACATCCGCCACCACTGAAGTTTCCACCTCCAAATTGCTCTGCAATAGATGTTAATTCAGGCATGCTCCCAAAAAGTGGTGATGGCTGAAAGCCTTCGACCTTATCCGGCCACTTTTCGGGCTGATCGATTCGACAACTCAGATGATCCCAGAATTGGCTCTGCCAAGTGGAGACAGTCACTTCGTTGATAAAGCCTCGAAGAATTAGATGTCCATTTTTCTTAAAATTCTCTATTTGGTCTTGATCTAGCATTTACTCATCCTTGGTAAAACCGAGATTAATATATTGCTAAGGGCCGCATCGTAAAGCCAGCGGTTGTACCCTTAATTTTGTTCGTTGTTGCAACATAAGTGAATTCATAAACTTTTTCTTTTGCTAAATCCTCTAAGTAATGGAATTCTGCAATGTGCACGCCCTGTTCGATCAGGAGATAGTTATGTACAGGCATAAAACTGTCACTATTTTCTGGTGGTGTAGCCATTTGCTCCAACCCACTGGTATCGGAACCTATCATTATAGCTCCTTTTTCTTCTACAAGCCATTTCGCAGCGGGTAATTGAATACCTGCGGAGTCATGTTCGCCAATTTTTTCTTGATTGGCGCCGACATCGTTCCAATATCGAAGCGTACCTGTTCGAATAAGCACAACGTCACCAAATCGCAAATCTGTTTTTTGTTTTCTGAGTGCGCCTTGTAAGTCCTCGGGAGTGATTATGTATTGCGATGGCAAAGCGTCTAAACTTTTGAATCCGGCAATGTCAATTAGAATACCTCTGGCAATTATGGGCGGTATAGTTTCTGCGCCGGCTTTGCGGATACCCCAATCGCCACCCCAATCTGATTCGGTAAATCCATTATACCAATGATTGTCTTTTCCAGTAACGGCGTGGCCTAAACCATCTATTTGGGTTGCAACGTTGTCGTTTATGAAAAGCGCACACGAATGCCAAGTGGTTTCGGAGCTGTTTCCGTTCTCTGGAAACGTGAAATCCAAATCCCTCTGTGTTTTTACTCCGGCCGGTGTGCGAAATGTCATGATTTCACCAGGCGAATGGCCGGGCCATTTGTAGGAACTACGATCATAATTAATGCCGAGGTCTTTAATCTCTCCTTTTTTAACGATGCTAAGTGCTTTGAGAACTGAATTATTATCCATTTCATTCAATGCACCAACTTCGTCTTCTGCTCCCCAAACCCAGCCCCAGCCTTTTCCCTGTTGCCACTTTTTTGGTTCGGCGTATGAGATTCCATTTGTGAATAACAGTACGAAAATAAGCATCAATAGTGAGCGCATAACATTATCCTCTTTAGACAGGTAAAATTGGTTTTGGCTATCATATTAGTTTGGGTTTACTAAATATCTAAGATAACTTTAATCAATTAGCGCTTGATAGGTAAGGTTCATAAAATCTTTATCCGGATTTTCGATAGCTGCCATTTTTTGTGTCATAAAG
>NZPK01000027.1 GCA_002693325.1 Gemmatimonadota bacterium | reverse complement strand
AATAAATTATCTGATGAATTGCGTCAGTTGGCAGTTCGGGGTTTTTGTGCTGTGGGCGGAAGTGGCCTTTCTCGAGTAGATTTTTTTGTTCGAATGGAAAGCAATGAAATTTATATTAATGAGATCAATACAATGCCCGGTTTTACGCCTGTGAGTATGTATCCATTACTTTGGGAAAAAAGTGGCGTGGCTTATCCCGAATTGATTGATCGTTTGATTGATTTGGCTTTCGATCGACATGCAGATAAAAGAAAGAATCATATAAAATTATGAAATATCTGATCGGCTTTGATCGGGGTATAAAGCTATGAAGGGAATTAATTTAGAAAAAGGTAGATTGAGTAACTCTATTACTTTTTTGATGCTTATACTTGGTGTGTTTTGTACACCTGACATAGTCTACGCAGAGTGGATATTAGCTGCCGGTCTTTTTGGTTTTGCAGGTGGTATCACTAATTGGTTGGCTGTAAAAATGTTGTTTGACCGTATTCCTTTTCTCTATGGATCTGCGGTAATTCCTAATCGATTTCGCGAAATAAGGCAGGCAGTGAAAGATGCTATAATGCATTATTTTTTCGATCGGGATCATATAGAACGTTTCTTCGATTCTCAATTTAATGACAAATTGACCGAATCAGATATTGTTGTGAAGATAAAAGATTTACTTGGATCCCCGGCCATTGAAAGTATTGTAGATTCTGAAGTTGATGAATTAATGAAAGGTCCACATGGGTTAATGTTGAAAATGGTTGGTCCAAAGGTCATAAAACCTATCGTAATGCAGTTTATTTCTGGAGTCGGGGAGAAAGCTGCACCTTTATTAGCTTCTGAATTTGGGAATTCTTTGGTCGATGTTGATTCTTTGAGAGAAGACGTAGACGAACTTCTCACAGAAAGATTAAACGAGTTAACTCCTGATCGAGTAAAAGAAATGATGGAGAAGNTAATTCGGCAGCATTTGGGTTGGTTAGTAGTTTGGGGTAACGTTTTCGGTTCCATGATTGGTGTCTTATCGAAAGCTTTAGGTCTATAAAATGAATTACTTTGATTTGAAAAGTGTAGTTGTTGCTGTTATTGGTGGGACTGGTGTTTTAGGGGGGGCTATTGCAAAAGGTCTTGCGGGTCATGGGGCTATTGTTGGTATTCTGGGACGTGATCAGGGGNGAGGTTTCGGTGTCTGTTCAGATATAGTCAAAGCGGGGGGAACGGCTGAATTCGTTAAGTGTAATGCTATGAATATTGAGTCGTTAGAGTATGCTCAAAGCGTTTTGCACGAAAAATTTGGAGATATTGATGTTTTAATCAATGCTGCTGGAGGTAATCAACCAAAAGCNACGGTTACAGACAGATTACTGGTTGAAGATATTAAATTAGTTGACTGGTCCGACGCTTTTGATCTTAATTTGGTCGGCGGAGCGTTGCTGCCATGTCAAGTCTTTGGTCGATTAATGGTAGAAAAAGGATCGGGAAGTATAGTCAATATCGCTTCAATTGCAGGTCATATACCCTTGTCCCGTGTGGTTGCCTACTCCGCCGCAAAAGCCGCGGTTATAAACTTTACGCAATTNTTAGCTAGAGAATGGGCTTCTAATGGTATTCGGGTAAATTCNATTACGCCAGGGTTTTTTCCTGCTGAACAGAATAGGAATCTTCTTTTTGAAGAGGATGGGACACCAACGCCTCGGGCACAGCAAATTTTGGATCATACTCCCNTAANCCGGTTTGGTAATGCGAATGAATTAGTGGGTGCCGCAGTATTTCTTTCTTCAACTATGGCAAGTGGATTTGTGACGGGAACGGACTTACGTGTTGACGGGGGATTCCTGTCAAACACGATATAATAGTGATNTGATATTTGCTGAATGTCTTGCCAAGGTATTAGGGTTTCTTAACTTTTAAAGCTTATCAAAATCCATTTTACCGATAGTCGTTCAACTTNATTAGTGAGGAGTTTATTACAATGTCTGCTGAGGATGAAAAAGAAAATAACGGTGTAGAAGAGCGGGCTTTTCAAACTGAAGTACAACAACTGTTGCAATTACTNATTCACTCTCTTTATACGGATAAAGATGTATTTTTGCGAGAATTAATATCTAATGCATCTGATGCATTAGGCAAAGTGCACCATCGGGCACTTGTAGATAAAAATATTTTGGATGCTGATGCGGATTTGGAAATATCAATAGATGTNTCNTCTGAGAATAAGACATTAACGATCTGTGATACAGGTATTGGTATGACGCGTGATGAGGTAAATGAGAATATCGGAACTATAGCTCATTCAGGGTCGGCCGACTTTGTAAAGAATCTCAGTGAAGCGAGTGAGTCTGAGAAGGAACAGCAACTCAAATTAATAGGTCANTTTGGTGTTGGATTTTATTCTGTTTTTATGGTTGCAGATCGTGTCGTTGTGACGACTAGGTCGGCAGAAGTTGNTGCTACAGCAGTCTCATGGGATTCTACAGGTGATGGATCTTATACTCTGGCTGATGCAGATATGACAAATCGGGGTACAGAGATAAAGATTTATGTCCGAAGTGATTGTGATGAGTTTTTAGATGTACACAGATTAGAAAATATTGTTCGTCGTCATTNGGATTATGTGTCTTATCCGATTAAGGTTGGAGGAAAACAGGCAAATAACACTTCGGCCCTCTGGACTAGACCGCGGAATGAGATAACTGCTGAACAATACGATGAGTTTTTTACTCATTTGACGGGAGACAATGAAGCACCNTTGATGAGAGAACATATTGCGGTTGATGTACCGATACAATTCTATGGGCTGCTATATATTCCCAAGTCGTCTCCTGAAAGAATGCTTTATGGTCCTGAACCTAAAATATCGTTGAACCTCCATGTTAAGCGTGTATTTATTCAGGATGATTGTGAAGAATTGTTGCCGATTTATCTGCGTTTTGTACGGGGGGTAGTTGACTGTGATGACTTACCTCTAAATGTGTCGCGCGAAGTCTTACAAAAGAATCCAGTAATNGCCAAGATTCGATCTACATTAGTAAGACGTGTACTCACAATGATAGAAAATTTGGCAAAAAAAGATGAAGAAAAATATTTAATCTTCTGGCATGCTTATGGATCTGTTTTGAAAGANGGCGTAGCCATGGATTTTGAAAACAAAGACCAAATTGCGGGATTATTGCGTTATAGGTCTACTCTGGAAGATGATAAGGGTTCGTTAATCTCATTCCAGACGTATATAGATCGAATGCAAAGTGATCAAGAGCACATATACTATTTGACCGGAGAAGATCATCGAGCGATTTCACAAAGCCCACTCTTGGAGACTTTTCGAAAGCGCGGTATAGAAGTTTTGTTATTAGATCAACCAGTTGATGAGTGGGTCGTGAATTCTCTGGANAAGTTTGGTGAAAAATCCCTACAGGCAATAGACGCTGCTGATCTTGAATTGGCGGATNATGAAGTTAAAATCGAAGGTGCGGATGAGGAGGGGAAAGCGGAAAGAATTGATTTGATTGCATTTTTGAAAAAAGAGCTTAGCGATCGAGTTTCTGACGTGATAGAATCAAAACGACTCAGCGATAGTCCGTGTGTCCTCGTTACGGCGCAGGGGGGAGTGAGTCAAAATATGGAACGACTTATGAAAATGGCGGATCGAGAATTTTCAGGCTCTAAAAGGGTTCTTGAAGTTAATCCGCGGCATCCCATTATTCAAAATTTGGCTCTTCGCTTTAAGCAGGAAAGGACAGGTTCTGATTTACAGGATTGGGCACACCTGTTGGTCGACTATGTTTTATTGGGGGAAGGAAAAGTGGAAGATCCGCAGAGAATGACACGAATTGTGCAACTTATGATGGAATCGACAATAGAGGCTACCTTGGGAAAGATTGATAATGAATAGCGTTAGTGAGCGAGCAGATAAAGCACGTGAAGCAGCTCGTATTTTGGCTGCATCTCTAAGTGAGAATCGAAGAAAGGCGCTTGACGCGGTGGCTAATGCTTTGGTAGAATCTCGCTCGCGTATTTTAGCTGCAAATCACCGNGATTTGACTNTTGCAAGGAAGNTGGTNGACGCAGGAGAATTATCCATGCCATTACTTAAAAGACTCGATATCTCCGGTGGTAAATTTGACTCTGTGATTTCTATGATTAANAGTATNATTTCTCAACCCGAACCGCTTGAAAATACTTCTATGGCAATGGAGATAGATGAGGGTTTAAATCTCTACAGAGTGAGCGTTCCTATAGGAGTTATAGGCGTAATTTTCGAATCTAGGCCAGATGCGCTGGTACAGATAGCTTGTTTATGNCTAAAATCGGGGAATGCNATAATTCTAAAAGGTGGACGCGAGGCTGAACACACTAATAAAGTTTTAGCCGAAATTATAATCGAGGCAACCTCCAAGATAAAAGAAATACCTTCGGGTTGGTTGGTGCTACTGACAGAGCGCCAAGAGGTTAATTCTCTGCTGGATGAACATGAAAGTATAGATTTGATTATACCCAGGGGAGGCAATGAGTTAGTTCAGTACATCATGCGAAATACGCAAATACCTGTTATGGGACATGCTGATGGTATTTGTCATGTCTACGTAGATGCTTATGCAGATTTAGAGAAAGCGCTAAGTATCGTCGTTGATTCGAAAACTCAATATGTCTCGGTTTGTAACGCTGCAGAGACCTTGTTGATACATAGTCATATGTTGAAACAGTTTTTACCACGGCTAGTCGGTGCTTTAGAGGAGAAAAATGTTGAATTACGTGCGGATGAACGTGCTTACACTCTATTTCCAGATCGCCTTATTTTGGCCAACGACGAAGACTGGTCTACTGAATACTTGGATTATGTTTTATCTATACGTGTTGTAGATAATTATAGAGAAGCAATCGCACATATCAACCGTTATGGAAGTCACCACACAGATAGTATTGTGACAGAAAATACAGAGAATGCGAAAACTTTCCTGCGCGAAGTCGATTCTGCGACGGTAATGCATAATGCATCTACTCGATTTGCTGATGGTTTCCGATACGGATTGGGTGCCGAAGTCGGGATTAGCACTAACAGGTTGCATAGTCGTGGCCCTGTAGGCTTAGAGGGTTTGACTATTTACAAATATGTCGTGGAGGGTAATGGACATATAGTGGAATCGTATGAAGGAACAGAAACAAAAGAATATACTCATCGTAAATTGGAAGGGTCTTGGGAGCCAAGGGTAAATTGATTCACTCTCTTAAGCTATTTTAGCATAGTATAATTTTTCTATGTTTTTGCGAAGAAACACCGTAATATGATCGGGAGCTTTGATCACTGTTTATTCCTAATGTAGGTCATTTTTGTAAATAATGTCTGTTACTGTGCCTAGAGGAGTTGCAAACTGAATAAAGGTAATAAAATAGATTCGCCTAAAATTGATGACCTGGAAATCAAAGATGCTAGCCTTATCTTTGCTCATGTGTGGGCAGATCTGGAGAGTGAATTTGGCCGTAATAATTTAGTTTTTCCCGGAGAAATCATTTGGTTGGGTGGAGCGCCTGGGGCTGGCAAAGGCACAAACACGCCTTTCGTGATGGAAGCCCGTGGTATTACTGCTAACCCTATTGTTATAAGCGATTTGCTTAGTAGCCCACGCGCGCAAAAAATTAAGGCTGCAGGGAATTTAGTTGGGGATGAAGAAGTGATTGAGTTGTTGTTGCGAAAGTTGTTGGAGCCGCAATATCAACGCGGTGTTATTGTGGACGGATTTCCTAGGACTACCGTTCAGACGGAATGTTTAAAACATTTTTTTGATAAGATGATAGGTTTACGCGAGGAAATGCGCCAGCAAGGACTTGAACTCCCTCGTCCATTATTTCGAACCGTTTTACTTTTTGTTGATGAGGAAGTTAGCGTTAAGCGTCAGTTGGAGCGTGGCGAGAAAGCTATTGAACAGAATAAGAAAACTGCCGAAGCGGGAGTTGGGAAAGAAGAAGATATCCGACCAACAGATTTGGATCCAGAATTAGCGCGTAATCGTTATCGTTTGTTTAAAGAAACTACCTATGACGCACTCAGTTCATTACGGAAGATATTTCATTTTCATTTTATTGATGCTGAAAAATCTATTGGTGAAGTGCAGGAAATGATCGAAGAAGAATTCTCCTATCAATCATCACTTGAATTATCTGGTGAAACTCACGACAGGATTCGTACAATTGGGACTGCTGGTCAATTGGTGTTGTATGCTCGTCAGGAATTAGTTGAAAGGTTAGAGACCTATAATGAGGATTACCCTGAGTTATTCCAGCGTGTTATTGATCTAATTAATCAGAAATTCATGCCAATTATCTCCCGATATGCAATCACAGGAATGACATTAATTAATTCTGAAGATTCGTTGTTTGAGGACCCTTTAGCATTGACTATACTGATTGATATTTTTTCTGAGAGAGGCTACCAGGCATTGGTCGATGTTAATCGTGTAGATGTGCCCTATAAAATTGATCCAAATACGCATGAGATTTTTTGTAAACAAAAACGGGTTTACAGATTTCAAATCAGGTTTTCTGCTTCTGCTATTCGTCGCGGACACGATTTGTAGTTGGATTCCTTAACTTATTTCTTGTTTCTAACTTACTTATTTTTAAAATAATTTTCTGCTAAGACTACATATTTTTGAGCCCAGTTTAGGTTATCTCTATAGGTTGAGTGAGGTAGTTTGCGAATGTGTCGACCTGGGACTCCTACCACAAGACTCAAGGGTGGTATTTCTTCATTCTCGCGTATCAGTGTTCCAGCACCCACGATACTTCCGGACCCAATGTGTGCACCTGATAGAATGATAGCTCCCATACCAATTAGGCTACGGTATTCAATATTGCATGCGTGAAGTTGAGCACCATGCCCTACGGTTACATCATTGCCGATAGAACAAGGGTGGGTGTTTGTGACATGAAGAATACAAGCATCTTGAATGTTCGTGCGATCTCCAATGTCGATATGATTTAAATCGCCTCGAATGACTGCGTTGAACCAAATTGAAGAGTTTGCCCCTAATCGTACATCGCCGATTATACGTGCTCCTGTCGCGACAAAGACATTCTCCGGTATTGGAGTTGGGTTTGTATTTAGTTTATCGGGTACTTTTGTCGGGTCATTTTCACTTGCCATTTTCTTGTAGTTTCTCCCACTGCGCTTCACCCATCTTCATTACTTGGTCATCCGACCATTTCTGTAGTTTTCTATAGCTAGGATGTCCAGGTTTGTCTTCGCATGGGTTATGTCGAGTATTATAACAACAAATTAAGCTCCACCGGGGATCTCTACTTTGATTGGGATCTGAACGATGTAAAAGATTAGCATGAAAAAACAAGGCGGTCCCTGGACTCATTTCACAATAGACATGCTCTAGATGAGTTTTTGCTAAAGCAACTCTTCCAGGATCCGCGCCCGTCTGGGTGCCAAAAGTTCCGTGTTCGATACGTCCAATTTTGTGTGATCCTTTAAGGATTTGTAGACATCCATTTTTTTTGTGTGCCTCGTCTACAGCAATCATACAAGAAGCCATGTCAGGAAATAATGCACCATTGTTATACCAATAACCATAGTCTTGGTGCCACTCCCAAGCTCCTCCGACTTNGGCTTCCTTTACNATCATTTTGTAATGATAAAGGTATACCTCGTCTCTCATCAGGGCTTCCATTGTGTCTACTATTCTATGTCCATGACAAATAGCATTGTATATATCATTCTGTTCAGTTTCTGAAGTTAACCATAGTTTACTTTCTCTACCTTCAGCATCGCGTGGAGCATGTACAAGCTCTTTTTTTTCTTGGTCGTTTTTNCCAATATTTAATAATAACTCCATTTCCTTCGANTTATANAGAGAATCGATCATTAGGAATCCGTCTTCTTCAAATTGTTTAATCTTTTCAGGTGTTACATTTGTTGTCATGAAAAAAACTCCGAATAAAATGAGTTGGTTGTTGTTTTTACTATGTATTGATTTCAGGTATATTACTATCGGAAAAATCTAAGAATTGATTCCAGTCGTATGGCATCACGCCGTGCCTACCACGACGAATATGATAACTGATTCGACCCATTATGGCTTGTTCAAGGGGCGGAAATTCTTTAGTAGGTAAACCATCATTTGAAGTTAAACGATACACATTATCGGCATATAAACCTGCAAGAAATTCACCTTTTGGATCTGCCCATTGATCATCAAAAGCGCTTGCAATATAAATAGGACGTGGTGCGATAAGAGCTATTAATTGATGTTGGTCAATGGGTAGGTTATTCTCATTTTGATTAAATTTTCTAAAATTGTTGCAGAACCAATGAGGAAATCTTTCGTTTATACTTTTAACAGTTTCGCCGTAGCAACGGCGGGACAATGCGGCTCCACCGCAGCCAGATTCGTTTGAAATAACCAAAGCGAATCTTTCGTCGCAGGCTCCTGCCCATAATGCAGCTTTTCCCAATCTTGAATGGCCAAAAACTGCCACTCTGCTATAGTCAATCGACTCATCTGTATGAAAATAATCAAGTGCTCGACTCAAACCCCAGGCCCAAGCTCCAATTGAACCACATTCATCGTCATTTGGTCTCTTTTGGTCGGATCTATAAAAAATTGGATGCACGCCATTTTGGTAGTCGTCGTCAAAATCAGGGTCGATGTCACCATAGTATATTGTTGCTAAACCATATCCGCGTTCTATTATCTGGTCTACATCCCAGCGTAAAGCTTGGGCGCCGCGGCTTTTTTCTGTAGCGCGATGATCTACTACTCCTTCCCATTTCTCATCTATCCAACTTGAAGTTAACAGTATTGATGGATCCGCATGAATTGTGTGATTGCCAGCAAAATTTAAACCTAAAAATAGTGGAACGGGACTTTTAATTTGGTTTGGCATATAGCATAGGATATCCATATGTGTGGCAGTTGTATTTGTTTTTTGGGGAAAGAATAAACGAATTTGGCGTCGCAATGCTCTTTTAGATAGAGCTAATCCTTCTTCTATTATCTCCGCTCGCAAGGGATTTCCTAAGTCAGGGGTTTTTCCGTAAATATTCTCGGAAAAGAGATGGAGTAATTCTGGACGTCGCACGTGAAACCATTGTTCAGGCGTAATACATTTTGTGCCATCCATACAGGTTAATGGACAAGGGAGTTCATATTGTGGGACTTTGGTTTCGTCATAATTAGTCATAGTAGAAACTCCTTATTTATTGAAAAATCAAAGTCCTTATGATTCAATAGGAAACAGGGAAATATTAAAACCACAATAAATTTTATTATTGGATCAATTTTTCACCACGAAGATATGCAAATAATTTGTAAATGTTTAGAAAATTCGTAAAGAAATTAATTTTTTACTATTTTATTTGGAATCATGAAATTTAAATCTGATTATTCTTGAGGTTATTATGTCAAATACATTTATTTTCCACAATCCTCGTTGTTCAAAAAGTCGCAGAACTTTAGAGATTTTGAAAGGAACTGGTTTAGATTTTGAAATAAGACTTTATTTAGAAGATCCGCCCGACGCCAACGAGCTTGACAATCTGTTGCAATTATTGGAGATGGAACCGCGATCGCTAATGAGGACAGATGAAGACGAATACGACATCAATAATTTAGAGAATCAACAAGATCGAAATATGTTAATTCAGGCTATGGTTAGCCACCCTATCTTGATTCAGCGTCCTATTGTAGTGCACAATAGTAAGGCACGGATAGGGCGTCCTCCCGAATCGGTTCTGGAAATATTATAAATAAGGATCTTTTAGCAAATAAAAAGAGACGATTTGTTTGCTTTGGATATACGGCAGATACTGGCTAACGTTGACATTAATGTCATCACACCACTCACCCCTTGCATCGGGTTTGTGCGTTGAACTTTGATTTGTGCTCCTCCGCCGTTGGCTTCTAAATCGATAATAGAGGTTTCAATGTTAGGGTCTGCAATTAGAATTGATCTTGTACGATCGAATCCTATCCCAGCCAATGCCGTCGCGGCATGGGAGTTCACGTTTCGTGGAAATTTGTTGCAAACCTCGCGAGTAGATCCGTCGTAAAGAACAGTTTCTTTTGTTATTTCTTTGGCATCTACGTCAGTCTGTGCGGAAAAATCGATGCTTCTTGTAGGTTTGCGCATAGTGATTGTTACATCTTCCCACAAATCTTTTCCTTCGTTAAGCGCATCTAATCCAAAAACGGCTCCGTGCGGTATACATAGACGCGTATTCGATTTTTTTGCTCTTTTAACAAGAAGAGTTTCAAGTCTTGAATCGGACAAGCAGGTTAGTGAGAGCGGCATATAGTTTGAACACGAAAGAAATAATTCGCCATACTGTTGGCTAACATCAGGATGGGCTAATTCAACAATTAAATCGGGAGAAAAATCGNTACATTTTTCGATGTCGTGAAGAATATGACTAGAAGGGATTTCTGTTAATCGTTGCATGTTTCTGTTGAAGACAAAAGCAATTTCTAATCCTAACTCTGGTCGAGTCGTGATCTGTTCGTAAACATAAGTTCCGAGGTAGCCATATCCAACAATCCCAATGCGAACCATGAAAACCCACCTTTTTATNTTTTAGATTTTATTTGATTCAATATAGTCCCAATTTATGTCATATCCCATTCCCGGATGTTGCGGAAGTTTTACGTAACCATCTGAATCCAGCGGATCTCCAAGNGAATTCATATAAGGTGGTGTGTCGTTACAATCAATCCCTGGAGCAACAAGGCCACGTTCATAGAATTCACAAACGTCCTCGCTTGTGGATCCGAGGAGTTGTAGATTCGCATAGCCGCTCATGTGAATTTCACATTTTATTCCATATGCTTCAGCAATACCTGCCATTTTTTTTACACCTGTNACGCCTCCTCGCAATACATCAATACGTGTCATATCTGATGCACCACGCAAGATCCAATCGGCGCGAGAAAAAATNCTGCCNTCAATGATTTCAGGTGATAGAATCGGAATGCTCAGTTCGTTGCACAGNTTTTTATAGGGGGCGACTCTATATTCAGGCATGGGATGCTCGTACCAATAAAAATTGAGTTCCTCTAAAACTCGTCCCACCCTATAGGCTTCTTGATATGTCCTATAGGTGCCCCAGGGGTCGTAGCTCAGTATCATGTCATCTCCTACAGCATCGCGGACCAGTCTACATGCTTCAATATCTTCTTTTATGTGAGACGGTCTTCCAGGATCGGGTTGCCCGGTTGATGGGTCCCAGAAATAATAGGGGTGAATTTTATAATGAGTGTAGCCGATATTTTTACATTCTAATGCATGATCGGCATAATCTTGTGGACTACCCATATTGGGATAGGTACTGGCATAGGCCTTAACTCTATCTCTGCAACCGCCCAGAAGTTTGTATAATGGAATATCAAATGCTCTGGCCTGCAGATCCCATAGGGCTAGGTCAAGGATGCTCATTAAATTTTCAGGAATTCGATGGGCCGTCCACATCCAGTGCCAGATTTTTTCTCGATCGAAAGGATCTTGTCCGAGGACTAAGGTTTTTAAACGTCCTTCCAAGATAGAAGCTTGTTCTGGCGATATCCCATCCATATCGCCATGTCCAGCACCTCCAAAATAGTAACCTTCTAACCCCTCGTCGGTGATAACTTTCGTCAAAGTTTGCCGAACCTCTGTTTTGTCTAATAATTTTCCGTTATGAAAAGGTCTTCTATGGACCCTAAAGGGAACAACTTTTATATCAATGATTTTCATCTGTTTTCTCGTGATTAAATAGGTTTATGTCATACGTTGCAATATGAAAAATAAACTGGGCGTCGTAAAGAATGATTTATTTTCCGAATGGTGATTTATTACGTCTTTTAGAAAATCTAAAATCAACTGGATTTTGTAGGTGTCGATTTAATTGACTATTGCTAATTTTTAAATGGCGAACTACCCAATCTATTTCTTCCGAGAGAGACCGGCCGAATAACCCCGGATCATCGGAACCGATTGTTACAGAAACTCCTGATTCCATAAAACGGTGTATAGGATGGACGGACGGATCTGGGATACACCCCAAGAGCAAATTTGATGTTGGACAGACTTCAATTACAACGTTTGATTTTTTCAATTGGAATAAAACAAAATTTTGCCGCAGTCGGATTTCGGTTAAGCGATCTTTGGAATAGATACGTTTTATTCGTTTTTCTTTGGATATTTTTTTTAATGTTTTTAATTCTTTTTCCAGTTCGTAGAGGTTTATTTCGATACCCCAATCTTTTAGTTGTTCATTATACTTTAGATCGTATTGTATCTGTGCGATTCGTTCACTGACGGATTCAAATAGGTGGGCGTTGGGTTTTCGATTTATTGATACCTCAGGATCCAGTCCCAAGGCTATGCAATGACCTAATCTGGTAGCTCCTAATTCCACTACTTCGTGGCACCAACGAATTGAACTTTCCAGTGATTTATCAAAAAAAATTTCTCCGACATGGTAAGTTACACCGAAATAGTTCTCCGGGTCGTTTGTATTGTCGGCGTGTAGCTGTGAGAAGAAGTCACGTAATTGAGCAGGAGGGAAACCTTCTTCAAAGTGGCAAAAATCAAATCCAACAATATATGGGCGAAGGTTTGGTTTGAGGTCTAACCATTGCTTGATAATATTGTAGCATGCTAAAGACGAATTACGTGGTAAGCTTATAATGTATCTTGCTTGGAAATTCTTATTGCATACATCACGTATAGCGTTCGCGATCGTTTCGTGAAAGTCAACAAGATCTTTTGAAGCCCCTTCGCCATGTGGTGCTAAAGCTCTGTATTCTATATAACGAATACCTTCGTTTTGATGCTGTTGAAAGATGCGGTCCAGAAGTTCATTCACGCGACCTAGTGTATGCCACCAGTAACGAAAAATACATAA
The DNA here is from genome assembly GCA_002693325.1 of Gemmatimonadota bacterium. Classification (GTDB taxonomy): domain Bacteria; phylum Latescibacterota; class UBA2968; order UBA8231; family UBA8231. The sequence goes on along the minus strand of NZPK01000027.1, from coordinate 28,236 downwards.
ACCAAAGTCGTACTTTGCTTGAAATCGATTAAAATCACCCGCATCTTTTTTGTCTATAGTATAAAAAGGCTCTAAAGCACGGGGATTTTCATCGGCAATCGCTTGGGAAAAATATTGGCATGGGTCAGGTATATAGCCGAATGCCTTTTGGTAGCTACTCTTGTACAGAGTCCAATCTATGTTTTTGTAATGCTCCCTGCCTAACTCCAAAAGGTGTTCAGCGCTAAGGCAACCTCCTATATGAACGTGAAGTTCACATGTTTTTGCTAAAAAGAGATTGGACATTTTTTTAGAATAAAGTTTTTAATTGCAGTTAGTTGCATTTTCTCGACAGTCTATTCCTTGAATAAGTCGATTGTTTTCCCAAGTTTGTTTTAATCGTATGGTCCCGTCAATCGCGTAATTAATCCATATACCAAGCCGTTGATTTTGAAAATATTCACCGCGCCACTCAATTTGGCCAGTCGTATAAAAAGATGTGTAAGTTCCGGAGAGCTTTCCTTGCGCATAAGTTGCTTGAATTATAAGGTTTTTATTAGTGTCAAAAGTATTCCATAGGCCTTGTTTTTTTCCATTGTCATTTACTCCTTCTTTACGCAGGGCGCCATTTTTCCAGTATACAAGACTCGTTCCGTGTCGGGCACCATTAATAAAATTGGTCTTTTCTTTAACGGACCCATCTGGCCAATAGCGAGTCGTTGTACCATGAATTTCACCATTTTTAAGTGGTGTTATTGATTTGATAGTACCGTCTTCATAACGCTCTAGTACATTTTGTTCAATTTCTTCTAAGTTTCCATAATTATATTTTTCTCGAAATAAGGTTGTTCCAGTTTCATCGTAATAGGTCCATATTCCGATTTTTAGTCCATTATTATATTTGCCGGATAATTTGATCGAACCAGTATCAAAATATTCTATGAAATTACCGTCGATTTCATTGAAATTATATTCAGTACTAATTTCCAATTTTCCATTAGGATAGTAGCTGTGGTACGAACCATTCCACTGACCGTTTAGATAANTTCCATGTTCACTAACTTCTCCGTTGGGCCAGTAATTGAAAAAGTAACCGTTCCATCTTTGGCCTTTATTCCAAGTTTGCTGAAAATTTATTTTTCCCTCGGCTTCGAAAAATGACCAAGTGCTATCTTTTTCACCGTGGTGAAAGAATCCCGTTTGTTTGATNGAACCATCTTCATAGTATGTAGAAAATTTGCCATGATAGATTGTATCTCTATCCGATAAGTAGTAGTTGAATGTCGAATCCACGTTGCCTTCTTCATTAAAGAAAATTATTTCAGAAGTTAAATTTTCTTTTGTATAGGATTGTTCAGTTTCGACTGGAGATTTTTGACTACAAGACACGCCAAATATGGTGTAGGTCGATATTATCACGAAAAAACAAAATATTTTTCCTGATAATATCGTGTAGAGTCGCGAAATATCGTTGAATTTGTATTTTGTATGCGTTACCACAGTGGTATTGATTGATCTCGAATAATTCGGATAGTATTGTTTGCAGCTTGTGGGTAATCTTCGTTTGGCAAATGTTCAAGTAACATGTAGCCGTCCGGATGAGCTTCGTGCCATAGTTTTAAAGCAAGTCCCAGATCGAGTTCGCCCTCGCCAGGTATTGCCTCGTCGATGTGAAGTACCAAACCGGGGCTGATTATAATATCTTTGCAATGGCCAAGAATAGAAATTGGATTCATTAAGGAGAAGATATGATGTATCCGGTCTCTGTTGTTAAAAACGTGCTCAAGGTTCTGAAAATGGTTTACGTAATCCATAACTACAGAAAGATTATTTGATCCGATCTCATTTATGACTTCTTGATTAATTTCGGGAGTGCCCATTATTGTGAGTGCATGTGTTTCGATTACGACGTTTACTCCCTCTTTTTCGGCTTTGCTTGTTATTAAAGCTAATGTTTCAATTAACTGATTTTTTGCATCTAAAGTTAGATTGGACTTTGAAGGTGCGTAGGAACCTTTGGCGTTGAGGCTACCCGTACGTATGAGGCACGCAAAGGAATCTAATTCCCTAGAAGTCTCAATTCCTTGATATATTTTTTTTAATAATGAGGAACGGACTGATTCTTCAGGGTCAAAGAGGCATTCACTGTAACCTATTCCAAATTGAACTAAATCCATGTGGCAGTCTTTGAAAGTCTGACGAACTGTGTGTAATTCCTTTTTTTGAAGATTGGACATTTTTTCACCAGGGTAGTGAAAAGCTGCCCCTGTGAGTTCCAATTCTCGAATTGTCTCCAAATGCTGTGGAGTTACTTCTGTAAAATTTGATGGGATCATGCCGACAACGCCGAGTCTCATATGGTTCTCCTATTTTCTGTTTGCACGAGAAAACTAATTATGTGATCGGCCATTAGCAAAATTGGATTTCGGTTCCTTGCCGTTTAGTCAAAGCTAAACTACTATTTATTACTACTACTTTATTCTCTGAGAGCTTTTATGGATTTTGTTATTCAATGTGTAATTGTGTGTGCTTCCGGTTTGTATACGTCTTTATGGGGTGCGTTTAAAGATGGTCCATATGAAGGATTTAAGCTAAGGACATTTCCGAGAAGTATTTATTTTCATATAGTAATTTTCTCACTTCTCTATATGATACCATATTTTAGTGACAATCTGTCGAAGTTAAATTTGGTTGAGCTTTTTTTCCTTGTGATGGGAATTGAACGTTTTCTTGCTGAAATTTACAAAGGCTTTTTTCGTACTGAAGATCAAAGTAAATATTTTGTCCCATCTAGAATCACTTTTTTTGGACGTTATGTTGGTAGTGATCTACTTCGTTATGGTATTGGATCTCTAATAATACTTATCGTTTTTGCATTTTTGCTCGTTGAAATACCGATTGAATCCTACTGGTCCTATCTTGTTGTTGCATATGCAACGGGATGCGTAGTTGCCTTAGGTGGGGCCTATAAGGATGCTCCCTTTGAGGGATTTAAACCGTTCAAATTTCAACGGTCGGGAATGGTGTTGGCGATGTTTAGTCCATTGTTTTTTTTCATAGCTGACCAAGATAAGCCCCTGTCTCTTGGATTTTTGATTTATATGAATGGTGGCTTGGAGAGGTTTACGGTTGAGTATTATAAGACTTATGTACAACGTAATATGTCGGGTAAATTCAAGCCTGACTTGCCTCGTCTACAGGATCAATTAGATACTCGTGAACGATTTCATTACTTGGCGTTGATAATCATTATTTCTCTGGTGTTGCTTTATGTCAACGAACTTAAATGGATATGATGTCGTCGTTATAGGGTCTGGCTTTGGTGGAGCGTTATTAACACATGCTCTACTAAATGAGGGTAGACGTGTGCTTGTGCTTGAACGTGGAAGATGGCCCTACCGTGATTCGGAGGATTGGAATCAGAAGAAGATCTTGTTAGATCAAAGGTACAAAGGACGTGCACCGATATTAGTTCGACAATATGGGGCGCGCAACTATTCTGAAATGTACGGTAACGAGGTCGTAGGAGGAAAGTCTGTATTTTATGGTGGAGCGTCGTTGCGTCTTCGTGAGAATGATTTTTCGAAATGGCCATTCTCTTATGAGGATTTTATAACTTCTTATGAGCGGGCCGAAATTCTCTTGGGTGTTCATGGATCTGCAGGTAGTGATCCTTACGAACCAAAGGGGGTTTCATCCTATCCATTTGAGCCAATAGGTCTTACAGCGCCAGCTCAGCGAATTGAAAAAGCGGGTAAAAAATTAGGTCTTCAACCTTTTTCAATACCTCTTGCAATTAATTTTAATGATTCGAATAAGCCGCGATGCCAACGTTGCAACACTTGTGATGGTTTTCCTTGCCAGATTGAAGCAAAAAATGATGTTGCCACTACGTTTCTCAAGGGTACGAAATCTGGAGCATTGGAAGTTAAGACAAATACGATTGTTGAGCGTATCAAAACTAAAGGCGAACGAGTTTCCGCTGTAGAATATATTGATAAGAATGATGGTAGTCGCGGTCTGGTCGAAGGAGATACAATTGTTTTGGCAGCCGGAGCCATTCAGAGTCCTGCATTGTTAAAGCGTTCCGGATTTGAACACCCACTGATAGGCCGTTTTTTGATGCGACATTGTAACGCAGTCTGCAGCTTTGTATTCCCTTTTGTCACAAATCCAGAACAAGTTTTCCATAAGCAGTTGTGTTTTTCTGATTACTATGAGGATATGCGAGATGAATTAGGATCTGCCGTAGGTGTTATTCAAGATATTTATACTCCGGCACCAGAGATAATACGCCATCACGCACCCTTTGGAGTTAGTTGGCTTGCTGGTTGCTTGGCATCGCGTATGCAAAATCTTTTATGTATTGCTGAAGATGATGGCCAAATTTCGAATAAAGTGAGTTTAAGTAACAGGAAAGACTCGTTAGGTATGCCTTTAGTTAAAATCGAACATGAATACTCTGATTCTGACATTAAACGTCGTAATCATTTAGTTAAGATGGCCCGTCGTATTTTACGAACAGCAGGAGGATTATTGTCATATACCTACCCCATTGATTCTTTCTCGCATGCAGTCGGTACTTTACGTTCATCAACCTCACCGGAGAATGGACCGCTAGATCCAACGTGTAGGGTATGGTCCGTGGATAACTTATTTGTTGTCGACGGGTCATTCATGCCAAGTTCGGGCGGTGTGAATCCAAGTCTTACCATAGCTGCCAATGCTTTACGTGTTGCTAAGCATATTTTGACTTATACATGATTTCTAAGAACCTATAAAGAATATGGATAGCGAGATAAAGTTGAAAAAAGTGTGCATAGTAGGTTGTGGAGCAATTTCTCGTATTCATGCCAAGCAATTGTGTGGAAAGGTAGATTTGTATTTTGTCAGTCGCAATATGGAGCGCGCTTTAACGTTATCCAAGTCATACGGTGGAAGGGGTGTCTATCGGAATTACGAGGAAACTCTGGAAAGTGATATCGATGCGGTTGTTTTATGTACGCCACCGGATTTACACGCAGAGGCTGTTAAAGATGCATTGTTTGCAAGAAAGCATGTTTTAGTTGAAAAGCCCCTATGTGTTTCTAGAGAAGAGTTAGATTCTTTAGTATCAGTTGCATCTACGCACAGTGAACTGTCCTTGGTTATTGCAGAAAACTATTACTACAAGCCATCTTTGCAATTTTTACAGGATATTATAAGTGACGGTTTAATTGGTGAATTAGAACATATTCATGTTCGGAAATGTTTCCGCCAAAAATCAGAAGGATGGAAAAAGGAATATGGAGCATTGCTTGAAGGTGGAATTCATTTTGTTGCACTTATATCAGCTCTGACTCAAAAATCTCCAAGAAAAATAACTGCGAAATTTCCTAGCCTAACTTTAGGAATAAACGAGCGTCGTTCACAGCTTGAGTTAGATTATGGGAACAATTTAAGCGCTCGTCTTGAATATGCCTGGGATGTTGATGACAGAATGTACGGTTTGTTTCAACACTCTCTCATACGTGGATCGAAAGGACATATAGTCTTCGAGAGTAATGGGTTATATGTTAGAGTAAAAAATTCTCAAAAGAAATTTTTGAAATTCCCTGGTTTTTTAGATTTGATGGGATATAAAGCACAAATGGAAGATTTTTTGGCATGTATTTGCCGGCCGGGCAGACTGCCGAAGTCAGGTATATCACAAGCACAGCGCGATTTAAATATCGTATTCACAGCATACGAACAGCTTGAGGAGTTAAGGAATGAGTGAATCGGAAAAAATAATTTATTCAATGCAGCGCGTGAGCAAGCACTATAACCGAAAAAAGATAATCGAAGATATTTCACTGTCTTATTTTTATGGGGCAAAAATTGGGGTCCTTGGTTTAAATGGGTCGGGTAAAAGTACGTTATTGCGGATTATGGCGGGTGTAGATCAGGAATATGAAGGTAAAATAGATCTATCTTCTGGTTTTACTGTTGGATATATGGAGCAGGAGCCTTCTCTTCAAGATGGTAAAACAGTAAGAGAAATTGTGGAAGAGGGTGTTCAAGATACTGTTGATTTAGTTCGTAAATATGAACAAATCAACGAACGGTTTTCTGAACCGATGGACGATGACGAAATGAATAAACTTATTGAACAACAATCTAATGTTGCTGGGAAATTAGATGCAATGGGNGCTTGGGATCTTGATAGTCGACTGCAGATGGCAATGGGGGCTCTACGTTGTCCACCTGAAGATCAGTTAGTAGATCATCTTTCCGGCGGAGAAAAAAGGCGCGTAGCTTTGTGCCGACTATTATTAGGTAAACCTGATATTTTATTACTGGATGAGCCAACGAATCACTTTGATGCTGAAACCGTCTCTTGGTTGGAAGGACACTTACAGCAATATGAGGGAACCGTTATTGCTGTGACACACGATAGGTATTTTTTGGATAATGTTGCAGGTTGGATCTTGGAGTTAGATCAAGGTAGAGGTATTCCATGGAAGGGGAATTATACTTCTTGGTTGGAACAAAAGCAGGAACGTTTACGTGTGGAAGAAAAAAGTGAAAGTGACAGACAAAAAACGTTACAGCGCGAATTAGAGTGGAGTCGCATGAATCCCAAGGCAAAGCAACAAAAAAGTAAAGCGCGTATTCAAGCTTATGAAGAATTGTTGAATCAAGATTCTGTGAAACGTGATGAAGAATTACAGATTTATATCCCACCTGGACCTCGCTTGGGTAATGTGGTCATTGAGGCTGATAACGTAAAGAAAACATATGGGGACCGTATCCTGTTTGAAAACATGTCATTTCGAATGCCTCCTGGAGGAATTGTAGGAATAGTAGNACCAAATGGGGCAGGAAAGACGACTTTATTTAGACTGATTACAAGTCAAGAGTCAGTTGACGACGGATCGTTAAAATTAGGTGAGACGGTGCAATTAGCATACNTTGACCAAACGCGTGAAACTTTAGATCNCGAAAAAACAGTTTGGGAAGAAATTTCTGGCGGTTTAGATGAAATTGAATTAGGTGAGCGGGCCATAAATTCTAGGGCATATGTTGGAAGATTCAATTTTGGAGGAACTGACCAACAACAAAAAGTTGGTGAACTATCGGGAGGACAACGAAACCGGGTGAATATAGCAAAAATGCTTAAAGAAGGAGCTAATGTAATTTTACTCGATGAGCCTACTAATGATCTTGATGTTAATACATTACGTGCTCTTGAGGAAGGGTTAGAAAATTTCGCGGGATGTGCTATAGTCATCAGCCATGACAGATGGTTTTTAGATAGATTGGTTACACATATTTTAGCATTTGAAGGCGATAGTCAGGTTCATTGGTTTGAAGGTAATTATTCAGAATATGAGGAAAATCGTAGAATGCGTTTAGGCAGCGAGGCCGACATACCCAAGCGCGTGCGTTATCGTCAATTGACGAGAGATTGATTGGAATGCTGCTTTCTATTGTGGATTGGTCCTTGGTTACGACTTATAGAATCTGCTGATGCATCGTAGATTGTTTTATGTATCTCTGCGATTATAGATAAAGCAATGGCCTGCGGGCAATCCCCACCCAAATCGAGACCTGCCGGTGAATATAAGTTTTTTGGATTTGTAGGGAAAATTCCGTTTTTTTCTAACTCGGCAAATAACTTTTTGTTTCTTTTGTGTGACCCGAGAACGCCTAAATAGGTTAATGGAAGTGTGAGTAGTTTTTTCAACATAGCCTGATCTTGAAGATAATTATGACTCATAACTACTGCAGCACTGTTGAGTGGTATTTTTAATTCATGAGGCCATTGGCCAGCAGGTGCGCAATAAATTTTTTTCACATTTGGGAATCTTGAAATATTAGCCATCGCAGGACGATGGTCTACAAGTTGTAATTCCCAGCCTAAGTCTATCCCGTTTTTAATCAAAGGTTTGGAATCATCGCCACTTCCAAAGACGGTGAGAGTCATTGGTGGAGANAATATTTCTAACAGTGTTTTTATGCCGTTAAAGGTTTTGCGAAAACTGCGTATAGATCCGTTATTGCAGATAGGAATTTGTTGTAGGAAATCATGGATTGAAGATCTTAGTTCCTCTGGCAAATTGTGTATCCTTTGCGAAGAAAAACTAAAGGTGTCTGCGGTAGAGAAAGTAGAATGTTTTTCAGAGTCGATAATAGTTAGGAGGATCTTATGATTCTTGTTTTCTATTACATTTTCCAGTGTAGTTATAATATGTTGGCCATTTTTACTAGGCATCGGGGTTAACATGATTTGTAGTTGGCCACTGCAACCCATCCCAGTTCCAAAGAGATAGTCATCTTTTTTTGTGTAATCGTATTCGATTAGTTCTGGGTTGTTGTGCCTTATTACTCTCTGCGCAGAATTTTGGAGGTCATCTTCTAAGCAACTTCCAGAAATGACACCTGTAGTGCGGTCTTGCTCTATTAACATTCGTGAACCGATGCCTCGATAAGTTGAACCGGTCGTTCCAACAATCGTGGCTATTGCGTAACTTTTTTGTTCAGTTTCTAGTTGTTTTGCGCGTGCTAGAATATCGCGTAGATCTTTCATTGATTTAATTCCTTGATATCTTCTTTAAATATGATGTTGGGAGTCACTTTATAGCAAATTTTAAGCTTTAATTAAATTAGCTAATTTGCATTGCTAGCTTTTTTTTCTTCTATATATTCTTCTCTCTAATTTATAAATACTAAGTTGGCTAAAATAACATGTCTGTTGTCGAAAGATTCAAAACAACGAGATCCGCTATAAGCGATCGTTTTCGGAGGAATTTGCGAAGTTTGCGAATTTCTGTTGTGGATCGATGCAATTTAAGATGTCGATATTGTATGCCCGAAGATGATTATTCGTGGTTACCCCAGCGCGACTTATTGACTAACCAAGAGATCGTACATTTGGTCGAATTGTTTTCCTCTTTGGGCGTAGACCGAATACGAATCACTGGAGGTGAACCGTTATTACGAGGAGATCTCACTGAATTAGTTGCAAGTTTGTCAGAGAATCGATCCATCCGTGATATTGCTCTGACAACAAATGCAACTAGGTTGGCGCAGTATGCTGAGGGCTTACATGCGGCTGGTCTACATCGAATTACCGTAAGTCTCGATACGCTGGAATCAGATAAGATGAAATTTATGACGGGCCGGCAGGTTATGGCTAAAACACGTGAAGGTTTGGAAACTGCGGCATCGATTGGATTTGGAAGTCTTAAGATTAATACGGTTGTTATTCGTGGGTTCAATGACGATGAGCTATGTGAACTTTTTTTGTATGCCAAAAGCCTTGGTGCCGAAATACGTTTTATTGAATATATGGATGTTGGTGGGGCAACTCATTGGTCAATGGAACAAGTCGTGGACCGGAATGAAATTTTAAAAATATTGACGAACCGTTTCGGTGAGATAAATGCGTCTGATATTGAAGGTTCAGCACCTGCCGAGACTTTTACTTTACAAGATGGGACACGCTTCGGGATTATTTCGTCAGTGAGTAGCCCATTTTGCTCCACATGCGATCGAAGTCGTATAACTGCAGATGGTATTTGGTTTTTATGTCTTTATGCCGCCAGTGGTTTCGATTTAAGGAGTAAACTTCGTCAACAGGAAAATCTGTCAGATTTTATAAAAGATGTTTGGCAAAATAGAGATGACCGAGGTGCTGAAAAACGCTCGCAACAGGTTCAGCGTAGTGTACTTTACGATGTGACAGATTTACGGCGGGATCACCACAGGGAAATGCATAAGCGCGGCGGATGATTTCCTTCTTTCTTTTTCTTTGCTGATATCATGGATTATTTTCGATCTAAACGTTTCTTAGATACACTTTCCGATTGGGAAAAAGGCAATCCGTTTTTCGGACCACTTGAGAATTATTTGCCAAGGATGCGTGCTTTACTAAGGCGCTTAGACAACCCCGAAACGAGCTTTCGATCTATTATTGTTGGCGGTACAAATGGTAAGGGAACTGTTTCGAATTTGATTGCAGAGCTATTGCTGGACGCTAAGATTTCAGTTGGGCTCTATACTTCACCACACCTACATACTGAACGTGAACGAATTCGTATTAATGGAACTTTACTTACAAAGGAAGTATGGGCTGAATCGTTGACAAAAATGCAGATTGCCCTCGAGGGATTTGAAAAAGAGGGTTTAGGTGCGTTGAGTCGATTCGAAGTGCTAACAGGTTTAGCTGTTTTAACGATGGCTGAGGCAGATGTCAAATGGGGCATCTTTGAGGTTGGTCTAGGCGGTAGGTTTGATGCGACTAATGCCTGGGATTCAGAATTGTCTGTTCTTACGAGAATAGGTCTCGACCATGTTGGTGTTCTTGGGGATACTTTGTCAGAAATTGCGGCTGAGAAAATATGTATAGGCCGTTCAGGAAACTTAATGTTTACTCCTGTCTCACAAACTGATGAAGTAACAACTTTCTTGCGTAAGAAAAGTTCAGGTCTTGGTATTAAGTTGAAATTTGTTGACTCGATTCATATTGATGGAAAGCCTTCTTTTTTTTGCGAAAATGCGGGATTAGCCTGCAGCGTAGTTCAGTCAATTGGTTTAGATTTTTCAACTATTCGCCAGAGCAGAGTAATTGATGAGACTCATTGGCCGGGTCGTTTTGAATGGGTAAGTAAATCCCCTCCGGTTTTACTAGATGGCGCTCACAACCCACAAGCCGCTCAGGTTTTAGCCGAAAACCTCAGGGCTTACACGCCGAAATGGAATGTAGTAATTGGTAGCAGTACAGGCCATGATGTTATTGGTATTTTAGCTGAACTGGCTCCGCTAACGACGCGATTTATTATAACAGCGTCCGATCACCCTAAGGCAGAAAAAGTAGAAAACATTGTTCGCTGTGTTCCTGAACAAGTTCCTATTGAGATTGTAAAGGATTTTAGGAACGCTTTTTCTCGTGGTAGAGAACTGGCCAATTTAGACGATGAAGGTTTGTGCGTCACAGGGTCTCTTCATTTGATAGCGAGGGCTCGAGAATATTTTGAATTACCCTTTGATAGCGATAGCATAACAGAGGATATGGCTTTAGAAAACCTTAACTGTTTGAAAGAGGCATGCATTAGACTAGGTATTGTCTGTGATCCATGTAACAAAGATGCAACTTTACGCAGGATAATTTCAAAAAGTAAACCTTTTTATTTTTGGCGGAACAAACATCCATTCAACGATTATATGTCAGGTCGTATTGCTGAAGATAAAGCTTTTCAATATGATTTATTCAGTGAAGCCGGTCTACCTACGCCTCATACTAAACAGATTTTTAATCCTTACGCAGATTTCCGTTTCAATCGCTATAAAGACTTTGCTACTATCGACGAGATTGTAGAAGACTTATCCATATATTTTTCTTTTCCATTAGTAATAAAGAAGGCTAGAAGTTCATTATCCCAGGGAGTGTATATAGCGCAGGACGCTTCGGGTCTTATTTTGCAACTTAGACAAGTTTTTGAGCAAAGCGGTTATGCTGATAATGTTTTCGTAGTCCAAGAGTATATTGTTGGGGAAGAATACCGTGTTGTTGCCTCGCAGGGCGAAATTCTTTTGGCCTATTTGAAGGAAGGGACGATCGGCGAAAACCATGATATAAATCCGCTCCACCAGCGAGATGGAAAAGCAGTGCCACTTAAAAGTGGNCGATTATANGAAGATTTTTCAAATCTGACAACACGAATATTCGAGGTCATAGATTTGGGCTTTTATGCTTTTGATCTAATTCTATCCGATAGCGGACCCAAAATTTTGGAATTGAACCCAAATCCTTTTTGTTATTTTTATAACAAAACTAATGGTCGATCGGACTTTATTTCAATCTANGAGCAACTAATTGAAAAGTTTATCCTGAGTGACTGATTAGTATTGCTGGCAAATCTCTATAGAATACCATATTCGTCAAAAACTTCTCGAGGAGATTTNCCCTTANCTAATTCATCACGCACGACATTTTCTCCTTTTAATTTTTCCGTAGATAGTTTGAATACCTCGTCTTTGATTTTAGCTGGAATTACCGCAACACCATCGAAGTCCCCAAGGATAAAGTCGCCTGGATTAACCTGAACTCCTCCACACATGATTGTTTCATTCACTGATTCAGGTACAATTCTTCCGGCTGAATCTAATGGCGAAAATCCCTTTGAAAAACAATTGAANTTCATCGTATTCATTTGGCGAATATCACGTACGAGTCCATCAGTTACGACGGAATTGACGTCGCGTGCTTGAGCAGCTGTTGATAATAACTCACCCCATAAACCGGATTTACACTCGCCATTTGTAGCTATGACAAAAACATCACCCTCGCCTGCTAAATCATAGGCCGAAAATATCTGTCCGTACGGGTCTGGGTGCGGTTGATGACTTGCATAAGCATCGATTGTTACAGCGGTGCCCCTAATTGAACTTTCAGGTTGACCGGGTCGTATATCATAGGCCATTGCTTGATTTCTATAGCCAAGTTGGTCCATAATATCGCAAGCTAAAGCGCTATAGATAGGTTTCCATTCCTCGTGCATTACTCACGCCTTTCTATCAGTATTTTTTTTAGAATATATTCTGGGAATTAGTAAGTTTTTATTACGGGTTAGGGGAAGACCAGCAAAAGCGCACCGATTATTCCAGGAATCGATGGTCTCAGTAGTTTTATATTCGTTGATAATCGCATGGCGCCCGCGGCGTGTAAAATTATGTCCTGCGCGATGGACTACCAACACGTGAATTAGGAGCACATCACCTATATTTGCCTCAACAACTACACGATCTTTCTCTGGTATATCGCTATCTGCAATCGTGTGACTTTCTTCTTGTGTTTTCCATTCACCTAAAAGATGGCTGCCTCTAATTGCTTCGGTGGCACCTGCTTCAAACTCAGTAGGATCCAAGTAGGTTATTGCCGCAGCTAGGTCTGGGTGTGAATGCCGTTCATAGGGCCAATCCTGATGCCAACCTTGAGAGCAAAAAAAACCAGGAGGCTTATTTCTAATTTTTCCGTTATGAAAATCAATATTTGGTCCTAACAAGTCGGACATAACTGACACTATTCGGGGTTCCGTGAATTGATCAAACCAGTAGTCATTAGCCAGAGGTTGATCCATAATGCCAACAACGTTTTGTGGATTAAATGGATCGAGACCGAAGTCCTGTTCTTGAGGCATAAAAGAATAGCTCATGTTTTTTGGGCGCATTTCAGTTTCTGTAACTAAGTCATGAAATTGTTCCCGCATATGCTCCATCTCTTTGACGTCATAAAAATGAGGCAAATGAAGGAACCCATCTCGATCAAAAGCCTCTTTCTGTTTGCTAGTTAGGTAAGTCAGGGCAGGCACGGTCTCTATCCTTTTTCGGGATTATTGGGCAATAGTAATGCTAAGATACCGGTTAATAACGGAAGTAATGATAGATAACTCAACGTAGTGCTTACTCCATACAAGTCTGCTAATCGTCCAATAATTGGTAAACTTAGGCTTGCTAAACCCCAGCTAAATCCAAGTGGGAGGCTTGAGGCGAGTGCAGAGTTTTCAGGTGCTAATTCCTGAGCAAGAGCGACCAAAATCGAATTAGAGGAGATCAACAGGCCTCCACCAATAGTCAGAAAAATGTATCCCAAAGTAACACTTTCTGTACTTACAAAACAATAGAGGAAAGGAGTAGTTAGAAAAAGTGATAGATAGACCAATTTTTTAGTTTCTATACGTTCGGACAGATAGCCAGCAATAAGAGCTCCGATCACTCCTGCAGTATTATATATGCCCAAGGCAATTCCACCAGAAATTAGGTTTAAACCTCGCTCTTCGCAGAGCAGTGTTATGAAAGTTCCGAAACCTAATCCAGTAACTGTGCGAAATACGACGACGCTCGTGATTATTGACAAAGGAAAAGTATGCTTTCTGAGTAATTTCCAATTTGACTGATTTCTATTTCCAGAAGCGTAAGTATTGTTTAGCGGTACGAATTTCTGTAAAAGTAATACACAGAGTAGGCCCGGAATTGATACTAGTGGGAGCAGGCTAAGCCCAATCGTTTCGGCGAATAGCGGAACCCAGATTGGTGTTAAACCTATTGCTATTGTGCCACCAAAAATGAACCACGCCAAGCCGAAAGATCTACGAGGCTCGCTTAATTCTCCTGCAAGGGAGAATACCTGTGGATGGAAGGCAGCTACACCTATTCCAACGAATGCCAAAGTGATCACAAGCAGCCAATAATTAGAGATGATACCAAGAAGAGGAGCAAAAATAGCGGAAAGTAATAGTCCGCCTATTACTAAATATCGCTTTTTCATTCTGTCTGCCCACATGCCCATCAAAGGCTGACTGATGTTGCATATCGAGACAATGGTACCAAGAAATCCTGTTTGAGTGAGATTTAGCCCTAATTGAGTCTTTAATAACGGAAGCACTGGCGGCACTAGAGATGAATAGCTATCTACGCAAAAATGGGACAGTGAGACTAAAAAGAGACGGAAACGTTGCATTCAATAACCGATAAATGTCATGAGAAAACAGTTAGCCAACATATACTGGCTCTATACTTGTATTAAGGCCTGAAGTATTCTAAGACTTACACTTTACGTTGTCCAGATGGCGACAAAGCTTCCGGGAGAAGATAATACCTAATGTAGTCAATATGCACCCTACAAAAAATGGAAGACCGACGTAGATATCAATCAAATAACCTCCAATGAGATTACCGGAAAACATTGAGATACTCCATGCTAGATGACCTAACCCAACTACTCGGTTTCTCTCGTTCGNATTTGATACTTCGTTAATNAATTTGGGAACTAATGTGGATACNGACCACGCTGTTCCCGTAAGAAATGTACCAGAAACAAATACACCNACTAATGATGTTGGNAATAATGCGAGTCCGAATGTGCTGAGAAGAATACCAATAGTTGAAACAATTAGCGGGGACCTGTGTCCTGTTCGATCACTGATAAATCCAGTGCCTAACTGGAAAATAGCAGCGACAACAAGTGAAACAGCGGCAAAGTAAGCGGGTAATGATTCGCTATTGCTTACTCTGTAAATCAATAGCGGGATAGCTAATGTAGCCATACCCCAAAAAGTTGTAATTGTTAAACGCAGGCTTAAAAGTAGCCAAATGTCTTTTCTCAAGAGTAATGGTTTATAGGCAGTCCAAGTAGACCCGTTATCAACATGATTGTCGGTAGTTCCGTTATTTGATAAACGCGTCGAGGGGATGAACGCTATCGCTAAGCCAATTAGTATAAACAAACCGCCAAAGGCAAACGTGCCTATCTTTGGGAAAGACCAAGTTGTTTTGAGCCATCCTGTACAGAGGCTTCCAAAAGCATTACCGAGCGTGTTACTTAGAAAGTAGATACCACTTCCCATACCTAAATATGCGGGACGCACGGAATGTATTAATATACTCTGTCCAGCTGTAGACCAAGGACCACTTGATGCTCCCATTATAATAAGCATCAAGGTTAAACCCGTCGGATCTGATATGTGAAATACGAGTCCTGCCAAAGAGCTACCGGTGAGGCCAAGGATAAGGGTGAACTTTTGTCCAAATTTATCACAAAGCCGACCAGCTGAAATAGCAAAGATACCACCTAAAAACAGCATCAACCCCTTCAAATACCCAGTGAACCAAGAAGGACGCTCTAGGTCTGCTTCCACATATACGGGAAACAATGCAGAGAAAGGAGAAGAGAAAAAACTGTTTAAAAAGTAAATAACACAGAGAGCGACAAATGAACGGCTCAGAAGTCCGCTAACTTTGTCTTCCTCGTCATGAGTAATAGTCAAGAAAAATTTATCTCTTACTGGCTGCAACAGAGTTTTTTAGGATACCGATGCCTGAAATTTCGACTTGGACCTTGTCGCCAGGCTGCATAAATGTTCCGCTTGTCGCACCGACACCCGAAATTGTGCCAGTGCTTATTATGTCCCCCGGTTCTAACGTGATAATAGCCGAAATATACTCGATAATTTTATGAACAGGGTAGAGCATTTGGCTCGTATTGTTATGTTGCTTTCGTTCCCCGTTAACAAACGTACTTATCTCTAATTTTTGAGGGTTTGGTATCTCATCACGTGTTACGATCCAAGGTCCTTGTGGTGCGAACGTGTCTAACCATTTCCCATTCAACCAATCGAACCATTCGTCGCGTGGTCGGCTATCAGTACGTTTTTTTATTTTTAAGGCTCTCTCAGATACATCGTTCATTATCGTGTAACCAGCGACATATTTGAGTGCTTCAGATGCTTTGACTGCTTTACACTTGCGTCCTATTACAACGGCTAGTTCCCCTTCCCAGTCGATAGAGTTTGCTACTGGAGGGATGAGGATTTTATCTTGTGGGCCGACCACGGTTGTTGTTGGAGGTTTCATAAATACTCTGGGAGTCTCTTTNTCCTGAATTGAAAGTTTAGCGCTTCCNCCTTCTTCGATGTGGTCTTGGTAATTGCCAGCGAGACAAAAAACTTTCTTTGGATTTTGGACTGGCGCACACAATTTAATTTTACTCAGGGCAAAACATATTTTGCTGTCTGGTGCTGAAAATTCTCTATCTGCGGCCTTGATCAATGATTTTACGGTATTTAGCCCTCTGTTTCCAGCTTCAAGTAGCTCGACCATACTAGTTAAAAAAGTAGCCGGTCTTCTTTTCTCNCGACGAGCGAANCGGCGATCAATTAGCTCCAAATCTANTATGAGTTTTTCATCATTGATTATGCCACCTAAGCGTGTTTTGTTGCTTGCTTTGAATGTTGCCAATTTCATTTTTTTGGCTCCCGAGTTGAAGGGTAAGCTTTATCCAGGTCTTTTTTAATATGAAATGACTAAAAAATTCCTCACATTACATTAATTGATTTGTAGTCAGAGAATCTTTATCAAAATTAATGTAAATTAAGGTAAACATGTCATTTTCGGTTCAGCCAAACTACAAAAAGTTTTTTCTGAACACAATGTATAGAATCTGGCATAGTTGAAGTTATTTCAATATCGCAACAAGGGGAATTAGTANCGTCTCACATTTTTCAGGATATCTGANAGCGACTCACAATTTCATCGTTCAAATCNACACCAAGCCCGGGTTGGTTACTTAAATGGAGCGATCCTCTGTCAAATTTCATCTCATGAATGGTTAGTTCCTGCGCTAATGGCGATGGTGCACGCGTGAATTCTGTAAGTGGATCATCTAATGTAGCTGCCCATTGGGCTGATGCGGATAAAAGGATACCTGTTCCATAAGCATGAGGAACAGGGCGTGTTTTCCCACTTTTACGGCATCTTTCAGCTAATTTGTGGGCTTGAGTTAATCCGCCGATACGACCTAGATCTGGCTGTACAAATTGAATTTGTGCCAATTTGATCAACGGCTCAAACTCTTCTTGCAAGGCCAGAACTTCACCCGTTGCGATTGGCAACGGAGATTTAGCGCAGAGTTTTATAAATCCGTCTACGTCGTAAGGTTTAAGAGGCTCTTCTAACCAGGTCAGACCATAAGGGGCGAAGGCACATGCTCTATTGTATGCCGTATCTGCATCCCAAGCTCGGCCTGCATCAACCATAAGTTGTATGTCGGGACCTAAGGCCTTGCGTGCCGCATCGACAAGTTTTAAATCCAGTGAAGGATCTGATCCCATCGGTGCCCAGCCATATTTTACAGCCTGGTAGCCTTCATCGAGAAACTTTGATGCCGAATCGGCGACGGCTTCTGGATGTTGTGGCCAAAGTACGCTAGCATATGCTGGGACTTTGTCCACGGGATTGGAGCATAAAAGATTTCTAACTGGTAATTNGGATACTTTACCCTTGATATCCCAGAGTGCCATNTCGATGCCGCTAATTGCATGGCGTGCTACACCGCCAGGACCGTACCAATAAGTGCCTTCTGTCATGGCATTGAAAGCAGAATCGGTATCGAGTGGATCCATGCCAATGAGTATTTCGGCTAGTCCATGGCGGAATGGTGCCGACCGAGGTGCTTCAATAACGGCGCGTGCTACGTATGATCCGGACACGATCTCGCCAAGCCCTACTAAACCGCTATCAGTCTCTATTTTTACGATTAGGCAGTCTTGTGTACCATCAGCTATTTCTTCTACGACGGGAAGCCGAAGATGCAGTGCTTTGACATCTGTTATTTTCATGGACCAAATCTTTGAGCTTAGTATACCCTTGTGAACATAGAATAAGCAAGACGTATCTTCTAATAGCCCTCTAATCAAACACACGGAGTTTAATGAAGCAAGTGGCTCAGAGTGACATTATGGCATTATTTCTGTCATTGTTTCTTTTTAAATATGTTATTATGGCAGCCCTATTGAGATTACACGAAATTTGATTCAGTATTAATTTCATGTTAAAACTATGTAAGTAATTGATTATTATGAATTAATATCTTTTTTTGATCAAATGGTACAATTTTTGCCGATTGGTAATCGAGAGCAAATTTCACATAATGTTAAGGCACACTATCGAAAGGAGTGTCAGAAATGTTCGCATTAGGGAGTTATGAGCCCATGGCTTCATTAAATACGCTTTCGCAGTTCATAAATCATCTCGAGCGGGAAAACAACACTGAATTTGCCACGTGGTCGAATTCGAACGAGGTGATTGTTAGGGCGGAATTACCAGGTTTTTCAACTGATGAAATTGAGATCGAGGTTGAAGGTCGAATACTTTCTGTTTGTGCCAAAGAAAATTTTGAAAACTCACAAAATTCTGCACTGGAAAAAACACCTGTAAGCCGCAAAGATCATCGGTTACGCCTGCCTTTCAATATCAATGCAGATTCAGTTCAAGCAAACTTGGATAATGGCGTATTAGTCGTTCGTTTACCCCGAGTAGAATCAGAGCGTCCTCGAAAGATAGAAATAAGTTAGTTGTCATAAATTTTATAAACCGAAAGGATACGAGAGTTATGGAAAAAGAAATTGTAACGACTGAAAATAAAGAAAATCAAGGCGATCTTTTGGATGGGGATTTTGTAAGGTGTGTTGTTCCTCTTGCAAATGTCCGGTCTTCAGAAAAGGGATTTGAGATAGAAATTGAATTACCGGGTATATCTCCTCAAGATGTAGACATAAATTTGGAAGGCGAGCATTTAAAGGTATCTGCTTCAAGACCTGCGGTTGAGCATTTAGGCTATAATGGCCCGTCGATACCTGCGACTAAATATGCACGGAGTTTTAGGTTGCGTTCAGCCGAATTGGATCGCGACGGGATCACGGCGAATACTTCTAACGGGATGTTGCAAGTTTTTATCCCAAAGGCTCCCGGTCTCCAAGCTAAAAAGATTGATATCTCGAATAATTAAAATGATGTTTCGGATGAACTATTTTACGTGAGTGACATTTTTTTTATATTTTGTTTGATACATGGCGTTGGGCGACTGGTAACAACTTGTCGCCCAGCGTAGTACTCGATAAAAGGGATGGTAAAGTAAAAATGCTTTTATACATATTTCTGCCGATGATAATTGTCGGTTTAGCGCAGTGGAAAGTTCGAAAAGCTTTCAAAAAATACAGTCAGGTTCCGGCAGAGCGTAGAATGAGCGGCGCTCAGGTCGCACAATCACTTTTGAGCGAAAATGGAATTCACGATGTGGAAGTAGAGGAAGTTGAAGGTGATCTGTCGGATCATTATGATCCTAAAGATCGGAAAGTGAGGCTGTCGACGCAAAATTATCGTAGCGGATCCTTGGCTGGCTTGGCTATAGCTGCTCACGAAGTAGGGCATGCGATACAAGATGCAAAGGGATATTTCCCTCTCCACATTCGAACTCAGGTTCTCCCAGTGGCGAGTTTGGGTGATAAACTCGGATTTCCGTTGATTATAGCTGGTATGCTTTTTAATGTTTCAGGGTTATTAAATTGGGGTATTTTATTTTTTGCAGCTGCTGTTTTATTCCAGGTTATCACATTACCTGTAGAGTTCAATGCGAGTTCAAGAGCGATGGAGCTATTGGCAAGGGGCGGTTATTTATTGCCTGAAGAAGTGCCAGGAGCACGGAAGGTTTTGAATGCTGCTGCTATGACTTATGTGGCTGCCACCGCTGCTTCTTTAATGACATTACTGCATTATGTCTTGTTAGCTAGAGGCGGAGACGATTGAGCACTAACTATTGATAGTTATTTCTAACAATTCATGAAAAGGCCCTCTATTTATTCAAATAGGGGGTTTTNTGATTTNNAAGTCGAATCGTTAATTTATCCTCAATTAGTAATTGCAATTTCTTTTTTTATCTCGACAGTTTTTATCATAAAGTCAATGGGCATTTTTTATTCTTTTTCAGTATTTTAAACTGAAAGCTAATAAACCGAATTAAGCTGACTCTATTGGATAAANTAGATGAAAAATACACGTGGCATCTTTTTATTCTTTTTACTATTTGGATGTCTTTTTTGGTTCACTACTTTTTTAGGACCGGCATCAGTCTTTTATGTCTTTAATTGGACTGTTCCCAAATGGAATTTAAGCTACAGAGAGATAGATGGATCCTTTTTTAGTGGTATTGAATTGAGTAATTTTCGAATTGGATCTATTGATACAGCCTCAGTCATTCAATCTAAAAATTTAAATATTTCATTTTTCCCATGGCGCTTGAAGTCCGATCGAGTAGATGCCTCTCTGAATCGAAATGAAGAAATTGGGTCGGAGAAACTGAATTGGGAGAAAACTGTTGGACGATTAAAGATTTGGCTTCCTGAATTAGAGATTTCACANTTGGGTNTTTCCATAAAAAATAATCGATATAGCAAAATTTCGAAAATTGTTGGTTCGATGCACTATAAACGAGATGGNGATATGATTTGTGTCTTTGATTCCATTCTCGTGGGAGATATTAGTTCAATTACTGAAGGTTATGGCAAACTCAATCTTCGAGTCAATGATAGNAACGTTTATTTTGATAGTCTTGATCTGCGAATAGATTCNGGTAAATGGGATGTGAAGTTGATGTNGGTGGGATCTTTAGATCTTTCAAATCTACAATTAAATAACTCCAAATTTGATCTGATTCTGTATTCTGACGGAGATAGAATAGATGCAATGGGTGACGTAAGGGGTTCCATAAGAACTTTAGAGCTCGAATCTCGAGGTATGGGAACAATTAGTTTAAACTCCGGCATATCGGCACCCTGGAATTTTTCGATTCGGACGGATCCGACTGAACTGGCAATAGATTCCCTCTTCGTTGAAGTTGGGGGTGGAATTATTCGTTTGGAGGGTCGCAGCTTATTCGGAGCGAAACACCTTGAGTTTAATGGCACGCTTGATAGTTTGGCAGTTTTGGGAGGAGACGGGGGCATTATGGGAGGCACTTTAGATGGATCTTTTGACTTGTCTTCTAAACAGTTTTCGGCTGTTTCAAATCTTGAATTTAAAGATGTTAAATATGGTGAGATTACACCATTTGGCGCGATTATTATGGCCGATCGGGACGCCCATGGTAACGCGAATTGGTCTATTGAATCAAAGTTTTTAAATCTATTAGCAAATGGACATATAGATTCGAATGCTCCTTGGTTATTCAATTTCAAAGGCTCTCTAAAGCCGAGTCAGTTGTTTCCTGATGATGGATGGAAAGAGGTGCAATTAGAGGGGACAATAGATGATACCGGGGTTGATATGATTCTTGAGGTTCCAAAGCATCTAAATGTTGTGGGAGATTTATTTGGAGAGTTGGGGATAGATTTGAATTGGATTTTTGATTCTAAGAAGGTAAAAGTCAATATAATGGGACCACGTTTGTCAGGGACGAGTGTTTTTGATGTCCAAAAAAATTATGTAGATACTCTTTACTTCGCTTCTGCTTCCATGGACATAGACAAGATTATGCCAGATGTGAAGGGTTTATTTGAGGCGTCGATAAGCGGGTCAGGTCCAATGCATGCAGATAGCATTTCCTGCTCTTATTGGTTTCGTTCGGACGATTTACGGCCGTTTAATTGGAATATTGGACGGGTGTTAGGATCTGGAAGGTGGGATCAAGGTAGATTTTTAGGGAAAACTCGTGGTTCAGGTTGGAAGGTAAGGAGTGTTTTTTCTGATGATGAAGGGTGGAAGATTGACGGAGATTTTCAAGAGTTGGTAATACGCCAAGGTATGAGTAATTCGCTTGTAGTTGTTGGCGAAATGCTCTTTAAAAGTGGAACTCCAACTAAAAATCTCGGCTCCGGTACTTTCAAGGTCGATCGACTTGATTACTCAAATGGTCTGTGGTCTATGTCGGCAAACAGGCCTTTTCGAATTGGCTATAACCACTCGAATGCTGAATGGCATTTAGGGACCGTGAAACTGGATTCGCCTATTGGAACTTTTCAAGCGCACGGTTCTTATTCTCCTGAGAATATCGAGCTTGAAGCAAAGTTGGATAACATGACTCTTAAATCTTTGCCTGACTGGGATTTGTCTACGGGTGGTGGATATCTGTTGATTCATGGNACCCCACGGCATCCTGTGGGTAAAGGATGGTTGGCAGCAAAAAATTTGAGAGTTGAAAATCGGTTACTAGGTTCTTTTACGGTTGAAATGATGCTAAAAGATTCGTTGCNTGCACAAGCTACATTCCAACAACGGATNAGAGAGGTNGGTTCGGTCAATANTAGTTTCCCTAGTGAGATACTTAGTAGAAACGAATTATCGGAAAGTAATAANATCCAACTTGGTGCATCATTTGANGGTCTTAACTTATCAGCACCTCTAANCAGAAAATTTCAGGAGAATATACGTGGAACGGTATCTGCTAAGACGGAAGTACAGATTCCCATGTTAAGGTCTAACTCGAATTATGTGTTTCTCTGGGAAAAAATGCGTGGTTTTTTGGAGATAGATATGCTTAAAGTCGACATGGCGATTGACGATGACTCTCTTCGAGCAGAGTTGGCAGAGCCGATACAAGTTGTGGGCTATGGCGACTCATTAACACTTGATGATATCACAGTTGATTTCAGTCGTTATGATTGGGATAATGATGATTATGGTTCGTCTGGGAGAATTAAGTTTAAAGGCTCTCTATCTAAAATGAGCGCGATGAAATTGAATATAGATTTAAACGATTTTAGTACACAAAATATTGGATTACCAGATGGTTCAATTGATGCAGAGCTGCGATTGCATGAAAAAGCGGACCGTCTCGATCTTAGGACAAAATTTTCTGCTGAAACGGATGATTGGGGGCGATTTGATGGTGAGGTAATTGGTGATTCGCAGTCAGTAGAATGGCTTTGTAATTGGACTACGACAAAATTTGATACNTTGAGAATNCAGGGAGGAGTTCCTTGGGAAGCGGATGGCTGGGGTTTGAAAAGAAAAGATGGTTGGGCGCGTGTAGTCATTGATCGTTTGGATTTATCGGCTTTTTCCCGGAGTTTTATTGACATTAGGCCGTTAAGTGGAATTGCTGTGGGTAGTGTATATGCAGAGGGTTTAGATTCTGACTTTACGCTTTCTGGTGAAGTGAAATTTGACGGTATTCAGATGCATTTACTCGGCCTGGATCCTATTCTTCCACTACCTGATGGTAGAGTGAGTTTCTCTGAACGGACCGGCATTCTTAATACTGAAACTCGCTATGATACGGACGCATACGAAAGTATGTATTTGGAAGGAATTATTAAGTTAGATACTGTTGTTCATCCATACTGGGATGTAAAAATGCGGACAATAGGTCTCAACTGTCTTTATGGTGATGTTTTTCGAGCAGATGAAATCGATGCAGAGCTAAAATTCATGGGTGATTCGCAGTATTCCGCTTTATCGGGGGCAGTGGCGTTAACAAACCCCATAGCAGAACCTGTTTTTGTTGAACTTAATGCTTTGTCGTTACCGCCTCCACCTCCAACACTAAAAAATCCTTTTTTAGAAAATATGAGACTGAATGTTGATGTAGATGTCTATTCGTTGAGTGTCGATAGTGAACTGGCACAGATATTGGTTTCAGGAGGTTTGGGTATAGGGGGTACATTTTACAAGCCGATTTTTCAAGGAGATGCTTCTATTGAAGAGGGAAGAGTAATTATCTTGGGGCGTTCTTTTGAAATGGAGCCGAGTAATATCGTGTTCGATGGTATAGAACCTACCCGCTCTTTAATTGATGTGATGTATAACCCACTACAGCTAGATCCTGAACTTGATCTACGTGCTTCCACAAAAATAGTTGATGGAGTTGATACTGATCAGGAATATACGATTAATATGAGCCTTGAAGGTTCGGCGACGAGAGTTTCTCCGAGTTTCCGATCTACTCCCGAACTTGATTTTAATCGTGTAGTTAATTTACTCGCCTTTGGAACTACTGAGATAGACGGATTTAATTACGGTACTGCGATAGGAGCTGCTGCGGGACAACTATTGAGAAAACGTGTGGAACGCACGGGTATTGATGAGTTCTCCATAGTTCCGTCAACTAAAATCATTGGTGTGGAACCTGGCGAGACAGTTGTTCGGATGGGGAAATTGATTCAAATACCATTTTCGGTGTGGGTGCGTTATGAAGCAGCCTTGAGTAGAATGGGACAGGGAGAAGTTAGGTTAGAGCACCGCTTGAATTCGTTACTCACATTGACAGGTGCAGCTCAGAGTGAATACGAACAGTATGGGATAGGCGTTGGCTTGAAGAAAGAATTCTAGTGGCAAATTTAAAAGTGCAATGCTCTTTAATTTTTCTTTTATCGATAGAGATAGTTTTTGCCGACTGGAATGACGCTGATTTTCGTTCTATCGATGGCGTAGAGGTGGATCGTATACGATTTGTCTACAAAGGAAATAAATTGGTAAAGAATGGTGTGCTTCGAGCAGCAATGCGTAGTCGGGAAGGGGAGCCGTTTGTTAGACAAGCATTTAAAGAAGACCTCGTAACTATTGTAAATTTGTATCAGAGTCGCGGTTATCGTTCGGCTCGGATTCCTCGGAAGAATTGTCAAATAAATACCAAAGGAGACCAAGTCCGACTATTAATAGAAGTTGAGAGTGGACCGTTATGGCATGTTAAAAAAATGAGCGTGAAAACTGCAGATGGTTTGATGGATTCAGTGCTGCTTGGACTTACAGGACTCAAGGACGGTATGCCGTTAAACTATGAAAGAATATTGGAAGGTGAACGTGTAATTCAAGTGTATTTAAACCAGGCGGGTTATCCTCATGCGCAAGTAAGAAACGAATGGATTAACGAGGATGCGAGAAGTCATAATGTAGAGATTCTTTACAATGTCGATATCGGCAGAAAGATGTATTTTGGGAAATTAACAATTGAGAATCTCGACAGACTTCATACTGCGCCCTCCTTATTTTCAAGCTATGTTAAACTTCGTTCAGGAGAATTATATGACCCTGAGAAATTAGCGGTTGCGCGGAACGCTCTGGCAGGTAGTGATCTTTTTCGAACGGTTTTAATTAATACGCCACGTGTTGCCCAAGGAGACAGCATTCAGCCAATTTTTATTAGAGTGCAAGAGCGGAAGTATAAATCATTAAGTGCGAATCTACTCATGAACAGTTCACAGCGATCTATAGAGCCGCGTTTGACTGGTAGCGCAGAACATAGGAATTGGCTTGGTCGTGGACTTGGAATTGGTTTACATTCGAGCTGGGGGAGGCCAATTCAAGGCCTAACCGTTTCCTTCACAGACCGCGATGTTTTACGCAGTAATGTAGACTGGGTATTGACCGTTGGCGTTAACGAAGAGTGGAATAGGAAGCGAGTTTTTGCGGACCCAACTTCTGTAGGCCAGTTTCAATTTCTCAGATCTACGGATGGTTTTTTGAACCAGTTGTTTGAAAATGCAGGACGATTGGCGGCAGATGATTATGTTCGAAACGCTACATACGATTACGAATCTAAAGAACGTTTGTGGAGTTTACAGAGCGTGTTATCTCGTCGCTGGGAAAAATTTTACGAAGCGCAAGTTTCATTTTCGCTTTCGGAGGCTTACAATAGACCTAGCAGTAGAGGGAGAATAAATTACGAACCTGTTGATAGTTTTCGGGGTGATTTTGATGTTTTCGATCAGGAAATTCCCGTAAATTCTTTTTGGCAGCGTATTCTTTCCGAAAAGACGCGTTCAGTGAGTTTGGCGTCCCAACTCCTTCGTGATACAAGAGATGATCGTATAACTCCTAAGGAAGGCCTATTCGTTCGTTTTGAGGGAATATATGCACTCGAATTGGGTGGAGAAGAGACATCTGTTTTTGATTCAGAGATAGAATGCAGAATTTATCGTAGACTTTCTTCGAGGTTTATATTTGCATTAGCAGCGCAGGCCGTCAGGACCGTTTCAATGAATTCTGATGGATCGTTACCGCAGTTATACTGGAAAGCATATGGTGGAGAGGGATCTTTGCGTGGGGTTGAACGAAATTTTATCCAAGTAGCAGGTGGTGGTCGGTCCGGTTTAAATTTACGATCGGAACTGCGTGGACAGTGGGGTGCTCTGGGTTCAGTAATATTTTGGGATCGTGCACAGGTGTGGCCTCGTTTCCTAGATGCTAGACCGTTGTCGTTAAATGGAATGGTCGACGGTGTTGGTTTTGGGCTACGCTATGTATACGGTTTTCCATTTCGATTAGACGTTGCAATCAATGATGGATTTGACCTATCGCAAAGAATGAGGTTTTATTTTTCTATTGGACAAGCTTTTTAACGGGGTATAATTATGTCGACAAAATCATATCGAAGCAGTACTACTACGCAGGGCCGACGCATGGCCGGGGCTCGTGCTCTCTGGCGAGCTACAGGAATGAAAACGGAAGATTTTCGTAAGCCTATCATAGCAATTGCTAATTCATTTACACAGTTTGTACCGGGACACGTGCATTTACACCCCATTGGTCAAAAGGTCAAGAAAGTGATTGATGCCAATGGAGGTTACGGAGTAGAGTTTAATACTATTGCTGTGGACGATGGTATAGCTATGGGACATGATNGGTATGNNNTACTNCTTTACCGAGTAGAGAATTGATTGCTGATAGTGTGGAATACATGGTGCAGGCCCATAAGGCGGATGCGATTATCTGTATCTCTAATTGTGATAAGATCACTCCAGGAATGTTGTTGGCTGCATTGAGACTTAATATCCCTACTATTTTTGTATCTGGTGGACCGATGGAAGCTGGCAAGACAGAGTTGTCCACCGGGTCAGCAAAATTAGATCTGATCAATCCGATGATTGCAGCCGGAGACGATGAAGTGAGCGATGCTGATGTTGAGAGGATGGAAGAAGAGGCCTGCCCCACTTGTGGCTCATGCTCGGGTATGTTCACTGCTAATTCGATGAATTGCTTGAATGAGGCTATTGGGTTGGCACTACCGGGAAATGGAACTGTTTTAGCTACCCATGCGTTGCGCTGGGAATTGTTTGAACGCTCTGCTATTCGAATAGTAGAGATGGCTAAGTCGTATTACCTTGAAGGAGATGATTCGGTATTGCCGCGAAGTATCGCCACTTTTTCGGCGTTTGAAAATGCCATGGCTTTGGATATTGCGATGGGTGGTTCAACGAATACCGTATTGCATCTTTTGGCCATGGCTCGTGAAGCAGAAGTCGATTTTACGATGGCCGATATTGACCGATTGTCGCGTGAGGTCCCTTGTATTTGCAAAGTGGCTCCAGCTACAGAGCTGTATCATGTTGAGGACGTCGCTAGAGCTGGGGGTATTCCTGCAATTTTGGGCGAATTACTTAAAGGCGGAAAGATAAAAGCTGATACAAACACGGTGTCTGGTATTACACTGGGAGCAATGATTGAGGCTAATGATATTACCGATCGTCGTTTAGATGATTTTGCAAAAAGACGTAGCCTGGCTGCACCAGGAAATGTTCGGACAAACAAAGCTTTTGATCAGGAAAATTATTTTAAACAGGCTGATACAGATAGAGACGAGGGGTGTATAAGATCTGTCGAAAACGCCTACTCGCTTGACGGTGGTTTGGCAGTACTGTTTGGTAATATTGCTGAAGATGGTTGTATCGTGAAGACTGCGGGGGTGGATGAGTCAATTTGGGTTTTTGAGGGACCTGCCAAAATATACGAATCTCAGGACGAAGCTTGTGAGGCAATTTTGGGTGATAAGATTCAAGAAGGGGATGTTGTAGTGATACGTTATGAAGGTCCCAAGGGCGGACCTGGGATGCAGGAGATGTTGTATCCTACCTCCTACATCAAGTCTCGCCATCTTGGTAAGGCATGTGCATTATTAACAGATGGCCGATTTTCTGGTGGTACTAGTGGGTTGTCAATTGGCCACGTTTCGCCTGAGGCTGCTGAAGG
>NZPK01000026.1 GCA_002693325.1 Gemmatimonadota bacterium | reverse complement strand
GTGAACTGAGGGCCGCGGGATACAAAGAGTTCGTGAGCTGCTAAGAATCTTCTTGTGCTCCCACAGGTCTTTTTTAGTTGGTCTCAGCGGTGCTTCTTTTGTTTACTGAATAGAAAGCAACTCGAAAGCCTGATGCTTTTTCTCGCCATCTAATTGACGACACTGCGACGATTTACAATTAATTCTTTAAGATATCCGCGTAATTTGGATGCCAGATGGCCGTCATATTCTGGCCTGTGCGTCTTTAAGCTATTGATATATGTTGTTTTTAGATATGAGTCAACGTTAATAGATGCATCTATAGGATTCATCCTAAAGACACCGAGCGATATGCTCCCACATGCTCCAAAGGGCCAGAAGGCGAAAAAGGCCTTTGGTGCTCCCCACATGCTCCCGAATAACAGTGCTCGTAAATATGCCTTGTTAGAATATTTTGCTGGACAAATAGTATACATTTGTATACTATTTGTGTTCTTTATTTTGTAAAAGGAGTAGACATTGGAAAATATAGTAAATGAGAGAGTTTTGATTATTGCTTTTAATATCAAAACCGGAGAGAATAATGTAGACCAGGCGAGTGACTTCTTGAGACAGGGGCTTTATTTGACGGACCTTTTATTTGTAGTACCGGCGGGATATCTAATGACATTCAAAAGACGAACCGAACAAAACGCTATGCCCTCAAGCGTTGATCCTGAGGCAGGAAAGTCTGATCGGTTCAATGTATCAGAACATTCTATTTTAAGTCATATCTTAGAGAAATACTCATTTATGATGGTTTCTGATGAGAATAATTCTGGTAAATAAATTCGTGTGGAATTGAGGAATGATTCAGGTAAGTTAGTGACATTTTAAGTTTTTTATATGTGAATATAGGAGAAAAATTTATATGGGTGGTGGTTGTGGCATGTTTTACTTACCCAATTTTTGTGCGAAGGCACATTCCGGAGACAAGTCTGAAAAAAGGATAGTCGTTATTCATAAATCGCGGGTATACGCATTATCCTCCGAAATGTTAAGATCTGGTATAAATAGGGGTTTTGGAATACCGAGGGCTATTTCTGTAAATCCGAATTGTATCATAGTAAATCGAAACCGGACCCTTGAGCAGGCTTACTATCGGTCAGTACTAGAGGATCTTTATCGAACAACACCCCAAATTTTGGCTCATGATGTCGGAACACCGGAATTATGGGTGGAGATAAATGCCTTTGATAAACGCAAATTAAAGCGATGCTTAAACAAACATTTGGCGAAAGCTGGATATGCAAGAACCAGAAATTTATCGAAGTTGGCAGCCTTTACTGCAAAATGTAGTGAACTTCTGGTGGTGTGTCCGGAAAAAGAAGAAGCCTTTTTGAAGATGTTTAAAACGAGGGATTTGCGCCACTTCGGCTTTGAATTAGAATGTTTGGAGATTCTAGATCTTCTGGGTTTCCGTGATCTCCACAGTTTATCAAAATTAACGCTTCGCCATCTTACTTCTCAGTTTGGGAAAGAGGGTCACCGTTTATTTGAATTTTTAACAGATGAAACAACAACTGGGATTATTCCGAGTTGGAATCCGAATAGCATTACAATCGAAAATAACGTGGAATGGGATTATTCTGAATCCGATTATAAAAGCCAGATAACAGCAGCGATAGAGTTGGTTCTAAAGAAGGAGAGAAAGGGTATCTTTTCTTTCCAAATAGGTATTGGCGAGGGATCAAAAAGGAGAGAAACGAGAACGTTTGATCATCCTACAAAGAACGTGAATAAAGTAGCCACACTCGCGGTTTATTTATTGAAGAGGTTGTTAAAGACAGAAGACGAATTATCAAAATACAAAATAGATTTTTATTTGAAAGAGTTAGACAATGTGCAATCAAATTTATGGGGCCAATCAAATTGGAACCTATTAAAATCTACGCTAAATAACAGATTCCCTCAAAAATGTTTTCTTCCAGCCCCGATAGCTTCGGCTTTTATACCGGAGGATATCAATATTCTAAGGCCTTTAGATGCCGGATAATTTTACACATTTAAATTCTCATAGCTGGTATAGTTTTCTCTGGGGCGGATCTTCGCCAGATGGTTTAGCTAAACGAGCGGCTGAGATATCTCACTCTGCATTGGCTATAACAGACGTTAATGGGATGTATGGCTGTGTCCAATTTCAGCGAGCATGCGCTAAATACGGTATTAAAGCAATAATGGGTGTGGATCTTCGTCCCGAATTATTTAGAGAAGAAGTTTCCCTATGTTGTAATCGAGATTCCATTATTCTATTGGCCAAAGATACAAAGGGTTACAAAAATCTTTGCTCTTTGTTGACCGTATATCATGTTACCATGCCACAAAATTTTGTTTCTTCTGTACATAATGATTTTAGTGAGGGTGTTATCTGTATTACGGGGAGTGCAGAAAGCCGGCTATGGCGATATGTTGAAAATAAAGANGANAAAAANGCTGTANCATGGTTAGAANGCTTAAAAGNAATTTATGGANATTNNCTTTTTGTNGAGTTGGTTTNNCACGGACANTTGGAAGAAAANGNNNTTNTGAAANGGCTTNTTTCTATTGCAGAGCAATGTTCNGTTAAAACCGTNGCTACGAATTCTTCAAGATATGCNACAAAGAATGACTTCAAACGTTTCGACTTACAAACATGCATCCGATTAGGTATTTCTATAAATAAATTTCATCTTGACCGAGGTCAAAATAGGGAGGCTTATTTGAAGTCGAGCCTGAATGGTTCAGTTTTACCTACCAATTCAATTTCTGCAACAAAAGAAATCGAAGCCTTATGTAATTGCGATATATTAAAAGAGACCGTCGTAGCGCCTGCAGCAAAAATCCCCAAGGGTATCACTGGTAACCAATATCTTGCAAGTTTATGCTATTCCGAGTTGTTAAATAAGTATGAGGTTTCNTTNGTGGCGGCGCTTCGACAACTGAATAAAGAACTTNNNACTATTTATGATCTAAATATTGCCGATTTCTTTTTAGTCGTCAGAGAGGTGGTAGAACAGGCNTGTNGTTGGGGAATTCGGTGTAGCGGTCNNGGGTCAGCNGCGAACAGTATAGTGGCATATCTATTGGGTATAACACAGGTAGATCCAATNGAACATGGGTTACTCTTTGAACGTTTTCTGCATAGAGGGCGAAAGGGAACCCCTGATATAGATATAGATTTTGATAGCGAGCGCCGTGATGAAATAATAGGCTGGATAGAGTCTAGGTTTGGTATAGAACATACGGCAATGACGGCTACGATCGTGAAATTTCGACTTCGTCTAGCGCTAAGAGAAGTATTGAAAGTTTACGGATTTACGAACAATGAAATTTCAAACATAACAAAACTCGTACCTCACAGTGAACCTAATTCGATTCGTGAGTTTGCCGATATCTTAGGGAAGAAAATAGATAGTATGAAGCTCGAGTTGGTTTTGGGTGCCGTAGAGTTACTTCAAGACTGTCCTCGGCATCTAGGCCTACACTCAGGTGGTATGGTTTTATCTGAACTGCCACTTTCCCATTTTACTCCGATACAGATATCAAAAAATGGTGTCAAAGTAATACAGTTCGACAAGGATGATCTAGATTGCTTGGGTTTGATTAAATTGGATGTTTTAGGCCTGCGTATGCTCGCTTCAATAACTGAGGCAGAAGAGATGATTAATACTCATTACCGTGAAAACATTTCGCTGAATACGATACCTTACGACGACAAAAAGGTTTATAGCTACCTTCAATCAGGACAGAGCCTTGGCACGTTCCAGATCGAATCTCAAGGTCAAATGCATCTTTTAGCTTTGCACCAACCGAAGTGTTTTAAGGACATAATTTCACAGATTGCATTATTTCGCCCAGGGCCTCTGCAGGGTGGTATGGTACATCCATACATTCGTAGAAGAAATGGTTTGGAGTCGGTTTCTTATGATCACCCCGACTTGGAACCCATTCTCAAAGACACCTACGGGATTATTTTATTCCAGGAACAAATACTTGAAATAGCCAATCGATTTGCAGGTATGTCCCTTGCCGAAGCGGACGATTTTCGTTCTGAAATGTCAAAAAGGCGAAGCCAAGAAAAACTATCGGAGATGCGAAATAATTTCATCACAGGTGCTGCTCATAAAGGAATAGAAGAATCTGTCGCTTTTAACGTTTTTGAAAAAATTGCAAATTTTGTAGGGTACGGATTTTGTCGAAGCCACGCAGCAGCTTTTGCAAAGATTGTGTATCAGTCCGTTTGGTTGAAACTTTATTTTCCAGCTGCATACATGGCCGCGATAATGCAACACCACCCAGGCATGTATCCGTTACAAACACTAGAGGAAGAGGCAAAGCGTCTAGGTGTCAGAATACTTACTCCTGATATAAATAAATCGCATGTACGATATACTTTGGAAATATTTGATCATAAAAGTCCCTGTATTCGCAAGCCCCTAACGTCGGTAATAGGTATCTCAAATAATATTGCAAAAAGAATAGTTTGGACTCGAATAGCGTCCAATTTCGCATCTGTCGAAGATATTTTTCGCCGAACGGTTCTTTCTCGTAAGGCTTTTTTTGCTCTAGGTGAAGCGGGAGCTCTAGATAGTATTACGGGAGGTAGACGCCGAGCAATTTGGGAGATAGGGTTAATGTTTAGTCGAAAGCATTTATTTGAACAGCCTAAACTTTTTTCTACTCCGATTTTCCCGATTGAAGATTTTCCCGATTTTCCCGATTTATTATTGCAAGAAAAAATGGTTTGGGATCTTAGGACACAGAGAACGGCGACGATTCATCCCTTATCTTTTTTCCGAAGGTATTTAAATGAGTTTTCAGTAAAAACGATAGAATCATGTCGTCGTATGATCAGTATATCAGAGCAGAAAATTTTTGTGCGTGTCTCTGGACTGGTGATACTGAAACAAAGGCCCCCAACAGCCAATGGAGTAATGTTTATCACGCTGGAAGATGAAACAGGATATATCCAAACAGTCATTTCTAGTAAAATACAGAAACGTTATCGAGAGCATATTAAGTCCTCGGCACTTTTAGCGGAAGGAATATTGCAAAATAAAAATGGTTGGCTGGGTTTAATAGCTCTCAGGCTTTATGAGCTTGATGGGATCTCAGGCGGTTACTTCGGTTACGCGAATTCTCAAGGCGGTCGCGATAAAATGGCTATTCAATCGGATCAGAATTTATTAGTTAAAAAACGTGTGAATTAACAATCTAATTGATTTAATAAACTAGTGACCGTTTTTTTTAGTATCGGGTCAAGTTTGAGCCGTTTACTGATGGACTGAATTGCATATAGTACAGTACTATGGTCCCGTCCGCCAAATTGAGCGCCGATCGTTGAGTATGTATCTTTGGTTATAGTGTGGGCAAGGTATATGGCAAGATATCTGGCGTGAACCACTTCCTGTTTTCGTGATCTGCCAACCATAAGTTCAACGGGGATACCTGTTGATTCGGAAACAGCAAGTTGGACATTTGAGATATCACGCATTCCATATGTGACACGACCTCTTTGGCGAAGTACGGCATTAACGGTGTTGGTGTCTATATTATTTTGGTGTATCGCAACATGAGCAGTGAGTGAGGTAAGTACGCCCTCAATCTCGCGAACGTTAGAAGCAGCATGATTAGCGATTAAAGCAATGGTGTCGTCTCCTATGTCAAGGTTTAAAGAACCGGCTTTAGACTTAATGATAGCAATGCGGGTGTTGAGGTCTGGCTGTTCAATACTGGTTACTAGGCCCCATTTGAATCGAGATCGTAACCGTTCCTCGATGTTTTCAATTTTATCAGGAGAACGATCGCAAGTTAAAACGACTTTGCAATTTTTCTCATGGAGAGCGTTAAAGGTGTGGAAAAATTCGTTCTGGGTCTGCTCTCCTTTCAAAAGGAATTGCACATCGTCAACTAAGAGTATGTCTATTTCACGAAACAGTTCCTTAAAATCCTTTGTGGACCGATCTTGAATGGCTTCTATAAAACGTCTCATATATTCTTCTGCGGTGACATACATGACACGTCGTGCTGGATGCTCAACATGAACGCGATTTTCTATTGCTCTTAAAAGGTGCGTTTTTCCAAGGCCGGGTCCCCCAAAAATAAAAAGAGGATTATATGTAGCTTGTGAGTTGTTTCCAGCTATTGTATGTGCTGATGAGAAAGCCATTCTATTTGTGTCGCCAACAACAAAATTATCAAAGGTGTAATGAGTAAGATTGCATAGCTCTTTTGAAGAGCCTGGCTTCGCGTCCAAATCAGGTTGATTGTCAGGCTTAACAGACCCAAAGAGATCTTGGCTTAAATCATCTTGACGACCTTTTTCAAGATGTGGTGTAAACTCGATACGTGCTTTGATTTGGGTAGTGTTATAAACAATATTTTCTACCATTTTTTGATAATGATTATGTAGCCAGTCCGCGGAAATAGTATCTGCAACTAGTATTTTAAGAGTTGTTGGATCTACGAGAACCGCTTCAGTTTTAGCAAACCATTGGTCATAACTTCTTGGGTTTATTTGACCCCGAATTTCCCGTAAACATTGTGTCCATTGTACCCAACAATTTTCAACTAACAAATTTTATATCTCCAATCGGTTCTGATGAAAAAATCGGGCACGAGCACTTTGTATCTCGAAGCCGAATTAAAGTGGGTTAGCAATTTTTTTAAAAAACACACGTTACACAATTACGAAAAGAAATAGAGAACGTCTTCTTTATTTGCCTAAACGTCAACCCCAAACTATTGAATTAAAAAAATTCGTATGTTTTTATTTTAAACACCATTTTCGATTCAGTGATTTTTTTGAAAATGACAATGAAATCAAAGCAATAAGTTTTTTTGCGTGAAACTATTGATGGTTAAGGTTTGTATTTGCATGTTAGGTAGGGGTTAATTGATCTATTAACTAACACTTAAGTTTGGGTTTTAAGGAGTTTATGGAAGAGCAAACATTTGGTTCGTTAATAGCTTTGAAGAGAAAAGAGCTGAACCTTAGTCAGCGTGCATTAGCTCAGAAAATTACAACAGAAAGCAAACCCGGTGGGGTGTGGTCTACGTATATTGGCCAGGTAGAGAAAGGTGATCGAGTTCCATCGTCAGAAGTCTGCGAGGCATTAGCGGAAATCTTACAGCTAAATCCTTTACTCCTAATGGCCCTAGTCTATAAGTTTAAAGCGTCAACTTCTGCGGAGTTTGAATTGGCGGAAATCTTAATAGCCGCAGTAACCTCGACAACTGAATCGTCGGACAGTGATACTTTTGAATTATTGNTCAACCGATTTAATGGTCGAAGGGAGCAAGAAGCCCAGTCAATGATTTCAGAAGAGTTTTTTTCAATTATAAGGGAATTATCCGGCGAAAATATTAAACTTTTGACGAATATCGCAAAGGCTTTATATGAGAAGCAGCAATTACAAGAATAAGTGCTTCAATCGCAACAACGGCCGTTTTTACCAATACAATATAACCTGTTTAATATCAAATACTTAAGCGCTGTTGATAACGCTGTTGATAACTTTTTAATAACTAGCCGCTTAATCGTGTTGACAACGGAATCTAGAGCCTTAGTTTAACGTTGTGGAACCTCTTATACCTAAGGATTAACGCTCTTATGAGTCTTCGGAATATCGAAATAAAACTTTCTCCAAGAAATGCTCAAAAATTAGACTCATACGCAACGATACGGAATGGAAAACGTTGTAGGAAGGTAGCAATTAGCATAACGCCGGCTCAATTGGACGATTTAGAAAAATATGCTAGTGCTTTCGATGTTACGAAGGCAGAGGTTGTTTACAGAGGATTTTTAGGCACGATCGATTATCTGCAACAAAATTTTCCATTAGAAGATGGGTCCCAACCAACACTATTAACGTCAGAACAGATGTCATTATTTGAAGACTAGAATTACGTATGTAGTTTGAAGAATTGGTATGCTACAAACGATAAGTGAAGACTTTAAGTGTCTTAAAATTATCCGGTGTTTACACGTGAAGTGGGATTGCCCGAGGGATGTTCTTTTTCAAGCGTATTAAAGACTTTTTTATTAACTGCATTATCTGAGTTATCAATAAATTTATCAGTATTGCCTATTGCAAGCCTGGCTAAAATTTCATCNAGACTACAACCCTGTAATAAAGCCTGTTTTTCAAGTAGTGCGTGGGTCCGACGTGGGATCTTTATANAAATAGGNTTTTCTTGTTTCGTGTCAGCGGTGTACTTTTTTGACCATATAGAATCGCCCTCGTTTATATTTGATTCACACTGTAGCAACGCATCGACAACGTTTTCACCCCATCCTATTGAGTTATCTGAATCGCGAACGGCCAAGAACAGATCACCTACACGACAGACGAAAACGTGTAAATTAGACTTCTTACACCAAAAGCAACTACACCAATAATCTATATTAGCAACCGGAATAAGCCCCAAGCCATAGCAGTGTTCACATTCGTTGGGTCCCGAATCTGTAGTGACAAATTCTAAGCCAGGGACTCTTACCGGAGAAGCAATAGACCTTCTTACGGTAGGGGCAAGTGGGACGGTTTTTTGAACGTCATTTCCTGATTTTCTCAATATAGCCCCAAATAATCCTCGCATCGAATGCGGTTGGAAGGATACAACCTTTAATATTATACATGTCTAAGTCTTGCGCAATGGCTGTTCTAGTTACCNATAAAATATGAATATAGTGCTTAACGTTTGCAAAACTTGAGTAATGTGTCTGCCAATTTTAAATTTAGTTGTGAAAAAGTAGAAAATATTTTTTAATAGCCGATTTTTAATATAAATTTCTTTGGGTGAAATCAAAGTTAATAAATGATTCTATTATTATTTGGGTTTTTGTCTTGATGAACGCAAAAGTAAAACAATTTCAATTATGTTGAAAGTAGACACCACTCATAAATTTTCAATTTTCGAATGTGACAAATTTTTGTGGATTAAATGTTGAAAAATATAGCTATAGGCTATTTTTAGATCGACTTTAACCATTGGATTTAGTCATAAGAATCTTTAAAAAAAAGTAAAAAATTTAGAGGAAACGATGAATCAAATATGTGCCAACCTACCGTGTCAGAAAGTACCGTCTTGGGCTTTATGGCAACGAAAATTATTTGAGTCTATTGATTCTGTTACAGAACCATACTTAAGCCATTTTACAAGAAAAAATGGAGAATTTATTTGGGAAGATTCTTGGGGCGGTGGGTCCCCGGATGATTTTTTTGAACCATTTTTCAATTGGCCACTGGTTTATTCCATAGGGGCAGGAGATCATCTTTTATCACTGGCGGAACGTCAGTATAAGGCTGTTTTAGGTCAATTGGGTCGTCTGGGATCATATCACAAAGATTATGGTTTTCAGGAAGATCAAATGCACCAATCCGAAGCAGACGTACTATTTTATAATTTATGTTTAACCCTTCCTATGAATAATGATCTAGAGGGCTTGGCTCGTAGATTTGCCGGTTTTTATTTGAATGAGGATGTAGAGGCAATCAACTATGATCCCAAGCACAAAATCGTGCTTTCGGGTTTAAATGGTAGTAGAGGAGCTATTGTCTCAGGTGGAGACATATCACCGAAGCCATATAACCCAGTTGATACAACTATGGAACCATACGGATTACCATTTTACGACCTGCCCGATATTAAGTCAGTTAAAGATTTAGCTGACCCAGCAAAGGCACGCTTGATGGGCGAAGAAATGAATAAGCGATGGCAGGCCGGCGATGCGCCGGCAAATTTGGCAATCACATCAATGATGACCAATGCTTTTATTCTTACAGGAGAAGAAAAATACCGCAACTGGGTTGTTGAATATACCGATGGGTGGATGGTTCGTGCTAGCGAAAATGGAGGGCTTTTGCCAGATCAAATAGGGCCTTCGGGAAAAGTTGGCGAATACGTTGGCGGTAAGTGGTACGGTGGTCGTTACGGATGGACTTTCCCTCACGGGTTTTTAACGATGCATTTTGCAACCGTTGATGCAGGCGCAAATGCCTATTTGTTGACAAGAGACGACAGCTATTTAGATCTCCCGCGAGACCAGATGGATCGTATCCTCGAATTAGGCGAATCAAAAGATCCTCATAATGAGGAGATGAGCGTTAGAGCAAATTGGTCTCATCAATTAGATTCGGTTCCAGTAGGTAAGAATACTTTTCTAGTCCCATATCGTTATGGTGATGCGGGGTGGTTTGACTGGATGCCAATGGGAGGACTTTACCCTATTTATTTGTGGTATCTTTCTATGCGGGATGATGATCTTGAGCGTGTGGAACGACTTAGAAAAGCTGAAGCATACGATTGGTGCGCTGTTCACTCATTTCGCGATAAGCATGATTCAGGTCATGAACAACCGTGGTTCGAGTTTTTAAATGACCGGAACCCAGATTATCCCGAATTAATACAGCAGAGTAGTTACACGCAGATAGCTCGTAGGATGGCGCAGGTTATGGCGGACCAAGATGTTGGTACTCAACACCATGTGCATCATTGGCAGTGGGGAAACCCTGTAACTTCAGAAGCATTGATTCAGTTGGCTTTGGGTGCACCTCAACCGATCTATAATGGCGGATTACTCCATGCTCGCTTACGTTACTTTGATTTAGGCCGTCGTCGATCGGGTTTGCCTATCGATGTAGCAGCTCTAGTAGAAAAGCTTTCTGCAGATAGTACTACAGTTCGACTGGTTAATACAAGTGTCACCGAATCACGTAACGTGTTAATACAGGCGGGAACTTTCGGAGAGCATCGTTTTACCGAGGCGAATTTTGAGACTCGCACCAGTAATTGGCCAGGTGGGTTGGGTGGCTATGCCGGAACTTATAGTGCAGAGCGGTTGGTCACAAAAACGAATTCTGTGACTATGAAAGATTCTCAAATTGAAATACTCATCCGACCAGGCATGGAAATAAGGTTAAAACTTAAGACACAAAGATATGTTAATGACCCTTCATACAAGGTGCCGTTCTAAAAACAATCTCTTAGTGACAGTATAGTATAAAGAATACGGGTATTTTCAAAATGAATAGTAGTAGTTACTGTGAGATCCTAAGAATTCCCCTTTCTCATGGGAGTCTTGTCGGAATTGTTCGTTCTCATGGTTGGTCCCAGTTAGCGCCATATAGTTGGGATAAGGAAACACTGACATTAACACGCATCGAACGGTTTAAACAACATGCGGTGCACTTAAAAATTGAACAAGAAACCCATAATTATCTCCGGTGCTTTGTTTTTAGCACGATACCGATTCGCTCTTCATTGTTGGATAAACTTATTTTGCGATTGAAATATATGTTTAATTGCGATATAGATTTTGCCAATTTTTTACAAAAAGCATGTTCATTAGATCCAAGACTTTATAAGGTTGCAAAAACGGGATTAAATCCTTTTTTAAGAGGATCCTCGCTGTTTGAAGATGTGTTAAAGACCCTATTTACCACAAATGCTTCTTGGGCCTTTACACGAAGAATGTGTCAATCACTTTTGAATGTGTCAACTAAGCAGTTTGGTTGGTCTGAATCGGAGATTTCATTTCCATCAGTGTCACAAATTTTATCGATTCCTATGACTGTATTCGAAAGTGAAGTAAGATTGGGATATCGTATTGGATACTTACACAATATCGCCGAAAAGTTTCAAGTGTGTGACGAATTCGTAGGTTGGTCTACTGATCCAATACTTCAAGAATTAAGCACAATCAAAGGATTGGGCCCCTATAGCATAAACCATATTGCTATGTTGTTGGGAAAAAATGATAAAATTCCGATAGATTCCGAAGTTCGACGCTGTATGCGCCTTTTGGGTAGATCTGATGATACAGACTCTATTGAAGAATATTATGCTAAATGGGCTCCGTATCAAAACTTAGCATACAGGATGGAAAGAAAGCTATACCAAATTTAAATAAATTGAGATAGCCGAATATGTACTAATTGAAGAAAGTTTTTTTGAGGACTATAGGTGTTTTCGAGGGCCTTATATATTTTCTGAAATTGGGAACCTTAGCCAATTAATTTTTTGAATAACATAGCTTCTTTTTCTTCCATCTTTGTACTATCAACTTGCATTACTTTTTGTCGGTTAGCCTCTCCAATTTTTTTTCGGAGTTCCGGTTTTCTATATAGCATTTCGATCGCTGTTCCATATCCTTTCCCCGTATTCTCTACTACTACAGCGTCTGTGCCTATGAATTCTGGCGTCTTCTCCCATAGCGGTTGGTTCACGATTACAGGGAGGCCAGATGACATTGCTTCAAGCACGGGAATACAGACCCCCGGATAGCGGATTGATATACAAAAAACGTCATGTTGCTGATATATACTATGTAGCTCGGAATNGGGAACAGATGGTAAGAATGTTACTTTGTGTGTAATCCCNAACTTTAAAGATTGTAACCGGAGTGATTCACTGAGGGGCCCTTGACCAACAACTGTTAACTCACATTCTACAAGAGAAACAGCCTTTAAAATTGCAGAAGGCTNTTTACCNGGTATGTGNTTTCCAACGGTCAAAACGCGAAAAGAATTATGGGTTTTTTCTCTTGGCGGNTTAAATCGATTGGTGTCAACACGATTATAGATTATTTCGATGTTTCGACTGCCTGCCCAGCGCGCGTGTCTTGTTGGAAAATTATATGCACAAGTGACGACAGTGGCCTGGCGTAAGCAATAGTGTTCCATGTAGGACATACGGTAGGCTAGTTGATAAATAGACCTCATGAGTGTTGGCCATCCGGCGGCTCTTAGGCCACGCCAGATAGAATGATCTGCATGGAGTGAAACAACGCAAGGNNNNGCCAATTTTTTTCCGATATAACTTGCATAATATCCCATAATCAGTGCTCCGTGTCCCTTTATTAGGTCTGGTTTAATATCTACGCAAAGGGCTAGAGCTTTTTTTCGAATGGAAAGAAAATTAGTTGGGTTAGGACGTCCGATTGAGTGGATGAAAAGCCGAGCATCTCCGACAAAATCTTNTACTTTTTCAGGCTCTATATCCGAAGAGNATAGTGATATAATGTGTACTTCTGAAAACATGTTGTGCGGATTCCAGTAACGGAGTTTAATTTCACCTTTGTCGAAATATTTGTACAGCGGATCGCCGGGAATGACTACGAGTCGTTTCATTCACTTTTCTTTAAATAGTTATTCTGGGTTTTTTGTTTTAGGTTACTATAAATACGGGTCAAAACTCAATACTTTGATTGACTAGCTGCTTACGTTTTTAACAAGAAAGCAACCGAAGGAGCGTTTGGAAAAAGACCAATTCTTGGTTTTTGCTTGTATCTCAGGAAACAGGATTTATCTTCACGAACGCCTCACCTTCACTTTCGAGTTCCTTCTTTTTTCTCGCAATGTGTTGTCGTGTGAACTTTCCTGGACTTTGGTCAGAGGGGATAGCATTCATTTTAACGCGGTATTTACAACGATCATGGCAATAACTTGGATAATCACCAGATATCATTAGGTCGCGTAACTCACGGAAAGACTTTCCATTCCACACTTCTTCGAAAGACATTTCCTTGAGGTCTCCCATGTGAACAACATTAGTGAGTCGACAACATGGTGCTACAAAGCCTTCGTAGTTGAGCGTGATATATCCGAAAAAAGGATATTCACAAAGTGAAAAAGGTTCAGAGAATAGAGGGTCGAAGTCTGGTTCGTCGACGTTTGTTTCAAAGCCGTAACGTTTACACTTTTCTGATATTGTTCCCTGAAATTCGACCATCTCATCTCGTGTCATAAAATAATCATCACGATTCCATCCTAAAAATTCAACTTCTACGGGTTGAAAGTATAGTTGTCTCACGTTCTCTACTTCACTTAATATTTCAGGGACGTTGAGTAGGGATTTCCAATTGTTTTGACTCATTACAGATACAGTGGTTATGGGCACGTCGCTGATAGATGAGAAGTATTTCAGATTATCCAAAATTTTTGTGAGCGATGTCCCTCTTACGTTGCGAAATGTTTCTTCATCTGAACCATCAATGCTTACTCGCAGGCTATCAAGTCCACTTTGGGCTAACTTCTGCGCTCGTTTACCTCGGATTAAAACCCCGTTACTGTGAAGAATGACGGTTGGCACATATTTTTTTGTTAGTGCTATAGCCTCTGGTGCATGCTTACATGTTAACGTTTCTCCACCTCCAGTAAACATGGCTCTATTAAGCCCCTCTAATTTTGGAGCTATGCGCTGGAATACGTCCCATGGAATTTCTCTTACTGGCACAGATTTATCAGCATAAAACTGTGTATCACACCAAGAGCATTTGAGGTTACAAACATTAGAAAGTTCGATGTCGATACTTATGGGTCGGTTGTAGGAATACGATGACGTTTTGCGCTTCAGGGTCTGCAATTCAAGTTTTTTGCAAGCGCATAAAAAAGACGTCTTAGGTGATTGGCGAACCATACGGCTAATTCGATTTATTCTGTCTTTTGTTATAAGTGGCATTATTGTGAAACCCTAATAGTCTAATGGTTGTTTTTCAGTCATTGATTTTCAAAGAAGCGGAAATTTTTTCTACCAACAATTTCGTAATCAGTATGCTTTTTGATTTTTTTTCGATATAGTCTCTCAAAAATACAAGATATCGTATAAAAATCAAAGAATGAAATGCTAAATATGTTATTGAGAGGCAATAGAAACTATTGCGACTCTTAACGTTTTGAATTTAAACTTCCTTGTTAAAATGTTGCAATTGATCTCTGACGATCTTCACAACTGCTTCGCGGCTAAATCTTTTGTTTACTCGTTTTTTAGCCTCGGCAGTTCTTTTCTTCACTTCGTTCTTATTTCCAAGCAAGAATTGTACCGTTTTAGCTAATTCTTTGGGATGTTCAGGTTCGTAAAAGAGTGCGTCATCTTCTTTTAAAAATGCCTCGATTATTTTAATGCGGGTTGTGATTACTGGGGTCCCTTGTGACAGAGCCTCTAGTGCAGAGACGGGTGCCCAGGAAGGTTCGTCCATATTAATAGGATATACATAGGCATCTATAGCAGATAACACTAAAGCCAAGTTTCTTATCTCACTGGTTAGTGTAAAATGTTTTCGTACTTTATGGTGATCTAGCAGAGCGTGAAATTTATCTATGGAAGCTTTTTCAGCAAAGATGGGCATTGAGATGAGAAACGTGAGCTTTGATTTTTCATCTAAATGTTTTGCCGCATTTATTATATCTAATAGTCCTCGTTGGATCAAGGTATAGTCCCAAACCGAATCAGTATCGACTTTGGCACAGTAGGTAAATAAAAGTGTGCTAGTATGATTTTGTATTCCGTACATTGTTGAT
Source organism: Gemmatimonadota bacterium (assembly GCA_002693325.1). GTDB lineage: Bacteria > Latescibacterota > UBA2968 > UBA8231 > UBA8231. The sequence goes on along the minus strand of NZPK01000026.1, from coordinate 21,572 downwards.
AGAACATCGCGGGGATTACCAATCGGTAGTTCGGTAGTGTTAATTATTGGTGGGATACTACAAATTTTACGATGTTGTAATGTGTTTCCTGTGGTAAAAATAGCTGAGAAAAACCAGGGATGTTTGAGAAATTGTGCCGGCCCACTCCACATAGATAATATGAACGGTATACGTCGAAGCAAAGCAATAAAACGCAGGCTGATAATGCTGGCATTATTTACCCAATTGAATCCGGCATAGGGTCGATAAATTATTATATCAAACTGACCAGTTCGGCAGATATTTGCAAAGTGCGTTAATAGTGCCTTCCAATTATTGATATTTCCACCAGGTAAAAGCGAGTACTTTATTCCCTGAATATCAAGAGTTTTGGGGGACTGGGCTTCCGAATAGGTGCTTAATATTTCAACATTAAAACCAACGTCACTAAGCCCCTCTGCCATTGCTTTTAGTGATGTGATTCGTCCGTCTACCCAAGGTTCGTGCATACCAGGAGTAACTATTAGAATATTCATTCCAATAGCCTATATTGCGCAAAAAAGCTTTCGCCCCAGTTTTTCGTGAATGCGTTTTGTGTCAATTTTAAATATAGTTTGAGTGTCCATTTTTTGGAGATTCGGCCCAATATTGGCAAAACCAAAGGGAAACCTAATCCAGCTATATCTTTGGCGACGAGTTTGTTGCCAAAAAGTGTTCGTCGTTGCTGGATCGTAATGAAAGTATCATTGAGTCCCCAAGTATTACGGCTTTTTTGACCCAAACATCGAATGGATTGGTAGGATTTATTCCATAATTCTGCTATAAAAACACCATTAGATATTAGAATTCGGGATATTTCAACGCCGAATATAGAATAGTTCTCTAAGGGAATCATTTGAAGCATTCTACAGCAGATGATCGCGTCGAATGAGTTGGTTTTGAATGGCAATTTAAATGCGTCCCCTTGAACAAAGCTCAATGGAATCTCTGAAGTCTTTTTCTTTCGAGCAACCTGCATCATTTCAATGGTAACATCGATACCTACGACTTCAATTCCCTCTGAAGCCATTCTAATGGATGATCGGCCAGTTCCCATAGCAACATCGAGTATTCGAATGGGTTTTTTCCCTGTAGAGATTTCCGATTTGAAATTTGAAAGCAACATTTTTTTTAGTGTAAGATAATGCGCTTCGCAATATAATTGACCTGATATGGACCCAAAACGTACATCGTCATAACTCACTGCATCATCCGCAAAAAGCTCTTGAAGTGTTTTTATGTGTTGATCCAATTTTCGGATTCACTTTCTGTTTTAAGAAGCTATAAGCTTATTATAAAATGCAATCAATTTTCTTGCTACCTTTTGTCCCTCGTGGTTTTTAATAATCCACTCATGACATTTAGTTCCGATATCTTTTAATTGATCTTTTTGGCATATTTTATTTAATGTATTGTAAATTTCGCTTTCACCATTTGCAACTGGAGTTGGTGGAAGATCAGAATAACATTGCATGGCCAAATCTTTGTCTAAGTATAGAAATACTGGTCGTCCACAAGCCATACCTTCTAATGCATTGACCCCAAATTTTGGCATCCCAAATTGATCGACTATAAGGTCACATTTATGATATTCATCCACCAGTTGTTGTTTGTTTAAGGGAGGTAGGAATTCAACTATTTCTGATATTCCGAGGTCGTATAGTAGTTCTTTTGTGATTTCAGTGTCGGGGCCAGCGGCGATCACGCGTAAAACTAAATCATCGCGCCCCTTAGCAAATTTGCTGAAGGCGTGAAAGAATAAATCATTGCGCTTAGATGTGGTTTGTTTTTGAGTCCAATCCAAAAAAGAAGAATGAAGTAGGATAATTTTATCTTTTTCCTTGTNTCTGGCTTGGACTTCAGGATGATATTTGTTTATGTCAACAGCTGCAGGGAAGTATTGTGCTTGGCTAAGCCGTAGTCTATTCACGTGCGGAATGTGGTCTATGTCGGAAAAGAGTACACACTTGGACCTGANGAAGGCCCTTTTCAAAAGGTAACCGGTTAANCCCGATTCATAAACNACTTCTTTTAGATCTGCNCCTAAGGCGTGAGTTATTAGAGGTCGCCCTAAGAACTGACAATAAATGTTTGGTAAACCAAAAGCATGTATTAGATCATAGCTTCGTAATTTGGTCATTGTTTGAAACAGTGATATTGGATTTCTTTGTTCGTAATAATGAATCCAGTTGGAGTTTATACTATTTATTTCTGGGTCTTCCCATTCAGGATAGGTCGTTACTTGTTTTCTTTCTTTTTCTGTAATAAAAACATCGGCCTTTAAACCTTCGTTACGAAGTGCTTTTGTATAAGCGTAGGCAGTATTCGCCAGATTTCCGAGAAGTGCTATTCGCATTTTAGGTTTGACCTTGGATTATCGGGTTTCCAGATTTTACATAATGATAGTTAAAAATGTTCTGTTAAACCGGAGCGTAATTTTGCGTCCAAGCGACTTAATGACAAGATTGTTTTACTGCATTTATAACATCAGAGACATCCTTGTCTTTCATCTTGGGGCCGAGTGGAAGAGAAAGAGTTCTTTTTGAGATATATTCTGTATTGGGGAAATCACCAACTTTGTAATTATATGTGTCTTTATAGTAGGGCTGGAGATGTAGGGAGGTGTAATGGATGCCCGTACCTATATTTTGTTTCTGCATACGTTCTTGAAAAGTGTCTNTATNACATCCGACGAAGTCGCTATCAATTAAAATAGTATAGAGGTGTCGAGCATGCACCAAATTTGTTGGAGTTTCAGCAGGAGTGATTACAGGTAATTCTCGAAAAGCGTCGTCATATCGATTCCAAATTTCAGTCCTTCGCGATAGACACTTTTCTACTCTATTTAATTGATGTATTCCAATACTGGCCTGTATATCGGTCATATTGTACTTGAATCCAGGAACTAACACTTCGTAATGTTTGAAACCAGAGTCAGAATAACGTTTCCAAGCATCTCGGCTCATTCCATGGAGAGCATATATTTTGAGCCTGTCTGCCCAGTCTTTTCTGTTTGTTGTGATCATTCCACCTTCAGCTGTAACCACATTTTTCGTTACGTAGAAACTGAAACAGGAAAGATCAGCAATAGCGCCTATCTTTCCTATGTCNGACCTAGATTCTATAGCATGTGCAGCGTCTTCAATTAAGTATAGCTCATGAGCCTCAGAAATTTTTGAAAGAGCATGCATTTCGCAAGGGCGTCCCGCAAAATGTACGGGCAAAATAGCTTTTGTTTTATTGTTTATTGCTTGCTCAACTAAGTTTGGATCTAAATTCATGGTTTTTAAATCAATGTCAACAAATACAGGTTGTGCACCGGCGTTTACAATCGCATTTGCTGTCGCACAAAAAGTCATGGGACTGGTTATAACTTCGTCTCCAGGACCAATATCGGCGACGACCATTGAAAGGTGCAGTGCCGCAGTACATGAACTCACTGCAATAGCGTATTCGGCATCTACGTAATCTCTAAAATTTTGTTCGAATATTCCAACTTTAGGGCCTGTTCCAATCCACCCCGAGCGTAAACTATCAACTACTTCAGCTATTTCTTCTTCTTCTATTGCCGGACTTCCAAACACCAAAAAATCGTCTCTCATTATTAGTATCTTTTGCCGAACAGGTGTACGATAATAATTGTATTTTCTTCTATGCCACATGCATTACTATATTATATGAAGATAATCGAAGTCTCGAAATGTAGCCAAATTTTATTAGCTATATCGTATGAACTCCAAGCTAATTTTTTTGATTTAAACCATTTTTTAAGAAATAGAAAAAAAACTGCATTTCACGTCGTGAAACTGTACGACTCCGATATATTAAAAGGAAGTAAACGATAGCTCCCAAACAAGAGCTAACTATTAGAGATGAAAAGGACTGATAAGTAAACATCATTACTATACCAGTAAAAATAAAAGAGCATAAACAAATTTTTAGTAGGTCGACTAAACCAAGGTCGAAGGTAAAATGACGAGAGGCATATAGATAGAAAATAACTGTTTGCAAAAGAAAGGTTATACAGGTAGAAAGTCCTGCTCCCAAAATGCCAAAATATGGAATAAGGGCAATATTTAGTAATATGTTTAATGTGGCCGTTACAACATTAATCCATAGAATCTTTTTAGTTTCCTCTGTCAAATAAAGGATAGAAACAAAGAAGGTTCCAACCATTAATGCTAAATAACCCAATAAAATTGTTAGTAATAAGATTGCACTTGTAACAAANGCTGTTCCTGCAACAAGTTGNATCAAAGGCATACCCCATACGGGTGCGGAAATGACGATTGGGAATGAAAAAAGTGCAGGGTATTTTATGTTTTTACGTATGAATTGTCTGAGATCATCATATTCCCTGTTTTCCCATAATTTGGTGACCGAAGGTGTGAAAAACGCAAAAATAGGGCTGTAAATAAAGGCGAGCAAGCTACCTATAGCATACGTAGAAGAGTATCTTCCAACTTCTTCTTTACTTAAATAAAAATCAATCAAATAGCGATCACTCATCTGTATAGTCCAATATAGTATGCCCATTGGGATGAGAGGTACGGCATAGGAAAGGTATTTTTGCAAAACCTTACGATCAATACCACAAAAGCCAATCTCGGTAATAATTTTAGGAATTCCCCAGAGACAAATTAATATTTTAATAATAATTAAGGCTGTTAAAGGAGCCATNATNTTCCAACCGGCTGATATAAAAAATATTGTTGCTATTACAAATCCGAAAGATTCCATAAGCATTATTAAACAGAAAGTNTTTGTTCGTTCGAATGTACGAAAATAATTAACACAAGAATTGGATACCGTACTGAGAATAACAAGTATTATTAATATCCAAAGTTGGTCGAGAATCTGGTGCATTTCCCTGCCAAAAAAGACNCTTGCTTGCAGTGACAGAAATAGGATCACAANACCTCCAAGCAGCGAAGATATTAGCGCCGTCAGGGTTGAAGTCCAGAAACCAACTTTGATGACATTTTTATCGACTTCAGCCGCCAAAAANCTTGTTGCTGCGGCNGGCAAAGATAAAACCAATAGCGGTATCAGTAATTCNATCATTGCATAAAGTNGTGACCATAAACCATAGGTACTGACTCCTAAAGTTCGAGACAGAATGGGTAATAAAAATATATTTCTGGCATACATAAAAACATTGGCAATACCGATAAGTATGATGTTCTTTGTGTGCTGCCTAAAATTCATTTAGACCCAATTTTCTTAATTGATTAGTTAACTGTTTTGAGACACAAAAGTTAAAAATACGAGTATTTATTTAGCTTCCCAAGAATCGATTAATATTCTGATGGTAAATGCGTATGTGTCAGCGGTTTTTTCCACATTATTGCCTGGGAACAGTTGTACGTGATTTTACTGCTTTAGCCAGAATTGTGAGACTGATTCGATTCAATAGAGGTATCTGAGAAAGGCATGTTTCAATTAAAATTAATATTGAAAAAAGTTTTGGATATCTTTGATGAATTGAATTATAAAAATTTATGAAGGAGATGGGACCGTTCAACGAGAAACCGACCTGCGCAAGGTTTGTAATTAATTCTTTTTTGGTGAATGGGTAGATTGTAAGACCAGGGTTTTTGTATACTGATACCGGTTTTTTCAGACGTCCTATATGTTGAAGTGCAAACCTTGCGCTATTATGTACGCTTGTTATGAGCATACCGTCATTCTTAATAACGCGGCTTATTTCTTTAAAAGCTAAGCTCTGTTTTTCGTGGGGGATATGGCTGATAGTCTCNATGCAGATTACTAGATCNAACNTAGCATCATCGAATGGGAGATTTAAGCCGGACGCTTGACAAATTTTTAGTTTCGGTTGCCCTACATATTCACGGGCCAACTTTAGTGAGTCATGGTTAATATCCAAAGCTGCAGGCTTTATACCTAACTCAGTGAGGTATTTGGCGTAAACGCCATTTCCACAACCTAAATCAAGTACGTTTTTGTTAATAAAGGGATCTATCCATTTTTTCTTAGCTAAAAAGCGAAAATCTTGGCTTTTTTTGCCCCGTGAGATTCTTTGCTGATTTGAAAGCTTATCCATTTATGACCACTTAAAAATGGTATACGGCTCTAGTAAATGTTTACCCCAGTATCCGGTATAGAACATTTTCCAAGTATCGCCAAGTTTGATTACATTGGGAAATCCAACTCCATGTCTTTCATACTTGCCATTATAATTCATTCTGATCCCGTCCTCGATGGAAAAATCTAGTCCGTTTTCTGAAATAGCTGAGTAAATACAGCAATGCAAAGCATTTTTTTCAGCACCACGGTAATAGAGCCTAAGCAGGCCATCTTTTGCTTCAACTATTGAAGGATTATCTACCCGCGCGGTCATACCTGGTTGGCCACGTTGAATTCTTGCTCCGTCTTCCATTTTCCAAGAAAGCCCATTTTCGGATACGGCACTATGTATATTTCTCTTATAACAGAAATACATACGTAAAGTATTATTGCTTCTATAAAAACAGAAATCTTCAACCTGATGTTTGAAGTCAAATAGTAAAGGTCGAGGGTCAGAAAATTCACCGCTTGTAGATTTGCTCATTACAAACGCGAAAAATGGAGCCTTTATTTCTTTTCGGGCACAGAAATATAACAATGTCTCATCACAAAATTCCACGATCCGTGGGGCCTGAACATGCTGAAACCCAGCAAGAAAATTAGTGTTTGATTTTAAATTGGAGTGGACACTCCAGTTTGAGTTTTTGTCTAAAGTAGCATAAGAAATGGTTCCTTTCCATTTTCCTCGGATCTTCCTAGAAACATGGAAAAACATTTCAAGATTACCATTTGGTAAGATTCTAACATCTGGGAAATAGAACATTTCCGGTCGCATTGTATATTTAGTCTCGATACAAACGTTTGTATCTCGCTGAAAAGATATACCGTCGTGAGAAGTTGCACTGAGTATACGGTCTACAGGAAAGATTTTAATACGGTTCTTCTTAATTAAATTGAAAGCGTTTTTAATTTTTTTAGGGCCTGCCTTTATAGCAAGTTTGCTTTTTTCTCGAAGTGAATGTTGAAAATTGTTATAAACCTTGCTAAAGGAATAATAACATACCAATTCACCTCCCCATCGTTTTTTGAAGTTGTAAATTCCTGCTTCTTTTGAAGTTTGGTTACTTGGATCTGGAGACACACCGACGGAATCTACACTATGATAGCCATTGTTGTGCGCCCATTCTAATACATGCCACTGCATAAGGTCATTGCCAGGAACTTTATGTTGGACTGCATAGTCCGAGGTGGTAACAGCACCCAAAATTAATATTTTTCCAGCGGTTAAAGCCATTTGGCCAGAAATAGTAATACCATTCTGAACTGAAAGAAAAATTTTGGTGTTTGGATCAGTATGGCAATGTAAAAAAGCGTTCCAAGCTTTGCTGGGCAGACCGTTTCTTTTTGATAGGGTGAGTGACATACGATAATATCTTTTTAAATTATCAATGTCTGTAACTTCAATGATTGAGACACCCTGTTTTTTGGCTTTACGAACTTTTGAACGACTTTCTTTCCCAATTTTTCTCCATAGGTCCTCAATATCTCCGTCAACTTGCGTTATAAAAGAGCCCCACTTACGAGAGGTGAATCCATGTTTTTCATAGATAGCACGAGTTTTTTCGTGATCTAATTCGGTATCATGAATAGGTGGCATTATATTGCGTACGCTGACACTGGATGGAAATGTATGGGTATCTAAGTATTTGACGAAGGCTTCTAGAATTTGATAATAGTTGGATCGTTTGAAAATTATTGGACCATAGAGTAAGCGGTGGGTCGGAAAAAGATGATTTAGTAATTTTTTTAAAAAGGGAAATGCAAAAGAGTCGGCAAATGAGCGATTAAGGTCACAACCTACCAGTAGAATAGTTTGTCCAACAACACAGTCGTTTTCTTTGGCTATCAGGTAAATTGGCGAAAACCCGTCTAAACTTGATGTGGGGTGATGTAAAACAGCAGATAGTTGGTAATTAGTTATCTCTGGAACGGTGAGTGCTCGCTCATCCCAAGCATTGAGGTCGGCTGACGTTAGTTCAATGATCTCCATTTTCACCTAACAGTTAAAATCATTCTTTTGGAGTCGCGATAAGTGTGCTGTGAGTGCCGATTGAAGGGAAAATGTTTTTTATAGGCTTAGTTATCACGTTAAATATAGAGGAATGAAAGGTTGTGTAGTTATACGTATATATTTCAAAGCTATTTTGCATAAACAGATCTGCCAGTGTTTCAATGTTCACGTTGACAGTAGCTTGGTCTGGGACGTGGCGAACGAGCGGGGGAGGTTGTTTCAATAGTCGATGAAATAAATAATCAACTCGAAGAAAAGCAGACTGAAAAAAAGATTGGGTAGATCCTAATGTTAAGGGAATACTAGAAAGATAATAGATACTCTTTGGAGCATCATTAATTATTTTTTGAAGAAGTTCTTCGTGGTTGGGAACGTAATGCAGTACCGATCCAAAAAAGAAGATATCAAAATTACGCAAGGTGTCATGGCTGTATTGATCTATGAAAGAGCGCATGTCGTTATTATGGCAAGTTAGTTTTGTCTCAGGATACTGTGTTCGAAATTTGGTTCTTGTAAGGTTTAAAAATTGTTCATCAAGATCCAGACAGTGGATATTTTTTATTCCTGTTGAAGCCGCTAATAATGAATAGAATCCTGTTCCACTTCCGACGTCTAACAGTTTGGCCTTGGAGACATCTCGTTTGCTATTGATAAATGAGATATCTTTTTGTATTCGTTGTGTCTCGTGACGAAAAAATTCAGACCGACCACGATCGTAATATGGCGCATAGGCTTGATAAAAAGCTTTATTTTTCTCTATTATATCACAATCATTCATTTGTCACATCGATCACTGCTCGCTATAAACTTTAATGGACGCATGACTTCAGGTGGACAAGTGCTATATTTTTATAATTTTATTAATGACAAGAAGTATAGTCAAACACTTCTTCTCTATCGGCCGTTAAGGTTATGTTGCGAAAAAGTGTTTCCTATCGTCCTTTAGATACTTTTAGTAAATAATAAAACCGAGCCTGACTCAATGTTTGGTTAAAGAAGGCTCGAATTATAAGGTCTTTCCTGTATTAATTAGAAAACAAAGAGTATTTTGATGTTCGCAAAACCAGGAGCCGTTAATGTCCGATTCAAAAGTTTTACGAAAGCAAACGTTAAAGAACTATGATTTTACGTGGAAGACGCTGCATGGTGACCCTGATATAAGGTCTGAGTTTTGGCTTAAAAACGTTCACAAATTTCTTGCGGAGCAGGAACTTTGCATAGATCCCAGTTGGTTTAAAGGTAAAACTGTGTTAGACGTAGGCTGTGGAGGTGGGAGATGGACTTATGGATTTCAAAAGTTAGGTTGTCATGTGACTGCGGTCGACGCTAGTGTTGCTGCGGTTGACTTTGTGAAAAATGAAGTGGCTAATGATATCACTGAAGTTTATCAAGCGGATGTTTTTGATTTACCGAACGAAGTAATAAATAAACAATACGATCTTGTGTTTTCTTGGGGCGTTTTGCACCATACGGGNAATACTGTCAAAGCGNTGGAGATTATCTCAGAATTGGTGAAAGACGACGGAATACTGTACATATATCTGTACGGAAAGAAATCCTGGAGTCCGTTAAAACATACTTTGGTTCGTTTAGTGAGAACGGTATTGTTCCCTGTTCCTCCTACTATAAAATTTTCTATTTTTAAATTGCTTCTGGGTGAATATAAAGCTGGTTTGGCAATGGATGTATTTGGTGCTACCATCGCACATCGTTACACTCAGGAAGAAGTGGACGGTTGGTTAAAAAAGATTGGCTTCGAAAATATTGTGAGGACTATTTCTACGGAAGAAATTTACCGTAAAGCGTTTAAAGAAACGTCATCTGCTCTATCCTATGCAATTGAGCCAAGTAACGGTCCTTATTGGTTTGAAGATTGGCGAAAAGAAAATTATGAGAACCTTCTCCGGAGGGATACATATGACCCGGGGAAGTAGGCAGAAATCTTTGTTCAACTCCAAATTTTTGAAATAAACGAAGAGCGGGAGTTTAATTATACTAAGATTGTCATTATTTTATCAGAGATAAACGACGCTTTGTTTCATAAATTCCTGATTGCAGATTGTAAAAATATATCCCGGTTGACATCTTGGTCCCACCGTCATTACAACCGTCCCAATGAAACTTATGGTGACCTGCTGAGAGTGGCGCATCCACAATTGTTCGTATTCTTCGTCCCAAAACGTCAATTATCGACAACCTTGTTTTTGCGAAACTCCCTAACTTAAATTCGATATTTGTTACATTATTGAANGGGTTTGGGTANTTCTGTGACAGTGTTANGTCGGAGTCATGTCTTTTGTTTGAGTCGGATACATTTGTAACGGTGCCCATACTGTTTATCCAATCGGCTATTAACTTGCTGCCAGNCGCATCTATCACTGAGGATCCAATAGAGGGCATGCGGAAACTTTCTTGATTTAGCATCCTAAGGTATATCGTTGAATTGTTTGCTGAGCCGGGAGTAAGAATACGAGCATCAGTGCTCCCCAATGCTCCCANAGTGGGATATACATTCACTGTATTTGTTTGGGATAACTCAGTATCATACCGCAGGTCGATTATAGTCCGACCGGCGCTTTGCGGTCGATGGCATTGGGAACAATTCGTCGCCAAATATGAACGGGCACGGCGCTCTAACGATGTTTTTGGGTCAAATGGATTTGGAAGCAGAGGTAGTTTATCAAGGTCATTAGGTAGCTGCTTAGAAAAAATACCCGCTTTTTCCAATAGTTCCAGTTGGTTTTGATTGTTGTCCATTCGCCGATTCAGTTGACTAGCGCGAATGCCTAAGACTCTCCCTGCAGCTTTAGTATGGCATGAGAGACAATCATTCCTTGATGGGAAGTAATAGTCCTGCAGAAAAAACCCTGGTGAGGGATCGGCAGGCGTTTCTACAACAAATGTGGTGGTCTTACTTCCTGTCAGTAGAAATGCCTCGCTGCCTTCTTCATTCCACTGATAACTATACCCTTTCCAGGAATCGTTGATACTACTCTTCACAAACAGACGTGTCTCGATTATAGTACGACTGCTTGGGTTATTTAGAACTAGATCTAAATAAAAATTCTTAATCAAGATGGTTTCCGTGGGAAATTCAAAATTCCCGTGAGACGAAAAAATGATTTTTTTCTTATTGGGAACCAATATAAACCTAGTCTTATGAGTACCATCAGACCAGTATGGGGAATTAACAGTATATGGAATGAGATTTGCCTTGGGATCTTGTCTTTTTATTGATTCGAAAAGGCCCATTTCGGATAGTTGCTTGGGGGGAAACTCTTGGGCTTCAAGAGGATCTGCCCATGACCGTAGCAAAACAAAAAGCAAAAAGAGCATATCGTTGGGAGTTTTATTTTAAAAAAGTTAATTGTCGTGTCTTCACAATCTGTCCAGCAGTGACTTTGTATTGATAAGTTCCACTACTTACCAGGTTTCCCTTATCATTTCGTCCATCCCATACGAAAGTATGACGTCCCTTGTCCATGTACTGTTGAACAAGTGTGCGAATCAGTTGACCGCTTACGCTATAAATTTCTAAAGAGATATTGTTGCCCGTTTCAAGCGTGAATTCAATATGGGTTTGGCTATTGAAAGGATTGGGATAATTTTGGTCGAGTCGAAATTGGTAAGGTTCGGCTTGTTCGGTGTTTTTAATAGCGGTATCTATATTTGATTCAGGGAGAGTTATTTCCCAAAGACCTCGACCGCCACCCCATTCAATTACGTATATTTTATTTTCTATCATGGCGGCATCTATGGGGTTGCTGAAACCATCTACTATGCGCGTTACTTCAGCCTGGTAATTGTCACCAATTTTTACGAGTTTTAAATGGAGGAGGTCTTGACTAGCGTCCATGAACGGTCCGTTGACGCTGTCCCCATTAGGGTCTCCTTCAGTCCAGCTTAAAACGAAGCCGTCACCAGTATATGGTTTCCCAGCAGAATTACTAACGTCGAAAATTAATCCAAGGGGCGAGCGATGCGCTGTGAATGTCCCGAACGGAATACCTTCTTTACTTGCGTCTTTGATCAAGCCATCCACGGCGTCGCGGTAACTGTCAGCATCAGGTCCTACATTGAGGACGGGATCAGTGAAGGATTGCGGTGGTGCTGGAAACCCTGGATCGTTTTTATAAAAGCCGTTTCGCACGGCGTTGAAACCAGCAGGAAGCAGATAATCATTAGCCGGCTGGTAGTCGGTGTATTGTTGAGGGTTTTCTTCAAGACCCATTCTCCAGGGAAAGCCGTAATGATGTCCCAAGCGAAGCCAATTTAATTCTTCAGCCATGTCACGGTCAGGACCATTCTCCGTACCAAAAAGATCTCCATTTGGCGCGAATGCCAGATCGTAGGCGTTACGTAACCCCTCCGCAAATAGAAGACCTTTGGCTTTTAGAGCGCTTCGATCGTTTGGAAGTTTTAAGTCTCGGCTATTAGTTGGAAGGCGTAAAATTACTGCCGTGAGATCGGTCTCTCGTAAATCAGGAAAACGATTATTGGTGCTCTGAACTTCTCCGTGATCAGTTCGGGAACCGCTATTCACGAACAGGTACTGATTGTCCGGACTTACTACTAGGCCATTGACTTTGTGATTAAAGATACAGTCGCACAGTTCGAATGGATCCGTTTCAGCCAGCGTGAACCACGAAATCTCCCCGGTAACGGAATCAACTTGACCTTTAGTTATGGTTGCTATGTTATGATTTGAGTAATCAAGTTTAGCGTAGATGTAAAAGACGCCTTGTTCGTCAATAAAAAGCCCGCTCGCACTCTTCATCCCATGATCGCTAGAAGTGTAAACTGTTCCAGACGGCGCTAATGTTATATCCCCATTTTTCTTTACCACGTAACGAGTATTGGTTGTTTTGTCTAGAGCCAAGTTGTTGGCCGATAAAATTTGCTCGAGAGGAGTATTTTTTGGGGCTGACTCAGGGTTTATAAAGACCCACTTCCGCTCGCCAGTTTCTGAATCGATTATTTCCCCACGGGCGATTGGTCCAATCCCGCCATCGGCCGGACCATTGCGGTTAGAACTGAGATAGAAAGAGCCATCGGGCCCAATTGCAAATCCAGTTGTACCTCTACTCTGGTGATCAGAAGAATTGTATACTTGTTCAGTTACGGCGGCATCAGCACCTTTTGGAATTGTCACGCGTTCAATGATCCCATTTTGTCGCAGAAGGTAGAGTGTGTTATCTCTAGGATCTTTGGCTATCCGGAAAGTACCTTGTTTTATTCCAAGAAGCCGTTGTATGCTAATGTTCTCGCTATAAGCTTTTGGTTGGGCATTTATGGCGTAGGGGAATAAGGTAAGAAGAGTTAAAGCTGTAGCGATAAAGTTGATAGTCATGAAATTCCTTTTGCTCGTTAATCATTTGCTATTATTTAAGTCATCTTAAGTAAAAATATAATAATTTACAGTTATTTTAAAATCTTTGGCCTTTGTTTCGCAATAAATATGTTGCCGTTGACGTCAAAGAAGGGCACTTGAAATCTCAATTTAACAAATGTCCGAACGGTTCTCGTAGCTGTTTCAACAGTCTTCGTATTATTTGTAGACAATTATAAATTTGAAATATAAGGAGCGACTTTGATGGTACTACAAAAAAAACAACGCCCTAACGTTATAGTGTTTTTTACAGATCAACAGAGGTGGGATACGACAGGGCTACATGGGAATCCAATGGGATTAACGCCAAATTTAGATCGGTTAGGCCATGAATATACGCATGTAGCTAATTCGTTCACCTGTCAGCCGGTTTGCGGACCTGCAAGGTCATGTCTTCAAACAGGAAAGTATGCAACTAAAACGGGATGTTATCGTAACGGTATCCCGTTACCTGCTAAGTCGAAAACATTGGGTAATTATTTTAAAGATGCTGGTTTTCGCACAGGATACATTGGAAAATGGCATCTATACAATCAAGAAACCAAAGGGCCCGTGCCAGTTTCGCATCAGTTCGGATACGACTATTGGTTAGCTTCGAACGTTCTTGAATTTACGTCGGATGCATACGACACGGAACTATACAACAATGCGGGGAAGGCTGTAAAGCTTCCTGGATATAGGGTAGACGCGGTAACGGATGCTTCAATTCGGTTTATTAACGAAAACCAAGATCATCCATTTTTTTTATTTACTTCTTTTATTGAGCCACATCATCAAAATCATCTTGATGATTACCCTGCCCCTGATGGATATCGGGAAAACTATACCGGAGGTTGGATACCGCCGGACCTTGCAGACCTCGGAGGATCCACACATAGGCACTTAGGTGGATATTACGGTATGGTTAAACGTTTAGACGAAGCATACGGCCGAATTCATGATGCTTTGAAGAGTCTCGGATTATCCGAAAATACTATTGTTCTTTTTACTTCTGACCACGGATGTCATTTTAAAACGAGAAATGGAGAATATAAGCGATCTTGCCATGAGAGCTCTATTCGAGTTCCAACGGTGTTCACTGGACCTGGATTTCGAGGAGGCGGTCGCTTGGAGGAGTTAGTCAGTTTGGTTGATTTGCCTCCAACTTTACTCGAGGCAGCCGGTATAGAAACGCCTGCTTCAATGCAAGGACGCTCTATCCTTCCAATTCTTAGAGGAAATCAAAATGATTGGCAAGAAGAAGTGTTCATTCAAATTAGCGAATCGCAAACTGGTCGAGCTGTCAGAACGGCTCGCTGGAAATATGGTGTCGATGCGCCTGAAGCGGAGGGTCCAAGTGCAGATCGATACGTTGAACAGTATCTTTATGATTTAAGAGCAGATCCCTACGAGTTGAACAACTTGGTTGGGTTGGAATCCCATAGCTCGGTCTGTCAATTTTTGTCGAAGCGTCTTATTCGACGCATGTCTGAAGCTGAAGAGAGTATACCTCATATCGAACCTGCAGATGTTGTACCATCGGGGCAGTATAGAGTGAGTGATGAAGAAGTGCGTAGCTGAATAGCATCCTTAGGAGAGAGAATCATGGTCGAAGAGATAAGTGTTGATTTGGCGGTAATAGGTGCCGGCCCAGCTGGTGAGAAAGGTGCATTACAAGCAGCTCAGGAAGGTAAAAACGTGGTCTTGATCGACCGTATGGGCATGCTCGGCGGATCCTGTTTACATCAGGGTACAATACCTTCTAAAGCCCTTAGGTTGGCAATCCTAGATATTACGGGATTTCAGCTTAAAGCGTTCTATGGTGACCAAAGTCGCCATGACGAAATATCAATGCCAGATTTGCAGGAGAGATTATTTAAGGTGGTAGAAGAGCAGAACATNCAAATAGCCAANGAGTGCGAAAGTGCTGGAGTGAAAGTAATATATGGATCAGCATCTTTTCGAGATCAGCATCACTTAGAGGTGTTTAATGCTGAGTCCGAGCTGGAAAAGGTGGTTAATTTCAATTACGCGCTTATTGCAACAGGTTCCCGACCAAGGCACCCCATTGAAATACCTAAGGATAGTGATGTCTTTCTTGACTCGGATCATGTATTTGGAATGAAGACTATACCAGAACGATTGATCGTCGTAGGAGCCGGCGTAATCGGTTGTGAATATGCGACAATGTTTGCGGCTTTAGGTGTTGAGGTAATTTTAATCGACAGACGGACTGGAATAATGCGGATGCTTGATACGGAAATTGGGGACTTATTTTCTGATGAAATGCGGAAAATGGGTATTGATGTACAATTAGGACTAGGGGATGATATTGTCGAGTTAAGCCATACCACTACGGGACAGGCAAGAGTACAATTTCGCAATGGGTCTGCGGTCGAGGCTCCCTATCTATTTTATTCTATGGGTCGTTTAGCAAATGTTGATGGCTTGAACCTTGAACAGATAGGAATTCAATTACAAGAAGGGCATATACCTGTAAATGCTCTTTTTCAGACAGATTGTTCTCATATTTATGCGGCAGGAGACGTAATTGGTTTACCAGCACTAGCTTCAACGTCGATGGAACAAGGGCGTTTATCCGTTCGTAACGCTTTTGCAATGGGGAGTCATCATTTCCCAAAAGTTTTCCCAATTGGCATATATGGCGTTCCGGAGATATCGAGTGTAGGCTCGACAGAAAAAGAACTAAGAGCAAAAGGCATTAACTACGAGGTAGGGCGAGCAAGATATAGCGAGATCGCCAGAGGACCGATGGCTGGTGATACTTCTGGGTTAGTCAAGCTATTGTTTCACTCTGAAACACTTGAATTATTAGGTGTTCATATTATAGGAACCAATGCAACAGAAATTATACCGATAGGGCATATGGCAATGAATTTTCGGGTGCGTATTGATTATTTTGTTGATCAGGTCTTCAATTATCCGACTTTTTCCGAAGGTTTTCGGATGGCAGCGCTCGATGGTTTAGGTAAGGTTGATAGAGAAAACGTAAGTTAGAAATCCTTTTGCATGAAAATAACACGGCTAATTGATCTAAGTATTCTATGAAATATTGACCTGGTTATTTCTTTTTGATAACCTATAAATCATAGATTGAGGTTGAAAAATCGTGGAAGGATTTATGCGTAGATGTCAACAGATTTGACAAAAAAAAAGCTAAGGCAAAAAGATTTGCTATGGGTAAATACGGATGTTATCGATAAGCAGATAAAAAGGGCGTTGGTTAAAAATAATTTTGTACTCTCCTGTGCTACCAACATGGATAGAACATTGGCCCTGCTTGAAAAAAAATCCTACGATTTCATCGTTTATGACATGGAAAGCCCTGGAGATGACCCGTTACCGAAAATTACTATGCTTTCAGAGCAANGACGTCAAGTAATTGTTGTAAATGGAAGACCTTTAATTCCTTGGGTGGTCAAGACTATTCGGGCGGGTGCTTTGGATTATTTGCCGGCGCCTTTGATGGTAGACCAGCTTCTAGAAATTGTATCTGTTCAACTGAACGAAGAGCTTTCATTTANAAGCCATAGTGATCCAGTAGTTGATCATATATTTGCTCATGCTCCAGCAATAAAGACACGCGAAGAGGTTGCTTTGCGTTTTGGTATTAGNGCGAATACGGTTTCAAGTAGAGTGCGCGCNGTCGCCAGTACGACATTTACGGACTTTTTGCATGTTTGTCGTTTGCGAGGGGCGCGTCGTCTTCTTGAGACAACNTCTTTAAATATTTCTCAGATTTCTGCAAGAGTTGGTTTTAGTACTCCGGAACATTTTTCACGAATTTTTAGTCGTCATATTGGACAATCTCCAGCTCGTTACCGGCTAAGGCGCCGTGGTGTTGATTTAATTCCGTGCAGTTAAATCAGATAGAAGTTGTGATTTTGGACAGGAAAAACCGCTTGTGTATTAGCCTAATATGTTGCAGTTTCAAGACGCGTTCGTTTTCGGCCTCTCGGCTTAGTTTTTTTTGAGCTATATATATTTTTTAAGGCGGTGTGGGGAGGTTGTTTTACGCTCGTTTTTGAAAAGTCGCTCCAATTTTTGGAGCGACTTTTTTTTTCTNAAGCGCTCTTTGTATTTCTTGATCAAAGAATGGGTCAATAATTTTGAGTAAAAATTATACTTTCGTGGTTACAACTCCGCGCGGATGTACGGATTTGCTTATCATCGAACTTCAAAAAATTGGTATCACAAACATTCGTCAGCGTTGGGGAGGCGTAGAGTTTGAGGGGTCTGTGTCACTGGCTTACAAAGTTTGTCTTTGGTCCCGTCTTGCTAACCGTGTTTTGATGCTATTAGAAACATTTTCCGTTGCGTCAACAGATGATCTTTATACACAAGCAAAAAAGATTAATTGGATGGAGCATCTTAGAGTTGATCTTTTGTTCGCAGTGGATTGCCAAATATTTCGTTCGAATATTATTTCCCACAGTCATTACGCAGCTCTTAAAGTTAAGGATGCTATAGTCGATCAATTCCGTGATAATAAGGGAGTGCGTCCTTCGGTAGATGCTAAAAATCCTGATTTTCGTATTCATGTTCGGATAAATGAGAAATCCGCTACTTTTTGTTTTGATCTTTCAGGTGGAAGTTTGCACANGAGAGGATATCGTAAAAGTGGGAATGTTGCGCCTNTAAANGAGAATATTGCTGCAGCTATATTGTATCGTTCTGGATGGCCCGAAGTAGTCGCAAATGGAGGATCGTTGGTCGATCCAATGTGTGGGTCTGGTACGCTGGTTATTGAGGCTGCCTTAATAGCATATGATATAGCACCGGGTTTACTGTGTTCAAGGCAGGGATTTGTGAGTTGGGCAAAGTTTGTTGAGTCTGATTGGAAACCCCTTCTTGATGAAGCGAATAATCGTCGGAGGAAACGCGAAGTGTTTTCGATTACTCTATTAGGTACGGATAAAGATCCGACTGCGATAGCATACGCACTTGCTAATGCAGAGCGGGCGGGAGTTAGCGAATATATTAATTTTTATAAACAGGACTTTCGAGATAGTATACCACCAAAAGAAAATACAGGTTTATTAGTAACGAATCCGCCATATGGGGAAAGACTTGGTTCGGAGCGGGAACTACGAAGCTTATACGCTGAATTGGGAAAGGTAATAAAATCGCGTTTTGTTGGCTGGAAAACCGCAGTATTTACTGGTCGTCCTGATCTTGGAAAAGAGTTGGGTCTGCGTGCCGTTTTGACCAATAAATTCAATAATGGGTCAATAGACTGTAGATTATTCCGGTTTGAAGTAAATGAAAAGTTTTTTGTCACAAAAGATTCAACCGAGCAAAAAATTTCTCCAGGTGCCCAGATGTTAGCTAATCGTTTAAAGAAAAATATGCGGTTGTTGGGGCGTTGGGCGCGCCGTAAAGATATAACTTGTTATAGGTTGTATGACGCAGATTTGCCTGAATATGCATTGGCCGTCGATCTTTATCAAAGTAATTATTTATGGGCACACGTTCAGGAGTATAAGGCGCCGAAAAAGGTAGACATTCATCGTGCAAAAACTCGGCTTGCCGAAGCACTAAAAGTGTTGCCGGAAACATTAGGTATTCCACCAGATAGAATAAGATTTAAAATTCGTCAACGGCAGCATGGTGCCAATCAATATCAGAGAGCAAATGTTCAGGGCAAGTTCTACGAAGTGCAGGAGGGGAAAGGTCGATTTTTGGTTAATTTCGACAAATATATAGATACGGGGCTGTTTTTGGATCATAGACTCGTACGTGAGATTATCTATACGCGATCTTTTGGGAGAAACTTTCTAAATTTGTTTTCTTATACTGGAACAGCTTCGGTCTTTGCAGCCTTGGGAGGTGCTCTATGTACTACGACAGTGGATATGTCGAAAACTTATTTAGATTGGGCCAAGCGTAATTTTAAATTGAACGATTTGTCGGTGGGCGCAAACCATTTTTTTCAAGCTAACTGTCTTGAATGGTTGAAGCAAAACCATACTGAACGATATGATCTAATCTTTGTGGATCCACCAACTTTTTCAAACTCCAAGAAGATGGAAGGTTATTTTGACGTCCAAAGAGACCACGTTAATCTTTTACATGACGTGGGACGATTTTTGAGCGACGATGGTGAAATAATTTTTTCAACAAATTTCCGACGATTTAAGATGGATTGTGCGAGATTTTCAGAATGGCATATTGAAAATTTGACTTCACAGACGATTGATCGTGATTTTGAGCGTAGATCCAACATACACACGTGTTGGAGTTTGAAAAGGCCGTTGTGAGGTGAGAGGCAATAAATGAAATTAGTTGATGTGAAAGCCGTATATCCCAAGTACACTAATACTGCGCAATCATGGCGGGAGNATTTTTGGCAAATAATTGTNCGAGTCGAAACNGACTGTGGTGTAATTGGTTGGGGTTACGGTGGTGGTGGTGTTGGNGCTGTTGAAGTGATCAACAAGCATTTTAAAGAACTNTTNATAGGGAAGTCNGTTGATAGCGTTGAGGATATATCTGNGCTTTGGGAGTTACTTTATCAAGCAAGTATACCCTATGGTAGGGGCGGATTGGCCGTAATGGCATTAAGTGGGGTGGATTTAGCCCTTTGGGACGCTTTAGCGCGGGCAGAATCAATGTCGACTTGCGAACTCCTGGGTGGTGTAGTTAGAAATCGGGTCAAAGGATATGCGACTTCACAAGATTCAAGGCGTAGTCGTGACGATGGTTTTACCGCATTTAAATCTACATATATAGCAAAACAAACCCGCGAGACGAATTTGGCCGAATTGATCGATAGTGTGAGGTCGGCAAGAATTGTTTTTGGTGATAATGCTTTGCTGATGGTTGATGCTTATATGTCTTGGGATATGGAATTTACTCTTGATGCGGCGAAGGTGCTTCAAGAGTTTGGTGTTTATTGGTTTGAAGATGTTTTATCACCCGACGATCTAAGCGAGTTGTCGGAATTGAAGTCACAGTTGTTTCCGGTAAAGCTCGTTGGTGGAGAGCATGATTTTACGAGACACGCATTTGGGCATATAGCTCGCGCAAATGCTTTGGATATTTGGCAGCCTGATATTACGTGGTGTGGAGGATTAACGGAACTTTTGCGTATAAACGATCTAGCCAAATTATTTCATATACCAGTTTGTCCTCATCGCGGTGGTGAGGTCTGGGGTCTACACTTTCTGTCTGCGGGGCATGGAATGGATTTAGCAGAGTGTCATATGGGTCATTTTGCTACGGAAGGTCCGTCGCTATGGCTTGATGAACCTAAACCAGAAGAGGGCTATTTAAAATTAGGTGATGGGAAAGGCTTCGGCGTAGTGCCTAATAAGGCTCTTCTTTAACTAATTTTTTTCCCAAGAGATTGGATATTAATTCGCTCTGTTAATAGCCGAGGCATTCAAGACATTAATCTACGTGCGAAGTATAGGAGGAAAGATGGATAATCAACAAAGAAAATATAGAGTTGCTGTTGTGGGAGGAGCAGGCATGTGGGGACGTCATTATTTACAGACTTTTGCTGAAAGAAAAGATTGTGACGTTATCCTTGTTGATTCGTCCAAAGAACGTGCGGAGCAGTTTGCGGCGGAATTTGGGATTGTTGATATACTTGGCAGTTTAGATGAATTACTTAAACGCGAGGTGCCAGATATTGTAGCAAATATTCTTCCTGTCCAGTTAAGCTATGAGGCTGTAATTTCGTGCGCCGAAGCTGGAGTGAAGGTGGTCTCCTGCGAAAAACCGATGGCGGTTGAATTAAAACAAGCTGATGAGATGGTTCGTGTATGTGAAGAGAGAGGCACAGCATTTGGTTGTGCAACTGCCCATTGGGAAGTTCCTCATTTGCGAGCTGCCGCGGAGTGGTTAAGGGATGGAAACTTTGGATCTATTTTAGCTGCTAGTATTCCAGGTGGTCTTCCGATTGAGGTTAGCGGTGCAGGTTGTGTGCAATTAACCCAACTTCGTTTGGCCACTGGAATGGAAGCAGTTTGGGTTGAAGGTTCGGTTTTGCCTGCGGAAAAAGGTTGGGGGCTTCCTGATGGTGCCGCTGAACATGAAGTTGATTGTCCTGCTTATGGTAGG
>NZPK01000025.1 GCA_002693325.1 Gemmatimonadota bacterium | reverse complement strand
AACGAATAATTGATTTAAGTTCGTCTTCACTTACAGTACTTATTCCATCAGATCGCACACGCATTACAGTTGGATAGATCAGGGAGTCTGAATTATAACCCCCAGTAGCTGTGTCATATTCAGCAGCAGTTTCTAACATTTTAACAACTGTTTCAAGTGCCATCCTATCGTCCATTTGAGCCAAAGGAGTCTCTCCCCAACGGTTGACGTGGTAAAGAGCTCCTCGAATGATGTGAGATCCAGAGCCTGTAGTGCAGAAATCAACACTTTCAAATGTCGCCCCCATCAGATCATAGAAAAAAATCTTTCCGCCAATTTCGACTTTGTCAAACAATGCATAAATTGGTATTACTGCACCAATCCCCTGCATAGCCATGGATAGATTCTGCCGAAGTAATCGTGACAACGTACGAAGTTTTCCCTCCAAGCTCAGATCTTGTAATTGACTTCTCCTGTAATACTGTAGGGACATTTCCAGCATCCTAGCAATTTCGTAAGCGATTGCGGGTGACCCTGAAATGGCCAGCACTGAATCATCATCGATTGAAATTACTTTTTCAGCCCTATCATAAACTACCAAATTTCCCATAGTTGCTCGACGGTCACCAGCTACAAGCACTCCATCACGATAACGAATAGCAAGTATTGTAGTACCCTCGGTAGTCTGAAATTTATCAGTAGATTTTACCGAAATAGAATTATCGATTAAACTTCCACGCTCTCGGAGTAAATCCAAAAAATCGCAAGTATCCATTAAGGCTATTGTCCGGTCCGTTGGCGATATCTCTTAGCCTGATCCGGATCCACCCTTCTCATCCTTTTCAAAATATCGTCATTGCCAGGACGCGCGACTTTAGGACGACGTGGTCCTCGGTCAATCGAATCTGCGCCATCCTCTTTAGGTACAACAGGTCTTTCTCTACGTACTCGTTCCATTTCATTATCCATTTTACCAGTCTCCTCAACTGACATCACCTTTGTTTAAACGATCGATTCCTTCCAGTAAGGTACGAATGTCATGGGTCGAATCGATTACGGAATTGTATGCATGCGCCGCTTCGAGGCTTATACAATTTTTCAAATTTACACTTCGAACGTTCCCATCCACTTCAAATTCAATCATATCCCAATTTATTGAGCGGACGTACGAGGAAAACCGACTCACTATACGCCCTCGGAAATACGCACGAGTATCTAATGGAGGTGACACCATAGCATTTTTAACATCGTCATTCGATACCAATGATTTAATATGGCCCTGAGCCTCTAGCAGCGATGACAATCCCTCATTTGGATCGATATTATGATATTGCAAATCTTGGCTTTGTAGCCAAGACAAGTCTTCTTCACGCTCCCAATCCAATCCCTCAGCATCAACAAATTCATCTAATAACCATTTTTTTGTGATCCAATCACAAAGGCCAATTAGGCTGTAATGATCTCCAGCTAACGCATCCAAGGCCCGACTCCACTCTGTTAATAACCAATCCGTTTCAAAATCACGCCCCCCAAATTCGGATTGAGCAGTTTGTAGATATAGACTTTGAATTTCGATTGCAGAAGAATAACGACCGTTTTCCATCAGAACAGGCCACGTATACGAAGAATCTTTTGAAATGGATTTTAACGTCATAATTGGATTATCAAGCTTTAATAAAGGCACACACCCATCTTCCAATAAATCAAGAATAAGGCTTAAAGTTCCAATTTTGATAGCGGTTGCCCATTCACACATATTTGCATCGCCAATGATAATATGTAATCTCCGCCAAAACTCAGAATTTGCATGCGGTTCATCTCTACTATTTACAATCGGACGATTTTGCATAGTGTCGACACTGCAAATCACTTCGAAGAAGTCGGCTCGTTGTGATATTTGATAAGACGAAGGGCCATTCCCAAAACCTTCTTCATCCCCGACCTTACCCGCACCGGAAAAAATTTGCCTAGTAATCAGAAACGGTATCAAAGTGGAGACTACCGAATCGAAGTCTAAGCTCCTTTGTATAAGAAAATTTTCGTGAGTACCATAGCTGTGACCTTGAAAATCAGTGTTGTTTTTATATAACCTAACCAAACCGCTTAGAAGAGCCTCAGATCTTAGCTTAGCACAATGTGAAAGAATTCTCTCTCCAGCACGGTCATACGCGACCAAACCAAATAAATCTCTACATTCAGGTGTTGAAAACTCAGGGTGTGTGTGATCATTATAAAGTCGCGCACCGTTAGAAATCAGTAAATCACTTTTAAGGCTCGCTAATGGTATTTTCTTACTTCGATCTGCCTGAAGATGTTCCAGTTCATCTTGGTCATTCCTTAATGCTTCAACTTCATAACCACGCATATCTAACCGAGGATTCTCTAGCGAATAATCCCAAAGCGCAACAAAATCATCTTCCGCGTAACACCGAATCAATTCCATAGATTCTGTTACGACATCAAAATCTTCCGCTCCTTCAATTTGGATACCATACTCAGTTTCCAAACCACATAAACGACGCATAATTCAAACCACTCTTCCCAATATCGGGCTATTTTCTGTTTTCTTCTGTGGTTGAATCGACATAACTTTTATGACATTCTCTGGTTCGTAATCTAAAAGCTTGAGCCAGTCTTCAACGCTATCAGATGGTGGGAAAACTTCATTTTCTCGAAATTCATCATTAATCGCTTGGCATAAATCATCTGTCGTAATTCCAACTTCTTTTTTGCCCATTGAAATTGCCCTCTTAATAACCCGTTCTTTTGCACGCTGAACTATGGAAGCCACGATCGCACCGCTACAAAGATCTCCACGGTGTAAAATCTCACGTCGTCCAGACCGTAGAAAAACTTCTAAAAATCTTGTATCTTCTTCACACCTAAATAGTTCCTTAGTAGCTAATTCTATTAACGTACCTCTAGCATTTTCTGTGTCCTCATGAAGGTCGACATCAATAGGAGTCTTATCACCTAGACAAATAGAAAAAATCTGTTTAACCGCATCATAGTTCGGCCGACTCACTTTAATCTTGCGATCAATCCTACCGGGTCGAAGAATTGCCGGATCAATCAAGTCATGGCGATTAGAAGCCAACACTACTACTACATTTTTCAAAGACTCTATCCCATCCATTTCTGTGCAAAACATGGGTACGACAGTGTTACTGATGTTATGAGAGCGCATAGATCGCCTTGTACCCAATATCGATTCAGCCTCATCGATAAAGACGAAAGGAAGATACCCCTCTTTACGTTTTTTACGAGCCTGTGAAAACACTTCTCGGACCATCCGCTCTGTCTCACCCAACCACATATTTAGCATCTCGGGCCCTTTGATATGAATGAAGTACTCTTTTAAATTCAGTCCTTCCTCTCTTCGCATGTGCTCAACTAAATTGTGGGCAGCCGCCTTGCCGATTAACGTCTTACCACAACCAGGAGGTCCGTAAAGTAAGAAACCCTTGGGTGAATTATAATCAAACCTATTAAATAGGTCTGGGTGCATAACCGGGAGCTCTATAGTATCACGAATAGCTTCAATCGCTTCTTCCTGACCACCGATAGCACTCCATGGCGTAGGAGGAATATTTTCTATAAAATACTCTCGACTTTCTGCAGATTGAACACGTTCCAGGCATACTTTAAACGACGAATCAACCCTCACTTCATCACCAATCGATAAGTCCACATCATTTAAACAATACCCTCTCTCCAACACAACGTCTTGCGCGCCGTGCCCCTGAGAAACTCTGATGCGACCATCTTCTAAGACGCAACTAATTTTCACTACAGGTCCGATAGGATTAGGACCTAAATTTCCCACAACAGCAAATGCTTCATTCACAAGAACACGACAGCCGGACCTTAGTTCAGAAACATCTACCCGAGGATCGATATTAGAAAAGTATTCTGTACCCCCAACGAAAACCACAGCAATTCCATATTCAGGGGAGGAAAGAAAAATGCCCACTCTATTAGCGGGCGAAGTAACCTTGTCTAACGCAGTTTCCATTTCAATCAAAGAGGTTCTAGCTTCTTGGTGGGATATTTCTCTGTCTATCATTTTTCTACGCAATTGAAACAAAAGAGGCCGAGCGACTTCGTTGTCAACGAGAGAAGAAAGGAGACTGTCGACGATACTTAGTAAATCATCACTCTTCTCTTCTATTTCGATATCCCCGTCCCCGCTATTATCAAAGTTATCTGTTCGATTATTCATACTGGATCCTAAATAATTACGTTTCCTAATCTTTCCATCCGTATTCGTGATGGTAGTTTAACGAACCAACCAAACAAAACTTGGGGGAGCGATTCCGGTCCGCTGTAATAAGGACCTGAAACATCAGGGGCCCATGACCAGTATATACTCATTGCTTGCCCCTTAATCAACTCGTCTGGAACAGCCAGCCAATATCGGCTATCAAAACTGTTATCCCGATTATCGCCCATCATAAAATAATGATCTTCGGGCACGACATAAGGACCAAAATTATCACGAAGATTTCCGTCAAATCCATTAAAAATTCGTGAGTCGGTATATTTTGCTAATGGTGGATTCACAAAAGGCTTACCGTCTACAAATAAGGTTTTATCCTTGACTAACACTGTTTGTCCACCAACCGCAACACACCTCTTGATCAAATCTTTATCAGCCTCTATTGGAGATCGAAAGATCACGATATCACCGGGCTTTGGATCCCTTATCCGTGGAAGACGGAATAGGCTGACACTAGTGAACGGAACGTCCACAGGAGCTCCGTAAACAAATTTGTTTGCCAGGAGGTAGTCACCCACCAAAAGGGAATCTTCCATAGATCCAGAAGGAATAAAAAACGCTTGTACAACAATTGTCCTTATAACTAATGCCAAACCGATAGCTACCAGTAGAGAAGATACCGCTTCCGAAACACTAGAATTCTTCCTAACTATTTGTTTTTCCATGTATTTCACCTTGTATACTTTCTATAACTCCTGTTATAGAAAGTAATAAACTACTATTTCATTGTAAACGAAGCTAGCATAAATATTGCGAATCTATAGTTACGAGCTTAGCTTTTCCAAGCAAACAAAAATACGACGTGAACCTAAATTGCACCCAAGAGGAAATAGTTTGTTTAGCTTTCGCATCAGACATATGATGATAATTTGTATCTTTTGTTTTGCTTGCGAATCAAAAAAGCAAGATCTCAAGGTAGTAACACCGAGCAAACCTGCCCAAAAATCTCCCATAAAACCTGAAACCGCTTTTATTTCTGATATAGCTAAGATTCTTCAAAAAATTCGTGCTCTCGAACAGGATATAGATAGTGCCACATCTGAAGACACTATCGATCAAAAATCGTTTGTCTCTTTGTTCAACACGGTTGTGCATCCAAGGATAGTATCTTTAACGGAGATTGCGAATAGATTACACCCCGTCACAACTCTTCAGATAAAAGTCCACCAGAATATTTTGAGCTACTTAGAACTGCGAAAAACAGCAGCCGATATTGTTCGTAAATCAACAGCGGGAGATGAGACTTGGATAAAACACTTCAACGAACATATCGATCTGGCTGAAGAGGTTGCACAACAACTTCGAACTCATATAGCAGAGGCACGAAAAGAAGGGGCAAGCCTCAAGGGCTAATCGTTTAATTATACGGAAGTAGCTTTAGTAATCGAAGTGACATTGCAATTAATCTGACTTAAAAAAATCTCAAGAAGAAAAACCCATTGTGTTTATTCCCCTTTTAAGTTTGGCGGAAACCATATCCTCGAATAACTTTTCATAAAAGTTGTAATTATTTATCTACGTAAACAACCGCCTCCGTTTCAATTGAACGTATCGCGGCCGCTAAAACCTTCTGAGCCTTCAATCCATCGCTACCCGACCCATTAATAGCTTGGGGATGAACACCGCTCGAAACTTCCTCGACAAAACAAGTTATGCGGTTACGAAAAGTATCTTCAAAACCACCCATACCACCAAATATAGGATTAGAAAAGACTCGTTTTTCCGGTTCTCCGGCAGGATATAAAGTCGCCTCCCTGAACATATCCTCAACAACAAAACGACCGTTGGTACCAGCTACTTCACAACGCTCCATCGGGTGACCTCGCTCAATGTCATAGCTACCCGTTAAATGTCCCAAACAGCCATTCGTGAATCTCATATTGAATTGAGCCGTCGAATATATCGAACGGCCTGGCGCCTTTAACCCGAAACATTGTACACACTCTATTTCTCCACAATAATAACGCATTATATCTACAGTATGCGGATGTAAAGCTTTGATCTGAAACCACAAACTAGACTCCCTTGGATTCTTGATCCACATACTCATGTTCATAAACAAAAGATCACCGAGTAACCCCTCATCCATCCACTTTTTAGCCAGAATTGCTGCAGGAGTAAAGCGATGGTTCATATTAATCCCGTAGCATAATTCCTTGTTACGAGCAAGCGAAACCATCTCTTCAGCTTGGGCGATTTCATTCGAAATGGGTTTTTCACCAAGCACATGAAAACCAGCTTCCAAAGCATCTATAGTCGGCTGATAGTGATCACCACCGTATTCCTCACCACCGGTAGCTATGCTCACCAAATCTATGCCGATCGAATTCACCATTTCTTCGACTGAATGAAAACCCTTTACCCCAAATCTTGCCGAGGCTTCCGTAACGCGCTCAGGCTTGATATCACAAACAGCAACAAGCTCCACATTAGATAATTCATCATAGATTTTTGCATGACGATTACCAATTGGCCCCATTCCAATCACCGCAACTCGTAGCATAATTATCCCTGTGAAACTTTCACGATTTTACGGGTTTCCCAAGATTTTATTATAGATTCGATAATCAGCTGAACCCTTAGAGCATCTTCCGCTTTGGCATCGATCTTACTTGGTGGCGTGTTTGTTCGCAAATCGTCGATCCACACTCCAATACGCGACTGAAATGTTTCAGGAAAGGCTCCCATTCCACCCAAATGATCGAAACTTTCAACTTCACGAGAAAACCTTGGATAAAAACTAAGTTTCTCACATGCTTCATTAATTACCACGCGACCGTCCGAACCGACAAGTTCGAGTGTCTCCAATCCATAACTACCTCCTGCATCATAGCTACCAGTCAAATGACCAATAACACCATTTTTAAATAAGAGGTTTGCCTGAACATTGGACCAAATTTTTCGCCCTTTGCCTTTTTTAAAAAATGCCTGAACAAACTCCACATCTCCTGCAAAATATCGCATAACATCTAAAGAGTGAGGGTGTAATGCACGAATATGAAACCACGGCGTAGATTCATTTGGATTATTAATCCACATTGTCATATTAACAATATTTAATTCACCTAAACGGCCTTTCTTAAGCCATTCTTTTGCCCGAACTGCAGATGGCGTAAACCTATGATTAAGATTGACACCGTAAGGAACCCGCTTCTTCTTAGCTAAAGCAACCATTTTGCGTGCCTTATTCACATCATTGGAAATTGGTTTTTCTCCTAACACTGGAATGCGTGCTTGCAACAACTCCATTGTAGGTTTATAGTGGTCACCACCATTTTCTATACCTGCAGTCGTCACGGAACACGCATCCAAATTAATTTCGCTCTTCAGCATTTGTTTTACACTATAATACGGTTTCGCTTTCCAAAGGGAGGCCGCTTTATCAGCCCGCTCTTTGTCGATATCGCAAACAGCAACAACTCTGGAGTGCTTATTTTCCGTATAACAACGCGCATGATTATTACCGATGCCTCCCAATCCAACAATTCCAACATCTAACATTGATTGACCTCCACATTTAAAATGCAATATCTCAAAATTTTTTTACATATTTTTAGCTTAATGGCTTGGGTAGATTAACTCCAAGTTCCACTGCTAACTCACTAATCTTTTTCCAAGCAACATCGTCCACCAATATACCATTTTTACTAGTTTTCTGATAATGTTTGTGGGCTTTTTCGCCGGGGAAAAACACATCAGTAGAACCCTTCGCGGTTGGACTATTCTTCATTCTGGTCACAAAACCCCGAACTTCCTCAAAAAAGGACTCCAATTCGCGAAATGCAGAAATGCGCAATACTGCAACAAATAGAGCATTACCTGAACGTTTGTAATTTTCTTTACTGCATTCAGCTCCAGACAATGCACCTGACAATATATCGACGAGCATACTAAGACCGAATCCTTTATGACCGGATTTCGGATAGCCCAAAGGTAGAATCGCCCCTTGCGGCGGCCCATAAAAAGCCTCAGCCTCCCTCGCGAGATTACCCGATGCATCAATAACCGAATCCGGCGGTGCTAATTCACCCGTGTTACGAAGTAACCGTAAATCACCACCTGAAATCATGCTTGTCGTCATATCTAAAATTACCGGCCAATCTAATCCAGTAGGAATGCCGAATGCAATCGGATTGGTTGGAAGTCGTCTGTCTGTCCCTCCAAAAGGAGCAACAGCTAAATCTCCTCCATGCCCGTTAGATGTTATAATGCCAATGGCATCGGCTTTTGTCGCTAGAGAAACAAAACGCCCTAAACGCGCAATATGATTGCAATTTCGAACGGTAACAACAGACATGACCGCGCCCTTTAATAGTTTATTAAGCGCAAATTCCATAGCCAATTGAGCCGACACAGGACCGAAATTCCATCCTCCACACAAACGTGAAGAAAAATCATTATCTTTTAAAACACGCAAAGAAGCTCCGGGCGTCACGACACCTTCTCTCACCATGTCGACATATTGGGGCAAACGCAAAACTCCGTGAGTATTATGCCCAAACATATCCGAATCAACTAAGTGGTCGGCAACTAATCCGGCATCTTGCTTAGGCACTCCTACCTTCACAAACATCTCTTGACTCATTTTACGAAGATTCGAATGCAAAAACGTTAACGTCAATTTGCCGTCACCAAAAACGCATTAGCCACCGAACGCTCTCCAGTCTGATCAGATGGAGCGTTAACTACAGAACCTCCAACGACCATTGTAGTAGATCCTCCTCCATCAAGGTTTAATCCCTGATAGACATTTTCACCGCTAATCATAAAATCCCCAATCTCATTGCTCATGAATAAAGCTAATTCGGACAGCCTCATCCCCACACTATAACCCGGTTGACGTCCATCAACAGTAATTAAAAAAAGAATTCGTTCGTTCTTAGAATACCCTAAAGCAGTACGCGGATGCCTGTCCTGCGCAAAAGCACTACTTAGCCCTTCGGCTTGAAATTCAACGGAAACCTTGCCATCACGCACAAGACGTGGTCCACCACCCAAAGCCTCTTTCACTGGCTTTTTGGAAGGGTTAAGATTACTAAACAAAGCTAAAGTGTCTCCTGGAGAAATATCATAACTTTGCGAATGACGTTCNCCAGCGGCAAGAAACCATTCATCCGTCTCAAGATCCAAAGGCCAAGCACGTCTTCTTGCCTGCAAAACACGAACGACAAGTGTGTCGTTAACCCGATACTTTGAAGGACGATACAAACTCTGTAAGTGAAAACCGATAGAGGCAAACACCGAATCGTATCTGGAAATCGCAAGGTTGTTAAACAAAACCACTTCATCGGCTTTGGGGAAACGATTGAGCCCATCTATAACGACCTGTTTNCCACTACGCTTTAAAAAACCGAAATCCATATCGAACTTCGAAATTAACGGAGAGCCATCACTATGAATTACGACGGCGCTACGCGACTGCGGTGTGTGAAAAACCTGCCCGTCCTGTATATGAATCCCTGTCTTTAACCTCGAATCCAGTAAATAAAAAAAATCCCCATTTACAGCAGCTATGGCATCTTTAGCCAAAACACTAGTCGGCTGCATACCACCTGTTTCACTACGATCNCTTTCAACTTTGAATCTCACTCCCGCACTACGAGCAACTTCCACATCGATTTCTATCACATGAATCCACCAAGGTCCCTCTAACTTCTGAAGCTTATGGTAAACTACCCCTTCGTGGAGTGGCTTCACTACATGATCCCCAGCCACACACCCCCCCAAAAAAACTGAAGATAGGATTGAGAATAAAAAAAGGGATCTTAGCAGGATTCGTATCGTCAACATGAGAAATCGGCAGATCGAGCATATGATGATTTACACGCACAAAGTAACACCGAAAATTTATATCGTCAACGCAAAAACCATAGCATAAAAAAGCAAAAGGTGAATTACCCACGTCTCGTTTTAAGTAATTTTCATACAATAATGTACTATAATTATATTTTCATACAATAATGTATAAAAATTAAACTTAAAATACAAGAGCCTGTTATTTAGAAATTTAGATGATTATCTTTTTCGATAAAAGCCCACTTTAATCACTTATCATGCGATTTTTGGGGATACCGACAAAATATCCTACAATTATGTTGATTTTTTATCAACATAATTACCAATCCGGACAAAAACCTAACCCGCACATCACGTCTACGCAAGTAATTTGAAACTCTATTAAAAACAAAAACATAGAATCATCCGTCTGGATATAATAAGATTATTTTCTTCAGCAAAACATACGAATCACTCGTCGGCTTTCCTTTGGAATACAAATTGCTTAAGATTTGAGGTGAGAACGATTGGTCTGTATTTCACCATCTTCCGATAAACCGAGTTTTTCGACTTTAAGCGGCCTTATAATTGCAGAATCAAAGAAGAGCATGTAAATAAGTTTACAAACACAAGAACCGAAAGGTAGATTCATGGCAAAAGCAAAACTTGAATACATTTGGTTGGACGGTTACCATCCTACCCAAAGCCTTCGTGGCAAAACTCAGATTGTTGAGAACTTCTCTGGTAAGTTAAAAGATGTAAAAGATTGGTCCTTTGACGGATCGTCTACGGAGCAAGCCAGTGGTGATTCATCAGACTGCGTGCTCAAACCCGTNGCACTATATCCGGATCCGGATCGCTTCGGTGGTAACGGTTGGCTCGTTATGTGCGAAGTAATGAACGCGGACGGTTCTCCGCATGAAACTAATGGACGGGCAACAATTGATGATGACGATGATGATTTTTGGTTTGGTTTTGAACAAGAATATACGCTAATGGATCCAGAGACCGAACTTCCACTTGGGTTTCCAAAGAATGGCTTCCCTGGCCCCCAAGGACCTTACTACACATCAGTTGGCTCCCAAAACACCTTCGGCCGAGATTTAGTAGACGAACACCTTCATCTATGCTTGGAGGCAGGATTAAACGTAGAGGGGATCAACGCTGAAGTTATGATGGGACAGTGGGAATTCCAAATTTTTGCAAAAGGTGCGTGTTCGGCTGGCGATCAAATTTGGCTGGGACGCTATCTATTGGAACGCACTGCCGAAAAGTACGGCATCGTTATAAATTGGCATCCGAAACCGATCAAAGGTGACTGGAACGGTTCAGGTATGCATGCTAATTTTTCTAATGGCGTAATGAGAGATGCCGGAAATGAAGAACTGTTCACAAGTATTTGCGAAGAATTTGGAAAGCATATNCCTGAACACATAGACGTATATGGTGCAGATAATGATCAACGCCTAACCGGCCTACATGAGACACAATCAATTGACAAATTTAGCTACGGGACCTCAGACCGCGGTGCTTCAATTAGGATTCCAATAGGCACTGTTGATGCTGGCTGGAAAGGTCGATTAGAAGATAGACGTCCCGCATCCAACGCAGATCCATACAAAGTAGCTGCCATTATTATCAAAACCACCAAGAAGTCACTATCGTAAAAAATGCAAGAAAAGTAGTGAGTCAACTTAAGAGCTCACTACTTTTCTTGCCCTAGTGCAAAATAATATCTCGCCTCGAAAGTCCGTAAAATACGACCAAAAATACGTAGACTTTCCACCTCTTTACTGACTTTTAAATTGGTGGAACCATTAGCATGCCTCAATTCCTTTCCAAACCTACCCCAGCCAAACTGGCGAAATTTGCCGCCATCTTGAAATGCTCCATTAGCAATAAAACTAATCAGTTTGGGGCCCCCATCGACAACCACAACGACATGATTTCGATTACCCNTTACAATAGGATCGCTACACCAGGAAAAACAAGATCTACCATCAGAAATNACAATTTCTATANTACCCTCGCCCTTATAGGATAGACTAAATCCTCGTCCATCTGGTTTTCTTGTGTCCAATAAGACGACTGGCTTTTTTAAGCTTAATCCCAACCAAAGCTCTAAACTAAATCCTGCTCGTAGGTCCTCGGAACCATAAGGACTCTCCNGACCCCGTTTATTAAATAGTGGTAAAGACGGCATTTCTAAAATTTCATTTACTACTGGTACNTCCTCAACTAACAATCCGGTTCGCAAGTTATTGACGTCGAATGACTCTGACCATATCCCTCTAAGCAAATCAGGAGCTATTTTATGCACACGCGCAATATCTTTTTGTGTTTCGGTTAAATAATACTCCTCACCCTCCTCTACTAAATCGGGATAACTCATTCTTATNTAAGGGTCATCATCATAGAGTACGATTTCTGGCTGACTCCATTCGATACATTTACCCTCGTCCGTATCTACCTCTATACCGCCGGATAACCAAACGGGATTTCGATCAGAATAAGCATTACTCCTTCGATCCGGATCCTCCCTAATAAAATCACCACCATGATTATGAAACCAATAAAGAAATTTCCCATTACTACATTTCCATGCAAAATTAGCTGCTCTTGGATGCTTAATCAGACGGCCATCAGCATATTTTTTGAATGTAGGATCCGACCAACTCTTTCCCCCATCGCGTGAATAACAACAACCAGGATAGCCATCAATAGTTCGGTATACGCAATAGAAAGTTCCATCTGACAAAACGCTATAACTATGTTCAGATGCAATGTTACTCCCGCCTTTAGGCGCTCGAATACCACAATCTCCCTCTGGTAGAGTCTCCCATTTGATTTTATTTGGATCAGATTCGAATAACAAGTTTTTACTTTTGAGCAGTACACCTTCATTGCTTGTAAAAAACCCATCACCAAAGCCACCTACCTTATGTAGCGAGACGTAAGCAGATCCGTTATGTATGAATGGTTTACCTACATTCCAAAAATAACGGATTCGGCCAGCATCAGCATTTTTTCGGTCTATTGCCATTTCTCTAACACATATCTTGTAACGCTCATCAGACCAACTCAATCCACCATCATCACTATACTTAAAAACGAAATACCCTAAACTATCTACGCGATCGCAGTAACCAGAAGTGTAGGGCGGATTGGCAGCACGCACCTTACGAACATTATCGGTATTATGATTATAGAATGCATAAATCCTGCCACTTGTCACCTTCAGGGGTACAGCATAAGAAGCCTCAGGACCGTTAGCCGGCTCCACATCAACCAATTTTGACCAACTTTTCCCTTGATCAAAACTACGAGTAGACACGACATGTTGACCTTTTGATCCTTCGTGACCAGATCCCGTTGTCATTATACAGAGCCATGCACCATCATCTGTTTGGACCACGTATGGTTGATCGCAGTATCCCTCGCTCGGAATCTTACGCCCAAAATCAATATGGCGCTCATCGACAATAGGATTATTCGCTTTCATAGTGTTGATATCTCCTTATTCGGTTTTTTAAAAAATATGCTTACTTGTTTTTTAAGAAAACGTCAATAATTTATGCCCGACAACTTTAACAAATAAGAGACGTTTTTTAAAAAAATACGGAGCCGTTTAATTATGCTAACCTACGAGCAACATCAGCAATTCTACGAATTAGGTTATATTGTACTTCGACAGGTTGTACCTTCACATATGATCGACAATGCTCTACGATCGATCAATCATTCCTTGGGAGAAGAGGGGCTTAACAAAGAAGATTTACCTCGTCTACGTCAGCAATCTTATTGTAACGAAATACGACAATGCCAGAGAATAATTGACCTCTGTAACGAAACAGCTGTTTACTCTTCTCTAGAATCAATGATGGGCAAGGGTAACGTAGAAAAAGTCACGAATGGTCAAATAGCCCTCCGATTCCCTATTGACCCTCAAATTAAAGAGGCCCAACTCAGTGGTCATCTAGACGGTTTAGGTACAGGTCTAAACGGGAGTTCCAAAGGTGCTTATGGACGTAAATTCACGGCACTAGCGGTCTTTCTGTTGTCAAAGCTAGAAACGGGGTTTAGTGGAAACTTCACGGTATGGCCAAAATCTCATACCTTTTTCCAAAAATACTTTGAAGAAAATGGTCATAGTGTATTGGAAAAAGGCATGCCACAAGTCGACCTTCCAGAAGATCCCATCATGATCGAAGGAAACCCTGGAGATGTCGTAATCACCCATCATCAGTTGGTGCATGCAGCAGCGCCAAACTTATCACCTAATGTCAGATATGCGGCTATCTTCCGGCTTCACCACATTGATTGCAAAAAAAATGGAAACTTGGCTTACATCGATATTTGGAAGGAATGGCCTGGCGTTCATAATGCACAATCTACGTAGTGTAGACAAAGAGAGAGATTCATATGTCCAAAATACTTTCACAGCAGGAAGCTTTTTTAAAAAGGGAGCAACTAGTAAGTGATGGCTATACCATCATACCGAACATCCTTAAAGACCCGTTGCTTTCAAAGCTTAAAAATTGGTCAACTGAGATATTCAATAGAGTGCCTGTCGACCCGAAATATAAATATCAGGGGAGTGATATTCATGTCTATACAGAAAAAGCTTGGAATAAAATGGATATTAAAGCTGATGAAAAACGTTTTCCAGATCCGATTGTTGAAGAACTCATAAATTATCCGGATCAAATACAAATTTGTGACGAAATAGGTTTAGAAAACCTCAAACCTCGTGATAATGTAATTTTATTGTCTAAACCTCCCTTTGGTCCTCCACTGTATTGGCATCAAGATTTCATGAATTGGGATCACCCAGAGGCAGCATGCCCATGGCCAACCGTTATTTTTCTTTCGTACTATATGAACGACACATCCCGTAAAAATGGATGTTTGCGCATCATACCAGGCAGTCACCTTAAACGAGATCGACTCCATGACTTTCTTCCGGATGCCCATAGTCCGGAAATACAATCCATTAATAACCTCGATGACCCGGTGTTTCAGGATCATCCCAATAGCATAGACGTACCTTTGAGTGCCGGTGACCTTATTATTGCCGACGCACGGCTATTACATGCTGCTTGGCCCAATGAGACCGACCAAAGACGGACTCTAATATTAGCGTGGCACGAAGTATTTTCATTCCAGACGCCTCCAACATGGTGGGAGCAAGAAATACCCAACGTCATCAAACATGCCGATCCAAATATTTCCTGCCCTCCATCACGCAAACCTAGTAAATATCCCCTATAGAAACGAATAATACATCGGTATCCTTGCGTAAGCCGTTCATATGAAACATTTTTTAAGCTCGATTCAATAACTTAGGCTCTCTTTCAGGACTATCTCAATTTTATGGCTTTACATCTATACGATACGCTACAACGTGAATTGCGGCTCTTTACCCCAATTGAAAAAAACAAAGTCGGTTTATACTGTTGCGGACCAACGGTCTATAATTTTCAACACATAGGAAATCTACGCACATACTTATTCGAGGATATACTTAGACGAGTTTTAGAGTATTACGGATATTCTGTAAACCACGTAATCAATATAACAGATGTTGGACATCTCACTTCTGATGGAGATACTGGACAAGATAAAATGGAAGCTAGTGCAATACGCACAGGTGAAACAGCGTGGTCATTAGCCAAAAAGTATACAGATTCATTCAAAGACGACTTACAGCAGCTCAACATACTCGAACCCAACATGTGGTGCAAAGCAACAGACCACATCCAAGAACAAATCGAATCGATAAAAACCATTGAATCCAATGGTTATACATATCAGACTTCCGATGGAATTTATTTTGACACAAGTCGCTTAGACGATTATGGGCACCTCGCCCGACTAGACGTGAATGGGCTTCAGGCCGGAGCTAGAGTTGACTTAGGAGAGAAAAGAAAAATAACTGATTTTGCCCTTTGGAAGTTTAGTCCGCTCGAGGGAAAACGGCAAATGGAATGGGACAGCCCGTGGGGTATCGGTTTCCCTGGATGGCACATTGAGTGCAGCGCTATGTCAAACAAATATCTTGGTAAATTTTTTGATATCCACTGTGGAGGAGAAGATCATATCCCCGTTCACCACACNAATGAAATCGCACAAGCTCAAGCTTGTTACCATACTCGGTTAGCTAACTTTTGGATACATGGTGCCTTTCTCCAATTGGATGGCATGAAAATGTCAAAATCAAGTGGAGACTTTTTACGCTTAAAAACGCTAACTGATTATGGCTACGATCCTTTAGCCTACCGTTTTTTCTGTCTTGGAGCACGGTACAGAGCAAAGTTAACCTTTGGGTGGGAGAGTTTAGGTGCTGCATCTAAAGCATTTACTCGACTTCGTAAAGCAGCTATCTCATGGGGAGAACCTACAATAGTGAATAGGAACTTTACCCAAAGATTTGAAGATTACATCAACGATGATTTGAATATGCCTAGAGTTTTGGCATTAGTCTGGGAATTGGTCGGTAGTGATTTAGAAAATGGAATCAAAAAGGCAACGTTACTTCACTTTGACCAAGTCCTCGGATTAGACATCAAAAATGTTGAGACCAATAAGAATGCCCAAAATATTTCAGAAATCCCAAAAAAGATTGAAGACTTAGCTATCCTGCGACAAGATGCCCGATTAGAAAAAGACTGGGTAAAAGCCGATTTGCTCCGGAACGAGATCATAGCCGCTGGGTTCGAAATCGAAGACCGAGAGGATGGACACTTTATAACTCCCCAATTACCACCTCAAATTAAAGAATGGATCCATGAACGAAATTCCGCTCGCGAAATGAAGGATTGGTCTTTAGCTGATCAGATCCGGGAAAAAATAACGGAGGCTGGGTTTGAGATAGTTGATAGTCCTAGTGGCACTGAGGCACGGCCTATTTCCTGACACATCTATTAAAACCGCGTCTTTATTTTAAAAAANAGTATTCAACACAGATAATAAAGCTACCAATACCTTCACTGGATAATCTAATGCCTAAAATTCTTATAGCTGAATGCAAACAAGAAGTCTCTTCATTCAATCCCGTCGAATCTGATTATGACTATTTCAGNATAGGTATCGGTGCAGAGCTTATTGCTTTTCATAGTGAGAAACAAACTGAAATTCGCGGAGCAATCGATACTCTATCCATCGAGGAAGAAATACAGATCGTTCCTGTTTATGGAGCTCGTTCAAACTCAGCAGGTCCCCTCAAACAGGAGAGCTTTGAACGAATCGTTTCTGAATTCAAACATTCTCTTTTAAGTCATGCTGATCAAGCTGATGCTCTACTTCTTTGCCTTCACGGAGCCATGGCCTGTACTGAAGAGACCGACCCAGAAGGCCATATAATTTCCGAGGCTCGAAATATTTTAGGCGACGACATTCCTATTGTCATCACTCTCGACCTACATGGAATTCTTACAGAAAAAATGCTNCGAAACATAAATGGACTCACNCTATACCATACATACCCACATATAGATTTCGTCGATACAGGACGTCGTGCCGCTGAATTACTGCTCTCTATTTTAAGGGGTGCTAACCCTGTTATCAGTCGAGTAAAAATCCCTGCTTTAGTAAGAGGCAATGAACTAATCACGGCTACTGGGGTTTATGGAGAATCGATACGCTACGCACAGCTATTAGAAACTGATTCACGTGTGCTAGCAGCGGGGATGATGATTGGAAATCCATTTACTGACGTACCTGAGCTCTGTTGTCAGTCGGTAGTGGTTACTGATGGAGAGCCTGAATTAGCAGAGTTGGAAGCACTGCAAATGGCACAAGATTTTTGGGGAAACCGAAAACTTATGCAACCTAAATTAATCGATATGGACCAAGCTGTTCTTGAGGCGAACGACTTAGTAGGACCGGTGATTTTTACCGATGCTGCCGATGCCACTTCCTCAGGAGCAACAGGTGACAGTAACGCGCTTCTTCAAGCACTTATCGAAGGTGATTATGCCGGCGAAGTTCTGGCACCAATTGTNGATCCATCTGCTGCTTATATGGCACATTCANCTGGGGCTGGTAAAAAACTAAAGGTGGTGATTGGAGGCGCTTTGGATTCACGTTACCCTCCTCTTGAATTAGACGTCACTGTTGAGAAATTAGGAGACGGTGAATATTGCCTCGAGTTATCCGGAAAACCAGAGCATGCAGGCCCTTCAGCAGTTTTGAAATGTGGTAATTATACCATAGTCTGTCTCAGCCGCTCCGTTCAATTTATCGATCGCTCTCCTTTTTTTGCACATGATATAAACCCCGAGGATTTTGACTTGGTAATCGTAAAATCTCCTCATTGCGAACCTAGGTTTTTTGATGATTGGGCAGAACAAAACTTTAACATTGATGCGCCAGGTTCAACCAGTGCAAACCTCAAAACCTTAGGACATAATATTTGCGCCCGTCCTCTTTATCCCATCGATTCCGATGTAAACTTTACGCCCTCGGTAGAAACATTCCAATAACTTAGCTCTAAATGAAATCCATAAAAGCATACATATTACGCAAAACCGAACAGAGGGTTCGCGGAGCCGTCGAAGAAATAAACACAGACCAAATGCCAGAGGGAGAGGTAAGAATCTCAGTCCATTATTCTTCACTAAATTATAAAGATGGATTGATCCTAAATGGCTTAGGAAATTTAGTAAAAGAATATCCGCACGTGCCTGGCATTGATTTTGTCGGCGAAGTTTTAGAAAGTAAGCATTCAAATTTTTCTAGGGGTGACTNGGTAATTGGCACAGGGTTTCGTNTCGGCGAAATNCGTTGGGGAGGTTACGCTGAGCAGGTCACAGCAAACGCTAACGAACTCGTAGCTCTCCCTGATAATTTGTCCCCTTTTCAAGCAATGGGATTAGGAGCTGCCGGACTTACGGCTGCAATTGCACTGGAAGCTCTCGAAAGACAAGGCCTGGAACCCAGTGCAGGAGAGATTTTAATCACTGGTGGCTGTGGTGGAGTAGCCACATTTGCTATTATGCTATTTGCCGCACGCGGCTATCATGTAGTTGCCTCAACAGGCAGGATGCAATATCGAGACCAGTTATTAAGACTCGGCGCCAAAAAGGTAATTNATCGATCGACACTAAGCATGGTACCCCAACGGCCTCTCAATAATGCTCGTTGGGGAGGATGCGTGGATACAATTGGAGGTATTTCCTTAGCCAACATAATATCTAGTATGAAATATGGATCCTCTATTGCGTCGGTCGGTTTAGCCGAAAATTCAGAATTAACCACATCCGTAATTCCCTTTCTCTTGCGAAGTGTAAATCTTATTGGAATNGACTCTGTTTTTTACCCAATTGATAAACGGCCGCATCTTTGGAACCAATTAGGGGAACTTTTAGAGCATAATCACTTAGACGATATTTTACAGGAAGCAAATTTAAATCAGCTAAATACTCTTGGGGAAAAAATACTGCAGGGTCAGATATATGGCCGAATTGTAATAAAAATTACTGATTAAACCGTCTAATTCGCATAATCAATTTATTCGACTGGGTAAAAATAAGTTGATAGTAAACAAAATCTAGGTGAATGAGAATCCTAATTAGCTTCTCAAAAATAACAAATGCTAAAAAACATTTTCCTTCCGCAAAATATCGCCTGCTATCGCATATGTCGTTCCGTGCATTGCCATCACAACAAGACCTATACCCTGAGCCAGNTATNCACCAGCATATAGATTTGGTATGTCGACAGATTCGTAGTTATGTGGTTTTGTCTGCATCTGATGTACTTGAAATCGATAGTCATCTCTTTTNTCTGTCAGGGAGAGTTTCGAAAAACCCTGCAATAATGAATAGTCTGCCCAGCCTCCAATTTCTTTAACGATATGGTCCACTTCTATTTTACGAAGTCCCTCAGGTGTTTCTAAATGAACAACTCCTGACGATTCAATTCGCTTTATTTTCGTCTGATAAAGTGTTTCACAACGATTCGACTGGCTCTGTAGGATTTCAGAAATACGCTTATAATACGGAAGATATAAACTGTCATTTATCAGTCTCCAATGGACA
Source organism: Gemmatimonadota bacterium (assembly GCA_002693325.1). Taxonomy (GTDB): domain Bacteria; phylum Latescibacterota; class UBA2968; order UBA8231; family UBA8231. The sequence goes on along the minus strand of NZPK01000025.1, from coordinate 7,671 downwards.
CGGTCATCCTGTCTCATACTATAAAAAATCTGTTTACCTGCATCATGCAACTCAGTTGCTGCCCAATCACCGGACCGCCCTCCTCCCACAACAAGAACCCGATCTCCTTCAAAATCTTCAGGCCTATCATAATTTTGAGTTACAAAAGGAAGATCTTCTCCTTCCACTTCAAGTTTTCGAAGGCGTGCACGCTGTCCCGTTGCATACACCAAATATTTACACGTGTACACAGATTCCAGATTGGTTTTAACATTTCGAGCACGGACTTTAAAACCTCGTTCATGGGGTGTAATTTCGAAAACATCTTGCCAGGTATGTATGCAGTCAGACACCTCAAAACGATCTGGTATTCGGTGATAATAGTCTATCAAATCCGTTTTTTTTATAAGTGCATTAACATCAATATTCAAATTCGACTCCTGGGCGTACTGCGCTAAAGGATAAAAAGCAAATTCCATCCACTGCCCAGGAGAAAGTGTCAATAAATTACGTGGTGCATTGTTCCAAAGTCCACCAACTTCTTCTCTTGTTAGAAGTAAAACGTCAATTGAGGGTTCCCGACGGAATTCCATTCCTATTTGCTCTATTCCTTGAAACAAGCTTCTTGGATGATGTAATGTTCGAAATAGATCCACTGGAGCAATCCCTTGCTTTACAAGATCTACAAAATCTAACTCCAATAACGATTCCTTTATGCTCGATAGATATTTTGCAAGAGATGGGTGACGAAGTTCAAGCATTGAATTTGGACGGTAGTATGGATGCCATCCTCCAAGTACTGACGCGACAGGCAAACCTGCTGGACCACCCCCCACAACAATTACGGTTCGGTGTTCAACGTTCATAACACTAGCCCATTAAAAAAAACATTAGATAATCTTAGCATAAAATCTCAAGTGAATCATAATTAAACAGTCATTTTTATATGCATAACAATATGCATTTTCTTGTCGTAAAAAAAATTACCCTCGACCTAAATACATTTGCTCAGTAGGTAGAACTATCGCCTCTAAAAAATTAACATGTTTGGGTAACACTACCATATGTAGAGCTGCTTCTGCTATTTCCTCAACCGTCATCATAGGTTCATTTTTATCGGATACCATTCCACTTCCAGCTGTCTGGCTTCCTTCTTCCATACGCCGCTCCACTCTAACGTTCCCAGGGTGTAAAGCAGAAACTACGATCCCACAATCGCGACCTTCCAAAGCAGCCGCTTTCGTTAAACCCCAAATCCCGTGTTTAGCCGCCGTGTATGGAACGGAATATTTCCTAGGCATCTGAGCAGAGATACTTCCAATGTTCAAAATCCTACCACCATTGCCTTCCTTCATCAAACAAAATGCTTCCCGCGTGGCTAAAAAAGTACCTGTCATACATGAACCTACAACATTATTCCAAGCTTCTAAACCGATTTTCTCAATTGGGCCACCATCAAATGCACCGGCATTATTCACAAGAATGTCAAGTTTGCCATGCTCCAATTTACTACGTTCAAACAAGACTTCAACCTCGTTCTCTTTCGAAACATCAGCAGAAACCGCAACTACGGTCACTCCAAAGTCTCGTTTGATTTGATCTGCAGTTTCCTCTAGAGATTCTTTCCCGCGAGCAGCTAATGTTAGAGCTGCTCCCTCGCTAGCAAACAATCGAGCAATTGCCTTCCCAATCCCTCGATTACCACCCGTAATTAAGGCTACCTTACCTTCTAATTTTCCCATATTCATCCTTCGCTCGTCTATATGTTAGCCGAACTATATCTTATGGCGATTGGATATACTTAGCAGAAATTAATTCATTTGTACTTTAGAGCGCCAACAATGTAAATCCTCCAGGAGCCAAACGAACTTCAACAGCACGTGGGGTTGCAATCGGCTGACCTGCATCACCTTTGACGCGCAATTGAAGAAGTATTTTCTGAGGCTTGTGAGACCACCGATTAACAACGAGAAGATGTGTAACGTTTTCTCGATCCCCAAATAATCCAACCTCGGCAATACCCATAATAGACAAGATAAACTGATTATCTAGTAAATTCCTTGAAGACAAAGCTCCATGAAAATGAAAATTCACAAGCTCCATATCTAAATCTACTAATTCTTGATTAATTTGCTTAATTGCGAAATAACTTTCCGTAGGCATTCGTTGTTTGTCAACAATTCCTTCATAGACACGTGTCTCATCAACAACTCCTTCAGTATCAAACAACTCTTCGACACCTGAACTATATAGAAAATAGATAATCCCAGTAGCACCTCTACTCAGAGCCAATCCCACCTGCATTCTTATCTCTGCTGGAGACGGCTTACGGTAGTAGACTCGACCATTTCGCTCTTCACTCTGAACCTGAANAATTGCATGCCACCGACCGGAACGACCTNCTATTCCTCTTGATACTTGATCATAACCCGACACCAACTCATCAATACGCTTCTGAAACTTTTTCCCTTCAGTTGGGAAACTCCCTCGAAACACGTAGTGCTCATGTTGAAAAACGTTATGTTCTCCCGCACTTTCAAAAAAACTCACGAGGAATAAACGATTCTTTTGATAATCTTGAAAGCGACCAACAGTGTATGCAGGATAAGTTGGATCCACTTCATCGATAACTCGAACAACTGAAGAAAGCGATGAATAGTAATTTTCGTGGTAATCTTCATGTCCAATTAAATACCCCGAAAAAGCCGATTGGTCNTTCCATTTTCGGTGCAAATCCTGGACGANCATACGGAGAGAATCGTGGTTTACAAACTCTCCTCGAAGAGCCCAGTTATGAAGTTTATCGTAATTCGTCCATCCTGGCGGTTCAAAATACACAGGCATATTCCACCCCTGACGACTAGCAAAAGATAGAAGCTGCTCTTCAGCAGTTCCGTTCTCATCAATAAAGCGCTGAAGCCANTGTATAGAGTTCAAGCCCAAACCAGCTAATAATTCCTGATCTGATTCCGTAAAGCGNAATTCATTCATTCCTGCTGGAAGCCANGTTCNGATAGTTAATGGGCCCATAGGGAGGCGACTCGGTTCATATTGCATACTACCAGTCGGGTTTAAAGCGCCGCATGAGACACTAAATACGATTACATAAAAGGATAGAATAAAATTGTAGGTTTTAAACATTTTCTGACTGAATTAACTTGGGATTATTTGCATGACGTTCGGCATCACNGATTGTTTTCTTCTTCATAGTCCGACAAAATTCTTTTTGCAAGTCCACACCAGTTTGGTTGGCTATACAGACCAAAACAAAAAAAACATCAGCTATCTCCATCCCAACATCATCTTCCTCACCTTCTTTAAAACTTTGCTCGCCAAACTTACGCGAGATAAGACGAGCTAATTCCCCTACTTCCTCCATTAAAATCGCTGTATTCGTTAATTCACTAAAATANCGAACCCCAACATTACGAATCCAATCATCAACTTCATTCTGACAATTAGCGAGCGTATGTTCCTTATTCATATTTTGTGTATCCCTCTAAAAATTATCTTTCAAAATCTCTCAAACAGAGAACATCTAAACCAACGAACNAATCGTCAATCAACACGAGACTTATGCAATTNGCNGATACTTGACATAAGATTTAGGACAACTATATTCGGAAAGAATATCTCTTATTTTTGCGTGACGGTATTTTATCATGTTAAACTTAGGCACAGATACAACGACAAGAAACTAAAACTCTAATAGGAACATATAAAAATGTCTGATTCTCCGAATATCGTAGCATATTTAAAACCGGTTTGCGGGTGGAGTAACAGCGTCAGAGAAACGTTTAGCAAATACGGCTTGGAATATCAGGATAAGGATATTATCAACAATCCAGATATTTACGCAGAGATGGTTCAAAAAAGTGGCCAGCCACTATCGCCTTGTGTAGAAATCAACGGCCAAATGCTCGCTGACGTTGACGGATCTGAAGTTGAAGCTTGGATGATAGAAAATAAGGTTGTTGAACCAGCAAACTCGTAATATGTCTGTCCATGAGATGATATTCTCATAAAGAAGAAGAATTGTCTCTTAATTTTGGTCCAAGATATCAGACAACAAAATCCGAATTGCCTGACAAATATTTGGTTGTTCGTGATTCAAAGGGCCTTCGTTTGCAATCCGAAAAAGTGTCAGTGTGGATAGGATCTTGTTTTCTTTTGTAGTGATAGGTAGCACATAATTAAATCCCACACTACCAGTCGGATTCCCGTTTAGAAGGAAGTTTGTTAGGCCATTCGGAAGAGTATACTTATCGTCAGTGGCTACTTGCCCCATAATAAGCAATGGTGAATTGTGCTCTATAGCCATACCTGTCAACGTTCGATCTGAAATTCTTAATATAGATTCTAACTCCTCAGACCTATCTCCAACGGCACCCACAACGTTGGAGTTGTTGTTAATCGAGCGCTCATAAACTATCGCATTCGCAGCTTCTATTTGCATTAATAATTCCATGCTCTTAATTACTGCTTCATCAGCCTCCATACTCCTAAGCGAATCAACAATATGAGAAGGNATATCAGCAGGTTCGGGCATATTGAACGGTATAACGGATATAGGCATATGGATTCCTTGACAATACAAAAAACGAAGGCTAATTTTAAAATTGTTCTTATGGGTGGCTCTTTAGCTCAGTAGGTAGAGCAGAGGACTGAAAATCCTTGTGTCCCCAGTTCGATTCTGGGAGGAGCCACCATCTTATAACCCCCTGTTTTTACAGGGGGTTATTCTTTTATATACCCGATNTACGCTGTATATATAGAGTATTCATAAGACCTCTTCCCTGTAACTTTCGTTTTTTGAGTAGTAATAAGTGACTATTAACATCTACGAGTGTGCTTGAAAAATTNTAATTTAGTGGCAGAAAAGTGGCCGGATAATTTAGGCATCATTTTACTCGTTTTTTCTTCTTATTGTAAGTTACAAATCAAAAACGATTCATAATCGTTCTCCCATTAATATAAAAATTAATGGAANACCTTCCTATCAATTTTAGCGTAACTCACACTGTTAGTGTAAATCATTAACGTCAATATTCAAACTATTAATCGGCTAATCGACATTAAATCCCGACCCACCGAATAAGGGGCTGGCATGACTACCAATAAACGTCCACTTTGAACCTCTCTTCTCAAGCACCTGCGAAATTCGAGTTCGGTAATTAGGCACTACTACATTACCCCCATTTACTATTTTCCCTGCCAAATAATACGTGACATATGCCACATCCTCTTTGCTACCTAAAAATTTTACGTTCATATGGTAACTCCTAACCTTCAACCTTGAATCCGTTGTTAAAGAAGCTATCATCTCGGAATCGCTTATATATTGCCAAAGGCCACCGGATGAGTAAGCTGTGATTTGTTCTGGAGAAAAATGATCATTATCAATCTTCCCATCAGCAACNTGAACCCAAAACCTTTCGATTATTTCTTCTATTTTTTTCGTTTCACTTTGCTGGCTGGCTTCACTATCAACTACCGAGCCTAATGCTACAACCATCNTGATAAAAATCGCTTTCATTGTTACCTCTTTTTGTATCTGTTGATGTTAATAATTAGAAAATTCTGAAATATTATAAATTATATTAGAGCATTCTTAGCCTTAACTCAATATCTAACAAGAATTTCAATTGCCTGTCGGCACAATTTTATTTTTGAAAGTTTTGAGGTTTGTGAAATGACCGATTGGCTGCAATTACTTTATTTGCATAAACCTTTATTCTATTATCTCCATTCTCAAATGGATTAAAGAATACTCCAGGATTTAGCGCAAAAATAGAGGTTTTAGTGAAAAAATCCATATTCTTCTTGGCGGATTTACGCAGATAAAAGTGGCCTTATTCTGGCCTCGCTGTTCATAAGTTGTTGTTTTTATTGTAACCAAACACGGATTGAAAATCCTTGTGGTCCCATTCGATTCTGGGAGGAGCCACTATCTCAAAACCCCTTTTTTTACAGAGCGTCGTTCTTTTATTACTCGCATAAGTAGCTGAAAATAAGTAGTTTAATCCATATTATATACAATATTATACTGTGCGGTATCAATCTATCTCACTGCTTTTTTGGCCTATTGGTTGAGATATTAAATAATTGCTTGAACAATTAGTAAATATGAGAATTGACTCATATAAATTGGGACCGATGAAGTAGAAACTTCCAAACTTGTATTTCGGTCCGCTTAAAACGTTCGGAGGTGCTATGAACGAAGAGCAGAAATACCTTTTTGACTTAAATGGCTACGTTGTTCTTCCTGACGTACTGTCTGCCCAACAATTAAAAGAGTGTAACCGCGAATTAGATCTTTTGGAGCAGACCAATCCCGTTGAATATCCCGAACCGTTATGTTTGGGGCAGGAGCGTACAAAAGATAATTTATACATCTCCAATATTCTCGAAGCATCACCTGTTTTTCACAATCTGATTGATCCCCCTAATGTAATTGACGTCATAGCAGAGGTTACCGGTGGACCGTACAGACTTAATCATACCTATACTATATACCGATGGGAAGGAGGTTTTACGGGTCTCCATATGCATGGCACACCTGTCATCCCAAAGTGCCAATATCGATGTCATAATGGCCAGATGATTTCAACGTTGACTAAAGTTGTTTACCCAATGTTCGACTGTGATGAAGAGGATGGGTGTTTTGCTGTTATACCGGGTGCCCATAAAAGCAACTTCCCCAAGCCATGGGACAACCATCCAGAAAATAATCCTGCCTTAATCCCAGTGCCTGCCCGTGCTGGCGATGCGATAATCTTTACCGAGGCTTTAACGCATGGATCTACTGTGTCGCGGTCGGGGCGTCCCCGACGTACCCTTTACTATTGCTATAGTGTTGGACATATGCCTGATTGGGGAGGACAAGGATCGAGAAATTTAAAATTCAGTGAACGTATCTACGAAGATCTAGACGAGGACAAGCGTAACATTCTAATGTTAAAATAACCTACGCAATTCCTCATTTAAAATCGATTCAAATTTCAAAATCCAGCATATATTCTGGTATATTAATCTTTGCGGATTTTGGACAAATTGTCGAACAAATGCAAGGCCTATCAATAGAAAATTGGCGACGAGGTTTAGGAATCGGAGCTCGAAGCTTATGGCAGAGTACTGTGGTCCGAGCCGATTTAGCGCGTTCAGATAAACAAACTGGGTTATATATAACTTTCGATCAAGTCTTCTGAATTTATCTGTCAGTTATTCTGGTAGATATTGGTAAAAAAAACCTATCGATAAGTATCAACATCTACACGATCAATCAGAAAAACACTTAACGAACTAAGAGCATCTTTTTTCGTGCAACAAACCACTTAACCTTCGGACTAAAAAAATTAGTCCTACCAAAAGGATCTGCTCGGAGTTCGTAAAAATACACACCACTTCGATGATCGTTAGATCGCCACTCCACTTGATGACTTCCTGAGTTCATTGGGGCATCGATCAATTGCTCTACGGGTTGACCCAATGTATTGAACACCGTCAACCGAACATGGCTACTACTAGGTAATTGAAAAGAAATCTGTGTAGAAGGATTAAACGGATTAGGCGTGTTTTGCTCTAACGAATATAGTTGTGGCGTTCCACTTCCTACTACCACCTTACCTGCACCATCAAGGGTCGCTTTAACGTCGGAAAAAATCAATTGGGTGTTAGCCACTGCAATAATCC
>NZPK01000024.1 GCA_002693325.1 Gemmatimonadota bacterium | reverse complement strand
GTCCAATACTATGTAGTGTGATGCCCCAATTTTAGAACGCACTATGTTCCCCAGATTGTGAAAATAATTATTGAAGTACTTTTGTTAATTATTAGCGAAGGATTTTTTTATTGTTGATTTAATTGACAGACTGCGTGGTGCGGTTTTCGCGCATGCTTTGGGAGATGCTTTGGGAGCGCCTTATGAGTTCGTTGCCAAAGGCCGAGATTTTAATGTTCCCGATTTACCGTGGATTGATGACTTAATACAGTTCAAGGGGGCCGTGGCACCTCATGGCCCTTGGGAATCTCCGGCACCACGAGGTACAGGTACAGATGACACGCGTTATAGTTGGAATTTTGTTGACTTAGCATGCTCTCTTGGTCGTCCGCCTTCAGCCATTGATCTCGCGAAACGCTTATTGTTTTGCTGGAGACATCCCAAGAGCGTTTTTCCTAGTTATCCTCATTTAACTAGGGAACAGTTCTCTATGTGGGAGGGAGTATGTCATGGTATTTTGGGTGAAACTTCTCCAAGCTTTCCCGGTATAGCGCCAAGTATCCTTGCTTCACGTAGCATCGGGTTAAATTATCCGACCATTGCAGGTATGCTCGTTTTACCTTTCATGGGCTTTTTCTATGCTGGAAATCCTGAGGCGGCTTACGTTGCTGCCTATGAAACAGCATTTTTTGATGTTGGTTACGCTCGAGAAGCAACAGCATTGTTGGCTGCTGCTCAGAGTTTGGCAGTTATTGGTTGCGAGCCCGATCATGTTATAGAACAACTTTTAAACTTAAATCCACTATCTTTAGGTGGATTTTTTGGCAAACCTTATGTGATAGCTTCTCTTCCTGAATTGCTTTTACAGGCTAAGTCATTCTCAGGTATAGGATTGGCTGAATTTCTTTCGAAAAAAATGTCGCATTATAGTGTGTATGATCCGTTTCGCGCGATCGCCATCGCACTTTCCGTTTCTCGTGCTCACTTCGATGATCCTTGGTTAGCATTGCAAGTTGCGGTTAATCAGTGGGAGTTAGATCGGAACGGTAACCCTATCCGTTTTGCCGATATAGATTGTTATGCTAGCATTACCGGTTCACTTTTAGGTGCGTTTTGTGGTAGTTGCTCATTACCAGATAATCACATTGAGAAAGTATCATCAAGTAATAGAAACATATACAATATCGACCTTCGAATTACTGCAAAACGTTTTATCGACTTGGTACTGGAGTTATCTTCTAATTGATAGATTACGTGCAACCAGTCACATTATTTTTGAAATAAAATAAAAATGCTACGGGGTATTTATGATACTGATGATGAGATTTTTTGCCTACGACCTACTTCGTCCTCCGTTACTACCACCGCGCGTTTGTCCAGTGGTCACCATTCGCAAGGCCTTTTGTTGTCGCCGAACACTTTTTTGTTTGTCAATTTTTTTTTGTACGGAAGGCTTCGTATAGAAGCGTCTTTTCTTTAGATCCCTAAGTAACCCAGCACGTCGAGTTTTAGATGTAAATCTACGTAGTGCTTTTTCAAAGGGCTCGTCTGTTCTGACCTCTACACTAAAATTGCTCATTCCTACTCCTGTGAGTAAACAGTCGCATATTTTAAATACAAACACTAAGTTTTCCAGTAATTCATATATTATAGAGCAAGGCTTGCATTTAGTCAAGAGGCTGATTTATAGTGTTTACCTACATTTTCATGCTTTATGAGCGGAGTTTGATGTTGTTCCCGAAGTATTTTATGGTATATTCAGCCGATAATGGAAAAACAGGAGAGGGAGGGTAAAATGGATGTGTCAATTGCCCGTTTCAATTTGGCAAAACGAATTACGGAAAATTCTTATCCCGGTCGGGGTATAGTGGTCGGGCGCGATGCTGCCGGGGATTGGATTCAAGTGTACTGGATAATGGGTCGTAGCGAGAATAGCCGAAATAGAATTTTTTCGGAAGAAGAAACAATCCTTAGGACAGAAGCCGCAGATCCTTCCAAGGTTGAGGACCCTTCGCTAATCATTTATAACGCGATGCGGGTGAGTGGCAAATCGTTCATAGTCGGGAATGGATTGCAGGTAGATGCATTGTGTGAAGGTTTGGAGAAGGGGGTGAGCTTTTACGATACGCTTCAAAATTGGGAGTATGAACCTGATTCTCCTAATTTCACCCCACGGATTTCTGCATGTATCGATGTAAAATCGGATTCAGGTTTGATATGGGTTTCTATCCTGAAAAAGGATGTGTTCAGTGACGGGGGATCGGAACGTCAATATTTTACGTATGACTTTGTCGAACCAGGATTTGGATATGCTTTGACCACATATGAGTGTGATGGCGATCCATTACCGTCTTTTTCCGGAAGTCCTTACGTTGTTCCTGTGCCTTTTTCTGAAATGGCTGATGTAGCTGATTTTTATTGGCGTAATCTGGACGAGAAAAATAAAATTTCTATTGCCGTTCGGAGTATTGATTCGAAGCAGAATCAATGCAAAAATTATATCATAAACCGTTATTCGTGATTTATAAGTTCGGTTGATTTAGTATTCTAAAAATTGGCTTTAATAGGGAGGCTTATGACTCAAGAAAGTCAGATGAAGTTATCTTTGTTTGAAAAATTTTTAGGTGCTCCAATGCGGATTAATTTGTCTGCTAAAGCTAATTCAATTTTGGCATCGGATCGGACTGAAGAAATGACTAGTCTAATTGCAGAGGTTACTCATCGGAAGGGGCGGATTTTTGAAACGGAGCAACTTTTTTATTGGCGGAACGAAAGTGATACTGAGAAATTACATATATCTGCTGATCTTAGGGGAAGTCAGACTGCATTAAATATTAGGGCAAACTATAGTACTATGGCATTTTTCATCTTTTTTGCTGTTTTTTTCTCAGGAATGTTTTTGACGGCTGCCGTAGGAGGATTTGCTTTTCAGCCCAAAACTGGTTTTGGGCTCGGAACAGTTGCATTAGTTGGCCTGATTGTCTCGTATTTTATTGCTAGGATGATTTGGGGTGGTTTTGCGGAAAAACGTATTCGCGAATTGAGATTGTTGAGTGAATATTTATGTAATTATATTGATGAAAATCAGAAATCCTAAGAGCATCGATAAGCAAGTAAACTACCCATAAAAAGAGCTACGGCTACTATCTGATGCAATGATGCAACAGTGATTGCTACGCTACTCAATACGGTTATAATACCCAAAGAAATTTGAATGAGACATAATATCAAGACCGTTTTTGTACTTCGGCGGAGTAATCTCGATTTTTCAGTTTTTCCCATGTAATACATTGCAGCGCTGACAGCAAGAATGAGAAAGCCAAACCAGCGATGTTGGAAGTGAACTGTAGCTGGGTTATCGACAAAGTTGATCATGGTAGGTTTAAGGTTTAATAACCCGTTGGGTATCAATTGTTCGAACATAAGTGGAAACGTGTTGGAAATATAGCCTGCTTTTAATCCTGCGACTAATCCTCCTGCTGCTATTTGCATTATTAAAGTTATTATTAAGAATGCGCTAAGTCTTCTAATACTACCTCCGTGTGGAAGACGAGGTGGTAGAAGATGAGACATTGCAGACCAAAGGCAAGTGCCAAGGAGAGCAAGGGCCCCCAAAAGGTGCAGTGTTAATCGAATGTGACTAACACTTGGACGATCTTCCAAGCCACTTTTGACCATAAGCCAGCCTATTATACCCTGCAAGACAAATAAGAGACCAATTCCGACATACTGAAGTATCTTATTACTGGGAATCGCTCTTTTGTAGAGGAAAAAAATCAGAGGTAAGAGGTAACTTAAGCCGAGCAGGCGTCCGAAAAATCGATGCCAAAATTCCATGTGATATATGAATTTAAAATCGCTGATGTTCATGCCAAAATTTATTTTTTTATACTCGGGCGACTGCTGATATAGTGTGAATTCAGCTTCCCAGTCGCTATCGCTGAGAGGAGGTATTATGCCTGTTACGACGTTCCATTCGACGATGGAAAGGCCAGAACGGGTTAATCTCACTAAACCACCAAAAGCGACCATTAGAAAAATTAATAAGCTGATGATTAAGAGCCACCGGCCAACCGCTGGATTTTGGAGATTTCGTTCCATAAACGAACTTGGTGTTTCCGTTAAATAAATTGTATTAAATCTTACAATGACTTCATTTATTTTGTACAAGAAGATAACATATTACTTTTAATGGAGTTTGGTCGACTTATACTCGATAGATTATATAAACACTCCACTCGTTGAAAATACGTAATTAGGTTGCCAAGGCAATATGATTCAACTGGTTGTAATTATAAGTTCATTGATTTTTTTGATATCGGGATGTGGTGGTGAGAATTCTGTTCAATCTGTGATAGGTGATTCACAAGGGGGTGGTGTTTTTTTTGTTGATGCCCAAAGGTCTTATAATCAGTCGCATATGGATGGAAGTCGTTGGGTCTTGGGGGCTGGAAGGTTTCCACAGGTGCCGTATGTAGAGGTCGATCTTGAAGGCCGACCGCAATGGATTGTTGCGGCACCAACAGGATTAAGTAGTATTTGGGTCGTTGTCCTTGAGGATGGGAGTGTTCAGGGTTTTCGTGTTAAGAATGGTTTGTGGAGTTCGGCTGATGTCGGTCTCAATAAACTAAACCCGCTTCGGCCGCCAGTATTGGAAATCAAAGAAAGTTTGAGAGGAAATTTACTATTGCCACCTGATGATTGTTCTCTTCTTTCTTCACCCGTTGTGTCAAAGAATGGGAGTATGGTTTACATCAATTCGAATGGAGATTTGATATTAATTAACGATGATTCCAGAAGTAGTTTGGCTATTAATGCTTTGCCTGACGCACGTATCTTGCTCGATGACGATCGGAGCGGGGTAGTTTATACGGGTCCAACGAGTCGTTATCCTCATGGTGCTTTGGGTGATATATTTGAGCCTAGTGGTATAGCTGTTTTTTCTATTGATGATGGTTTGTCAATGTTGAGTGAGTTCGAGTTTTCGGCACCATGGGTTGGCGAAGGATTAGCACCCCTTTGGTTTGATTGGGATGGCGATAGGAGAAGAGAAATATTCACTACTTTGAGTGGGGAGTCGAATGGATCTAAAGTTGCAGTTTATAGTGAAGATGGTAAGCTTATTGCCGAAAGTGAAGTTACCGGTAGCGCCTTTCGCTGGCGCCATTTGCTAGCATTTGGCCCATTTTCACCAACAGGGTCGAATGAATTGGTTTGCGTTCGGACTCCGCATACAAATGGCGTGGTTGAATTTTATGAAAGGATAGAAGATAAATTAGTTCGAGTTGCTGAAATTTCAGGCTATACTTCTCACCTGTTTAATACGAGGAATACGAATTTATCCATAGCGGGAGACTTGGATGGTGACGGTGCAATGGAGGTCTTATTATTACATCAGGATGAAACTCGTTTAACTGCCATTGCTCATCGGTTTGGAGGTGCAACAAGGTTGTGGCAATTAGTGATAGGTGGTAAGGCTACAAGTAATTTAGTGGCCATAATGTTAGCCGACGGGAGCCAAATGGTGGGTGTCGGACACGACGGTAACAAATTGCGTATATGGGGACCTTAATGAATGGAGCGGATAAAAAATGGTAGGTAAACTTTCGGGGAAAATAGCTTTGGTTACTGGTGGAGCCACAGGGATTGGAAGAGCAACCTGTGAAATGTATGCAAAAGAAGGTGCGTTTGTACACCTACTTGATTACAACGAAAAAGATGGATCGGAAGCAGTTGCAGGAATAATTGCTTCGGGCGGTCAAGGCTCGTTCCATAAGGTTGATGTCCGAAATGAAGAGAGTGTTGTTAAGGCTATGAAAGAAGTCTCAATTCGGAGCAATCGAGTCGATGTCGCAGTACTTTCTGCTGGCGTCTTACAAGGAGCTTTTAAGCGTATCGATGAGCTTTCAGAGAATGATTGGGATTCAACCATAGATACGAATTTAAAAGGAACCTTTTTGAGTGCAAAATATTTGGCACCTAAGTTGTCCGCGGCCGGTGAATCGGTGTTACTATTGATTGCATCAGGTGCGGGTGTAAGAGGAGCCTCTTCGTCACATGCTTATGCGGCGAGTAAGGCTGGTATGCATGGTATGCACTATAAGTTGGAGGGTGAGTTAGGTCCGCAGGGCGTTCGAATACATGTCATCTGTCCCGGAGGAATCGCTACTCCGTTAAAATTGGCTAATGTTGCCGAGGGAGCTTTATCACAAGGCAATGATCCTGACGAGGCTATTAGAAAAAGTAAACTGGGTGATCCAATCGGAGTAGCTCGCATACTTGTTTTTTTAGCTTCAGAAGATGGATCTTATGTTCGAGGGACAATTTTTACTAGATAAAGAGGTAAGATCTTACAAGTTTTCATGTATTGAGAGCTTCTTTAATGTTTGATCTTTCCTCAACCAAATCCATGGCGCGAAATGAAGAAAAAAGACACAGTTATCTCAAANAACCAAGGTAGTTCGACTTGGGCGTGGTATGGAAGTGAACTTCCTGCAAGTGAGGATGTTATTTCTATTGCTGAGGCAGCTGAGAAAGATGCTGGAGGTCCAGAAATTCTGTACGATAGCTCTAAAGACGAGGGTGCGTTTAAAGAGGTAATCGAAAGAATTTTTGAATTATTGAATTTGTTGCGCGAACAACCAGAGGTTTTGAGAGCTTGGGATAAATTGGATGGGTTGAGTACTTTCATTCTCACACTGATAGACCGAGTTCCAACAGATATTCGAGGGTATGCTTCAATATTACAACGTTTTGGTTCGTTTGATTTTGACGCTGCTGACTCTTCCGAGAAGAAAAAAGNAAAANTCATATCCGTATTCACTTTTGAAGAAGAAACGAGCATATATTCACAGATACGTGATCGTGCCAAATTGCTTGGCGATATTTGGGAACCACGAAGTGACTCTTTGTTACATCATATCGTTTCCAGGCCGTCTTGGACTGGAAAAATTGTCGGAGACCGATTGAAATGTTTGGAAAATGGTGGATTCCGTATAATTGGCCATTCCTTTAAAAATGTTCGAAGTGAAAATTTAAAAGGTTTGTCTGAGACTAGGACTGTAGCTTATCAAAGGGATTCTGATATTCATTTGATTTTGGATGCATGCTCTGTTTTGAACAAATGGGACGAAGAGTCTTGGAATGGCAATGTAAAACAAGCGACCTTACTCGACACTTTGTTACTTCATGAGATCGTTGAGATGATTTTACGCGAAAATGAATCGGAAATTTCTCCCATCGATGCTCATATTGTTGCGTCTACTTTTGAACGNTATTTAAAAGGTCCGTTGTTGACTATAGCAGTAGAAGATTTCTTTTTAAATTGGCCGAGACCATCAGGGGTTGAAGTTGCTGAATTGCAAGAAAAAGAAATGNACCAACAAATATTATGTTGGGAGAATGCTTTTGAAGATCATATCTCTGCAAGGGCAATGATTACAGATACTGAAATAAACCAGATCGGAAAAGATGTTGCTCCTCAAGAAGAGAAGCACTCGATTAATAAGTTAGAAAATAAAATTTACCGATCCAAAGATGGAAGACTGTATAGAATGGAGAGTGGGAAAAAAGTGTTTGTCCGGAAAAAGGATAGATAGTTATCGGTCTTCCGATGCCTCTTGGTTTTCTTCTGTTTTATCTGATGTTTTACGCAATTCAGAAAGAGCTGTTTCGAATTCCTTGAGTTCGCCGTGAAGTTCGATTAAGGTTTTNATNATATGTTGTGCTTCTGTTGATTCCAGTGCGCCATTTTTTTCGATATTTTCGAAAACGAAAGTACCNAGCTCTGCCTCTTTCCGGTAGATCTGTTTTTTTGCAAGGGCAACATCTAATTTAGCTTTTGCCACTCGTCCTACTTCTTCAGCAAGGTCTGCAGCGACGTGCATGCCTTTTTTAAGATTGTTTGCGATATTTTCTATTTTATTGTCATCCATTTTTTATTCCTTCTATCGTCTATTTATTATCAAGGCATTTTAATTCGTCGATAAGCATCTGTTTGTTAGCGCGTGATACATCACGCCCCTTCAATTGCGCGTCTGATCTTTGTCTAACCATCTGACGAAGCTGAGTAACTGACAACTCGTGGAGATTTTGCTCGCTATTTTCNTCTTCAGCAATAATCAGTTCAGAAGCTGTTGCATTTGAAGTNAAGAGATCGGAAAGTGCTTTATCGGGGGCTGCTATAACATTGTGACTTACGAGTTCGCTAACGCCTCGGGCTGCTTCAATTCCTGCCTGTACTGCGACCTGTACTGCAGCCACATCTCCACGGAATTTTACTGAAACTAGTCCACCACCAATGAGTTCAAAAGCGAGAAGATTAATGTTACCCGCTTTCACAGCCGCATCGGCGGCACCAACAGCACCAACAAGCCCTCGTGTCTCTATTAAACCGATAGATTCTTGTAGCACAATTAAANGGGTTAAATTTTATCTAGCATCATCAATGGTGAATGGTAACAGCGCTAAATGACGTGCTCGTTTAATGGCTCTCACCACAAGAGTCTGCTGTTTCCGAGAGGCACCAGTGCGGCGTGCGGCTTCAATTTTTCCAGTTGGTGTTACAAATTTAGCCAAAACATCGATACGTTTATAATCTATTTCTTCGGATTTTAATTTGGCTACGGCTTCTCTGCGATTGCTTCGAAATTTATTGATGACTAAACTCCTTGTCGACGCAACGAAAATTCGGTGCTTGGTTTTAGGCGACAAATCAGATANGAAAGTTATATACTGTGATAGATAAAGTCAACAATTGGTTGGGAAATCTGCTAATATTGATTCCGTTTAGATGGCAGAATTTAATTGTTATTCCGGTTGTTACTCTGGGATTATGTTTGCTCTGTGCTCATCCGTCCCTATTCGATCGTGTATACATCTACCGTCTGGGAATTATTATGTGTTCTCTGATTTTTCCTATTGTTGTGTATTTTTCTGGACGGGTTGGTAGACCTCGGCTAATCGTTTATGCTGTTTCCCCTCTCTTCTGCGTTATAAATGTATCCCTTGTTCATATTGGTTTAGTTTCTAATGACTATTTATGGGGCTTTTACGTCCAATATTTATGGGTATTTATAGGATGGTGGATTTCAAAAAACACTTTATCTCTTAAGATTTTGGGTGTTTNTTATGTTTTAGGGATAGGTTGTATTAGCGGTTATGCTCTTTTACAATCNCTTGATCTTGACCCTTTGTCTGCTGTAACCGTTTTTGAACGCAGACGGTTAGTTGCAACCTTTGAAAATCCAAATTACTTTGCAAATATAGTGGCTTGTTCGTTGCCAATTTTGTCCTACTACTTCGTAATTTCCAGACATATGGGATCGCGATATATGATGGGAATCGTATTGGCGTTGACATATAATGCCTGGATTTTTTCCGGAAGTCGAGGTGCCTGGGTCGGCGGAGTGATGGGTTTATTGGTCCTTACATTAATTCTGGTAACTTCACNGACAGGCAAAAAATCTGACAACAAAAATTCTCTTTTATCTTACTTAGCATTGTTTTGTGTGATAGTTGCAATCTCTATAAACGCTTCCGAGAAAGTTGTTATCGCTAANGCTNAAGGTAAATTGTCTACTTATGAAAGATTACTCAGTATAAGACATGTATTTGACCCACGTGAAGTAGGTGATTTTTCGGAGGATGTGGGTGCAGCGTCTCTACAGATAGGGGATACCTTCGTTCATGATACGACAATTAATCATCGGTATTTTATTTGGGGTATAACATGGAGAATGATTAACGAAAATCCGATTTTTGGGGTGGGGTATGGTGGATTCCCTAAACACTTTATGGAATACAGGAATGCTTTTTCTCGTCAGGAATGGAGCAAAGGTCTTTCCGAACGACAGAAAATCGAAGAGACGAAGTTTCCACATAACGAATTCTTGCATATATGGGTTGAATGTGGAGTTCTGGGTTTAATATCTTTTTTGTGGCTATGCTTGTTTCCAACTTACGCATACATACGAAAACTGAGGGAAGTTCCACCGATCTGTGGGGCGATGTTTAGTTCTTTAGTAGTGATGTTAGTTCATGGGTTAGTTAGTTATCCCCTTCATACTCCGTTCGGATCGTTTTTCTTTTGGTTGATTTTGGGAACTTTTATAGGCTTGCTAGACTCGACTTGGAAAAAGAGCTATAAAACTCCTAAAGAATTTTAAGAGTTCACCGATAATANTAATAGATACTACATAATACTAAATGCGAATCGTTAACCCGATCGGGTTTGGTGGTATCTAGTCGGGCCTTCCCCAACCCGAATGAGTTGATATAAAATTATATTTGCTCGCCTCCTATAGCAGCCGCTTGTAGATATTACCCAAGGTGATCTCCAAGCGGCTGTTTTTTTTCCTACATAAATATACTAGTTTATTATGTCTGTTAAGTGTATGTGATTTTACTTAAAGATTACTTCTATTTCATTTTACTAGGAAATTACTAAAGAATAACAAGTCACATCCGATAATAGTATTAGATACTACTTAATATTAAACTCGAACCCGAAACCCGATCGTGTTTTTTTTGGTGTCTAGTCGGGCTCTCCCCAGCCCAAAATTGGCCAGTATCGCCCCAATACCGGCCCCTTTTTAACAGCCACTTGTGGATTGCTAACGCGGTCTCCGGGTGGCTGTTTTTTTGCTGGATTTGTTTTNGATATTATCTTGTATGTGTTCATTTGGCTGACAATCTNTTANCCAAATGAACACAGNGTAAGGTTGAATTCTATTTTTACTTGATCATTAGTTTTTAAAATTTCAGTCTTTTTTGGTTTTTTCATGCAATTGACGCATTGCATGATGATGTCCATGTCCTTTGGCAATTAAGTCTTTGTATTCTTCAATGTTAATCCCTTCCCATTTAAGAAAAGAGCGTATATCATAACGACCTTCTATTTCGACAGGGAGTTTACCTTCGGCTACCATTTTTTCAAGTGGATACTCTTTTTCNTCGAGTGGGAGATGAATNACCGAATTTTTTCTAGCTGATTCGTAAAGNGCCATCATGACCTCTACGGTGTCTCNCGCTGTTGTCCCGGCGTTTCTATGCTTATTGACTTTCCCTTCAAGAACGTCGATTAATTCGANTACTTGATCCGCGTTAGAATTTCCACCAATAGCTCGAGCTCCTTCAGGAGTTTCTATCTTAATATCTTGCCAGCCCGCAGTGGATGTATCATGAAGACGTACAGACATTTCGGTAACTTCCATAAATCCGTCCGACCCACGTATTTGAAAGTGACCTGCCTGTGCTCCNTCACGCATGAGGTCGGATTGAATGAATAACTGTATATCGTTTTCAAAATGGATTAGACCCATACATGCATCTTCCACAGGAGTATCGCGTTCGTAGCGGTCTGTCTTTCGCTCTACAGATCCCATTACCCATTGGGCTTTCGGATCGCCGAGAACGAACCTAGNTCCATCAATCGAATGAGTTCCCCAATTTGTAAGTCCGTCTGCGACCTTGTTGGTCACAAAAAGAGGTGTTCCAATGGCGCCATTTTCNATTAATTCTTTCGCTTTTTCCCATCCAGGGGTAAAACGGCGTTGGTGGCTGATAACCAATTCTGTGCCACTATTTTCACAAGCCTCTACCATTGAATCAGCAGCGTTCATTCCGATGGCCATAGGTTTTTCGCAAATGACTGCTCTTACACCCGCATTAGCAGCGGCTATTGTTGGAGCAGGGTGCAGTAAATGCCAAGTACAGACACTTACAATATCTGGCTTAGCTTTTTCTAACATTTCCTCTACTGTATCAAATTGTTGAGGTATATTGTACTCTTCCACATATTGCTGACGGGCAATTTCAGTTGGGTCAGCTACTGCGATGACTTCGACATTGTCTACGAGATTGTAGCCGTCCATATGGGCGTGCCCAATACTTCCGCATCCAACAATTGCTGCAGTGTATGTTTTGCTCATGAAGTGCTCCATATTAATATGTTTTTTATGTTTAACACGATAAGCTATGAACGTAATTGAAACATATCAATTGTAGATATCTACTTATGAGAATATTAAGCATCAATGAATCATTACACATACCAGTTTCTGAATTGACGCTTGTTTTTTCAAGATCCTCTGGTCCTGGAGGTCAGAATATTAATAAGACGAGTACAAGAGTGGAATTAAGTTTTGATGTGATTAATAGCAACTCAATAAGTGAACTTCAGCGTGAACGAATTGCAGATCGTTTTCGTCATCGTTTGCACAAGACGGGCGTGTTAACGGTAGTATCTGACCGGTATAGAACCCAGGGAAGAAATAGATTAGATAGTGAAAGAAAGTTGATAGAATTGCTCCAAGAAGCTCTAAAACCACCGCCACCCAAACGGAGAAAGACTAAGCCCGGCCGTAATGCACGAAAGCGTCGTTTGGATTCAAAAAAAAGGCAAGCCGAGAAAAAAATTAGTCGGCGTAGACCAAGAATTTAGATCACTGTGGATNAAAGAATGTGGCAAATTAATAGGCACAATTGATAACGAAATTTTATTTACTCGTCTCTGCTTAGCGGAGTTTATTACTGNTTTAGTTGCTCGATGATTGACGCCTGCTTTGAAGAAGGGCATAAAAAGCCAAAATTGTCATGCTTACGGCAAAAACTAAATATGAAACAAAGGCACTTGTAATCCCCCATTCGTTAGCTAACTTTGCCATTGTGAGCGGGAAAACTAAAGCTCCAACCCCTCCGCCGGTAGAAATAATTCCTATTGCGATATTACTAAATTTTCCGAAGAACTGTCCCGCAATAACCATAACTACCGGATAAATAGTTGAGAGCCCGAATCCCACGATAAAATAAAACCCAGTCGACCAAACTATATTCTCACTGATTAATGCGAGTATGAGACCTATGGAAGACAAGCAACAGGAAAAGATTAGAAGTGGGAATTGGTTCTNGCCCTTGTAAAGGAATGCCATAGCGATTCTACCTACAAACAGACCAGACCAGTAAATTGAAACNGTATAAGCTCCAGTTTCAGAATCGGTAGCTAATGTCTTGATCGAATATTCGGCGATCCAATTAGAAACACCTATTTCTATGCCGACATAAATTCCACCAATGGCTGCTAAAGACAGCATCAAACGGTTTGAAAATAATTGGCGTAGTTGATGGACTATACGGTTGTCTAAGTTTTGTTTGCTATGTTTAGGAAATTCTTGAAAAGCAAAACATATAGCTTGCAAGAAACAAAAAATAGATAGGCTTATGAAGGCGAATCGCCACGAAATTTCGCTNTTGATTAATTGACCAATAGCCAGAGGCGCNAAGACCGCNCCGGCTGTGAAGGCANAATGGATTANATTCATTAGGTTACTTCGCCCGGTCTGCTCTATGCGGACTATGCAGTAGTTGGGTACTACTTCACTGGCACCTTGTCCGATTCCGATTAGGGAGCTGGCTACAATATTTGATACTATCCAAGGAGAATAACCAAAGACTAAAAGGCCTGTTCCTTGAATAAAAAGACCTGCAATAATGATTTGACGTGGTTTACAATAGCGTAAAAGAAAACCACATAAAAATGTTGATATTGAATATCCCACTGCACCACAAGCGATAACGTTTCCCATTATGCTATAATTCCACTTGAATGACAGTATTATTTCGGGCACACAGGCCCCGATGACTGTAGCAGACGCGCCAAAAAGAGCAAACGTTGAAGAAAAGAATATTAGAAGCACTCTGAACTGAATCAAAAATATACCGACACTTTGATATAGATTTTAGGAATATTATTGTATAGTATTAAAAATACGAAGTAATTACCTTAAGATTATAGAAATATTATAATCCTAAGTGAAATTGAAGAAAATGGACAAATAATGGCTCTACGACAAAAACTCCTAGTTCT
This sequence comes from Gemmatimonadota bacterium, assembly GCA_002693325.1. GTDB lineage: Bacteria > Latescibacterota > UBA2968 > UBA8231 > UBA8231. The sequence continues at coordinate 2,102 of NZPK01000024.1, read as the reverse complement.
ATATGTGCACTCGCCAGATTTGAACAGTCGTACGGTTGCTTGGTCGATCTATGATGGTACTGGCAAAGAGACCCATACGACAGGCGACAGTGAAATCCCACCGTATGAAACTATTGTGCAAGCTATGTTAGACGGGTGGCGGGTTGTGCAATTTCCACAACAGTTTCCAGCCTATCCAGGAATGGAATATACGACGTCTTATCTTCGTTATGAGTATATTTTAGAGAAAATGGAGGAAATCAATGATTGATAAAACCGATTTGTTAAATAGTAAAGATATGGCTCGATTTGTGGCTGATGGATTATTGCGGTTTGATGAATTAGTTCCTCCCGAGATTAATAGAGAAACTTGTAAGGAAATGGAAGCGGGTATACCTGGTGCCAAAGGAGGAACTTCCCTCCGGAATTTATGGCAGAGCCAAAGCATTGGTAAAGTCTTGCGTCTTCCAGCTATTCAGGGAATTATACATAGCTTGGTTGGACCCAGTCCGTTATACGATCATCATGCGGTTCATACGGTGGACGCTCAGCATGATCATGGTCAGATTTGGCATGCTGATGCCATTATCGATACTAGAATGCATTTTGATATACAATTGTTTTATTTTGCTCATGATACTCCTCGTGAGATGGGTGGCACTATGTTTCTGCCGGGAAGTCAATATCGACGTATTAGCGAATCGGATATTGCGCGTTACCAAAATTTTATTGGTCAGATGCCCGTTGTTTGTAAGGCAGGGACTGTTTTTGTTGCACATCACGGTATTTGGCACTGTGCCCAGCCCAACCTTACAGATAAAAAGCGATATATGTTTAAATTGCGACTTAATCCAACGGTAAGACAGAAACGTCTATGGAATACTGACGATATTGAAGATGAAGCAATATCGTCAGTGCTGAACGCCAATCATGGTTGGTATGGTAACGAATCTCGATTAGAGGTTGTTAACCGTATACAAATGTGGAGATTTCTAATTGGAGACGATCATTTCGACTTAGGATATTGGTTGTCTCGTTTAGAGAATATGCCTGAGACCGAATTGCAGGCAGCATAGCGGAATTATACTTGCTTTATTCAGATTATTTTACACGTATGTAATTCTTTGGCTGCTAGTCGAATCCCTCCGGCTTTTGCGCCTCTCGTAGGATAATCGCTAATTGAAAACTCCTCTTTGAGTATTCTGAGACGTGGTTTGGGTTTGTAATCAAGGACAATCTTTTTTTCTGAATCTGTTGTAAGTTTAAGGATTTTGGTGCTCTCTGGGTTGAGATTGTAGACTTTATTGAGGATGAACTTTTGTATGTGACACCTTTTTATGTAAGCGAATCCCTTTTTATCTTTGTAGATAATGTTATAGATTTCTTCTTCATTTATGAAACTACAGTGTAGCATTCCACGGCCGACAAAAAGCTTGTCTGGGGTATCTATCACTGAATATGTTCCATCTTTTCGTATTACGAGGATGCGGTCATACTGAGAAGTTTCAAACAAGCTCTCACCATTTACAGTATATCCTAAATAACCATTTTTACTATCATAACGAAGTTTGAGGTCTCGTCTGGCAGCTTGACGCACATCGATTTTATCAAAGGACTCTATCTCAGTCCTACGTACAAATTGAGCGCCATAACGTTCTAAAATGCCTTCTAGGAATTCTATAGCATAAGGTATAATCTGTTTGAGATGCTTATTAATTTCACGAAGCCTTTTTCGTATTTCACGCATTTCTTTCTGAGCTCGCTGTATGTCATAGAGCGAGATACGCCTAATGGGTATTTTAAGTAAGGTCTCGATATCCTCTTCTGTGACGTCCCTACCGATCTCATCCGAATACGGAGACAGACCTTCGTGAATGGAAGTGTGTATATCTTCGTTGGTTGTCTGTTCTTCTATTACCTTGTAAATGCGATTTTCTATAAAAAGTTGTTCTAAGGTTCGAGCATGCAACCGTTCTTTTAGTTTGTTCTTTTCAAGACGTAATTCCGCGGTCAAGATATTGATCAATTGGTCGACATTTTGTTGAAGCACTTCAGTGACGCTAAGGACTCTCGGTTTATTATCTTGTATTAACATGAATTGAGCCGAAATAGATACTTCGCAT
>NZPK01000023.1 GCA_002693325.1 Gemmatimonadota bacterium | reverse complement strand
GTATAACTAAGAGTCAGTGATTTCAACTCACTAGTATTCGGATCATCAATTATATCACCGTTTAAAACCAAAGTTGCGTGTAAAGGCAACTGATCGAGCCAAGCAATAAAGGCTCGATGATAAAAATAATTATTACCTAAATGTAAATCACTAACTACGAAATATTTTTCACGTTCCATTTTCTTGCAGTGCAGATAATCATATAGATATTTATAATAAATATGCGTAAAGGAAGGTCATAAATGCAACGGGAATTAAAATTTGACTCAAAACTTAAAAATCTATTGGAACATTTAGGAAAGCTACTACCAGACAATCAACATAGAGAAAGTTTTTTCGACTACTGCTTGAGACCGCAGCCAACAAGTTTTCGACTAAATAATCTCTTGAGTAGATCTAGAAACGTAAAATCAATAATTCCAGAAACGTTTTTATCAGTCCCCTGGTGTGAGGAAGGCTTCGTATTGCCGGATTCCAGAAAAATCGGCCATTCTTTTGAACATGCTATAGGAGGGATTTACATACAAGCAAAGGCGCCTATGTTAGCGGTAAATATGTTAAACCCCAAGCCTGGAGATCGCGTTTTAGATCTATGTGCCGCGCCTGGAGGAAAATCAATTCAAATTGCTGCGCGAATGAAAAATCAAGGTTTACTGGTTACCAATGAATCAAGTTCAAAAAGAATATCTTCGCTCGTGGGTAATATCGAGAGATGTTCCATTGCTAATTCCGTTATAACGCAAACAAAAGGTACTGTTTTAGCTCGTTATTTCCACAATTATTTTGACTGCATCCTGGTCGATGCTCCTTGTAGCGGCGACGGGATCCTTCGCAAAGATAAAAACTTCCTACGCTATTGGTCTCCCGAAAATTCTAAACGACAAGCTCAGGTTCAGATAGGACTCATACGAGCCGCTTTTCACATGCTCCGTCCTGGAGGGACCTTAGTCTATTCCACATGTTCGCTGTCAATTGAGGAAAATGAACACGTCATAATGGGTTTAATCGGCCGATATGGTAACAACGTCATCCTACGTAATTCTCCAAACATTGAATGTCCAACACTTCCAGATCACATAACAAATTCTCTTCATATCGACGCCCTTAAAGGTGTTAGAATATGGCCGCACATCCATGACACCGAAGGAGCATTTATCACTCAGTTGAGCAAATCTACTCTAACTGAATGGCCGAAAATTGAATCCGACGCAAACGACTGGCCAAATACAACAGTCGACGATATGCCTGCACGCCGAGCAATAGAAATCATAGAAAAACTGTGGGAGAGAGACCTTCCTCGTATCCCAGGTCAAACCTTAACGTTTAGCGGAAAACAAATAGTTACTCAGCCAAAAGAAAGTGAATCATTCAAAGAAAATCTTCCTTTTTTCGTACGCGGCGGTATGCGTGTCGGACACCAATACAAACAATTTTATCACTTAAGCCAGCCCGCTGTCTCCCTATGGGGTGAAAATTTAGACAACAAACATATAAATCTAACTTGGCCAGAAGTTCAGCAACTTTTTCTAGGCCTCCCGTTCAAATTAAGCAACATCACAAAACATCGCGGGGAAATAATCTGCCGCTTTGGTGGTTGGTCTCTCTGTAAGGCGATGGTCGAATCCGAAGGTAGAAAATTAAATCCAATGCTACCTAAAGTACATCACAGCGAAGCCGTACACTCCCTTTTTAATTACAAATAAACGGCAAAATTTTCTCCAATTGTTCTAAAAAAGACTTAAAATCAGTCCATAAAAGCCTCTAAATCAAATAAAAAGAAAAGTTTTCCTTCAAATGGGATATATTTTCCCATTATTTATTTTTAATAAAAATGCCGGATTCCAAATATTGTGTACTCTCGCTATATAAGACCCAACATAGCAGAAAAAAAATTAAGTAGTATTACTTAGTACTAAGTTAGTTTTGGTTAACATATAAATAATATACACTATTAAAAACAATAACTTAGAATAAATTGTGACCTAAATCACGTAGAATGGCACGGCTGTTGCGGATTAGAAAGTAGTTCGCTCGAAGGTCTACTGGGGGGCGCACCTCCCCGTAAGATCATCTGCCGCTCCTCAAGCAGATGGCCCCTCGGATCTTCAGCGAACCTAAACGATAAGGTCCAAAGCCTCCCTCTCCCCGGGTAGGTTGTGGGCCTTATCGTATGTTTGGCCACACCAAAAAAATCAACACTTTACTTTTCCAACTTTTCGTTCTTCAACCCTGCCCAAGAAGGGAACAATTCATGTTCAATCCCCAAAACACTACAGATTCGACCCGCAATAAAATCACCCAAATCATCAAATCCTTTTGGTTCCTGGTAAAATGCAGGCATGGCAGGGAGAATAATACCTCCAGCTTCAGTAACAACGGTCATATTTCTTAAATGAATGAGATTCAATGGCGTCTCTCTAACCACTAAAACAAGAGGTCTACGTTCCTTGAGNGTNACGTCCGCAGCTCTTTCTATGAGGTTATCTGCATATGCATTCGCTACCCCCGAAAGAGTCTTAATTGAACAGGGCACTATAACCATACCGTCAATAGCTATCGACCCACTTGCAATGGTACTGGACTGATCTCCTACCGTATATTCCCGAATATTACCCTTTTCAATATTTTCCCCATAAAGCCGAAATAGAAACTTACTGACGCTTTCCTGATTCGGTCTAAATCCCAACTCCTCTTTAAGCAACAGACGCCCATATTTGGAAAGGACAAGATGTACGCTATGGCCACCTGCCAAAAGTGCCCTCAATAGGCGCCCAGCATATATCGCTCCGCTGGCACCAGTAATAGCAACAATAATTTCTTTCACCGAAAACAAATCCTCCTCAATGAATCAACGAATGTTGGATACGATTGGATATTACCAAATCAACAAATACCCCAACAAAATATACCACACTAATAATCCCATTTAAATTAAGGAATACAAAACCTATCTTTCTAAGTTTTTTAGGGCCTACTAATAGATGCTCCCATACCAACAACAGTGAAACAATAAAAACAGCCAATCCATAAATCCATCTCAATTCAAATGCGATACCTACAACAATCATCGTGGCAACAGAGAGAATATGAAATACTTTAGAAATAGAAAGGGCTTTCGAAATCCCGAATCGACTTGGTATTGAATGTAATCCTACGAGACAATCATGCTCTCGATCTTGNCAGGAGTATATAATATCAAATCCAGCTACCCAAGTTAACACCACCACAGACAGTAACAGAGGAGCTGGGGAAAAATAACCAGTTATAGCCAACCAAGCGCCAAAAGGAGCTCCTCCCAAACAAAGCCCTAAAATCAAATGAGATCCCCAAGTAAAACGTTTGGTATACGAGTAGAAAAAAAGGACCGTCAGAACAAAAGGCGATAAATAAAAACATATAGTATTGAGCGCCCAGGCAGACCCCATCAAGACCACACTGGAAAAAACTATAAAGACACCTACCGCCAGCGGTGAAAGCTGTCCGCTAGGTAGCTCACGATCAGATGTCCGAGGATTCTCTCCGTCAATAAACCGATCAACAAGACGATTGAAACCCATAGCTGCGCTTCTTGCCCCTACCATCGCAACAACTATCCAAAATATCTGAACTGGGTAAATAATGGAATCAATCGCTGCGAGTATCGCCCCAGTTAAAGCAAAAGGTAATGCGAAGATACTGTGCGAAAACTTTATCATCCTTCCGTATACCANGAGCGCACGCACAAAAACCATTTGCCTAACTACTCCCCATAGAACAAAAGTTCGGGAACCTTTTCNACGATCCCATTTAAAAAAGCTTTTTCGTANAAGAGGTTAAGCCCTTTTTGTTCTTGTTTCCCTAACTTATATCGAATATTCTGACGCATATATTTCTCGTATAATTTGGGATCACCGCCGTTAGACTCAGAGTAAGCAGAGGCAATCTCGAAAATTGATTTTTGACCAATTTTACTACTGTAGAAAAACCTTTGCAGATCCTTTTGGTCTATCACTCCAGGCCAACCCGCCCAAAACGCAAATACGAAAGGTAAGCCCGTGAATCGAGTCCATTCATCCGCCAAATCCAAATACGAGATACGAGCATCCAAATAAGAAAAGACCGGATCTCCAATCACTAAGGCTGCATCTGCTATTTTCAACATTTCATCCAGAGAAGGGGACGCCTCAACACATTCTGGGTCGACTTCATATTTTTCTCGTAATATTATTCGCATTAAAGCAACAGAAGTCCTCGAGCTTAGGTCAATTGCGACGCGATGGATTTTTTTTAAATCTGACTTGTAAAAAAGACGAACGGTCAATACTGAACCTTCNGCAGCGATAGCCAAATCAGGGACAATATAAAGCTGTTTNCCACTGCGAGCATATTCAATCGAAGGAATCAAAGCTACGTCAACATCGCCCTTCATCAATTCTGAGGCACAGACGGAGGGAACAGAATAACGAAGATCATAATTCTCGTATTCAGATAATTTTAGCGTGAGTGGTCTTGAATTTAGGAACGANACGGCCCCGATGGATAAATTCATGACAAAGTAGNTGTATGAACTTCTTGCCCAACTAATGATGTCTTAACTTTTCTGTATTGGGTGTCCCGACGTTGAGGCTGAAACCCGGCGTCTAAAATCAATCGTTCCATTTCAGTTAAGGTCATCTCATCTGTGTGACTAGTTCCCGCAGCACTAACAACATTCTCCTCGAGCATAGTACTNCCAAAGTCATCCACCCCATAACGTAAACTAACCTGGGCTATTTTGGGCCCTTGCGTCACCCAAGAAGCCTGGAGGTGCTCAATATTGTCGAGAAACAAGCGCGAGACAGCCACTGTCCTTAAATGATCTAATCCGGTAGCTTTTGTCCCNCTCCAATGTTCTTGATCAAAAGCAAGTTCCGTATGCTCAGGCTGGAAATTCCACGTGATAAATGCTCTGAAACCCTTGTATTCATCTTGCAAGGATCTAATCCGAGCCAAATGCTCTATACGTTCATCAACGGATTCAACATGACCGTACATCATCGTTGCCGTGGTAGACACGCCCAACCGATGAGCAATCCTATGAACTTCCAACCATTCGTCAGTCAGATCTTTACCCTTACCTATGATATTACGAACACGATCTACTAAAATCTCGGCACCAGCTCCAGGTATGGAATCTAATCCGGCAGAAACTAAACGAGAAAGAGTTTGTTCAATAGAAAGCCTTGAAAGATGAGCGATATATATGATTTCCGTAGCTGAAAGGCAGTGTAATTGAACCTGCGGATAATTGTCTCTAATTAAAGAAAAAAGACGTTCGTAGTAATCAATTTTCAATTTAGAATTTAAACCGCCCTGCATTAATATTTCACACGACTTGGGTTCATCTCCGCCGAGTTGAATTAACTCTTCTATCTTCGCACAAATTTCCTCATCGCTGAGTAAATAACCTCCCTCTGCTCCAGGTTTTCTGTAAAATGCACAGAAATTACACTTTACCCAGCAAATATTTGTGTAATTAATGTTACGTCCGATGTTATAAGTCACAACTGGATCGGGGTTTAACCTTTTCCGGACCCAATGAGCTAACATTCCTAATTCAGCGATATTCGGGTATTGATATAAACGCTGCGCATCAGAAACGCTTATTCGTTGACCTGCATATATTTTCTCCGTTATATCATCTATCATCTATGCTCCTACTGCTAGATTACTAACAGAAGAATTTACCGTGTTNTATAGGCTATCCCTCTCTAATNCAACTCTTCCAGCCTCTTCAATACGGTCTAAAAATTCGCGCTGAGTTAATCTTTGCTCCGTTTCCTCAAAACTTCTTCTCGTTATCTCATAGTCCATTACTGTGCCGTCTATATCATCTGCACCATACCATAAAGCCGTTTGGGAAATTTCTATGGTGTTCATTATCCAGAACGTTTTTATGTGATCGAAATTATCTAACATTAGACGACCAATTGCTATCTCTTTCAAGTCTAAACATCCTGACGGCATTGGCAAATGCTCTAGCTCAGTACGTTCGGGATGAAAGGAGAGTGGTATATAGGCAAGAAATCCTGATGTTTCATCTTGAACTTCCCTAAGCCTTGTTAAATGGTAAACTTTTTCCTCACTATTTTCGATATGCCCGTACAGCATGGTAGCGTTNGAGGGCAAACCACACTGATGCGCTACGCTGGCTATGCGAAGCCATTCTTCAGAATCAGCTTTCGTCCAAAAAAGATCACTCTGAACCCGATCACTAAAAACTTCGGCGCCACCACCTGGGATAGTTTCTAAGCCTGCCATTTTCATGTCAAATAAAACCTGCTCTAAAGGCTTTTTGGCAATCCGCTGAATCTGAGCTAATTCGATCATAGTGAATGCTTTGATCCGGGCCTCTGGACGTGCTTCCTTCATTGCACGCAAAACATCCAAATAGTAATCGTACGGAAGTTTAGGATTTACACCTCCTACCATGTGTATTTCTGTAACGGGAACGTCAGAATAATCCTGAACACGTTTTGCAATTTCCTCCGGACTCAGGACATAGCCACGTTCATCTTTTGGCTTCACATAAAACGAACAAAACTTGCACAACTTATTGCAGATATTGGTGTAATTTATATGCTGATTTCTCACATAGTATGCGACATTCNCACACTTTCGTTCGCGAACCACATTAGCCAAAAAGCCCAAAACAGGCAGTTCATCGCATTCATAGAGACGCAAACCATCCTCACTGCTGAGCCGCGTTCCATTACAAACCTTTTCGTAAATATCCAGCAACCCCGTTTGCTCAACTAAGTCTTTGTGTATCGATTCCATCAAATTTTCCATAGAGTAAAGCATGAAATATGAAAATAAAATCTAACATTTTTTCCCATAATAAATCGAGCAAATACCAAAAGTCAGTCGAGTTACAGAATTTTCAATAAAACCGACCCGTTTCATCAAATCTACAAAATCACCACCTTGGGGAAAATCACTGACCGAGCGAGGCAAATATTCATAAGCCTGACGTTCTCCAGAAATGAGTCCCCCTACAAGCGGGAGAACCCTTCGAAAATACAACAGATAAATGCCTCTGACAATTGGAAATGTAGGTTCACAAAAGTCCAATACCAACAACTGACCGCCCGGGCGCAGGACTCTATGACTTTCCTCTAAACCTCCAGAAATGTGACCGAAATTTCGAACACCAAACGCTGACATCACGATATCGTAGCTTTTATCGCGAAATGGTAAATTTTCAGCATCACCTCCCATCAATACGGCGTTAGATCTTGATTTGCGGACCTTATCCACTCCCAATTTTATCATTTCCAGAGCAACATCGGCACCAACAACTCTCTGTGGAGAAAAACGACGCGCAGCAAGAGCAAAATCGCCAGTCCCCGTTGCCAAATCCAAAATTGTAGCCTCTTTGATGGGGACCAGTTTTTTTAAAGCACGCCATCTCCAATAGTAATCGATACCACCGCTCAAAAAATGATTAAGAAAATCGTATTTATCGGCAATTGTGTTAAACATTTCCCGATTTCTTTTTTTGTGTTCTTCAATCTGAGTCTGAGATCGCATCATCACGTGAAGTTATCAACGGGTGAAACTGTGTCAATAGGTTGGCAATCTCAATTATCGAGAAATTATTCTAGATTGACAAATAGGATTGTAAGTAATTTTCGGAATCGTTATCATTGATTGCCAAACAGGAAGGTCAAACTATAAATTACTGCTCGATAAGATAGAAAGTAATGTTGATAATTTGATAGCAAACAGATTACGTTCTGATTCCTTAAACCTCATCAAATTTAACGAAAAATGACCCCACAAAATGCACTAATATTAATTGCCGAAGAGAACCCTATCTTGTCACGGGAACTCAAAGAATATTTAGAAAAAATTAACTATCAGGTCAGCTCCGTTAGCAATGGTTTACGCGCAATCGAGGAATTAAAAACCGAAAAATTTGACGTAGCGATTTTAAGTACGGGTCTTCCCGGACTAAATAAGCTAAATAAAAAGTATTTCAATTACGCTACCAAGGTAATTATGATCAGCGATGACGACAGCGCAGATAAAGCTGTTGATGCGATGAAAAATGGGGCTATCGACTTTATAGTAAAGCCTATCGTGGGTGCAAAAATTCACGAAAATATTTCCAAGACTCTCAACCGACAACGAATTAGCCCTCCAACAAAAAGGTCAGTCGACGGAAACGAGAACACCGATGCATTTCGACGAATCGTGCGAAATAGCGAAAGTATGCAAAAAGTAGCTAAGCTAGTAAAACAAGTAGCCGAATCCACTGTACCGATACTACTCCGAGGTGAGACCGGTGTAGGGAAAGATTTGATCGCACGTGCCATCCATGAAAGAAGTCGTCGAAACCACCAACCCTTTGTAGCTGTTAACTGTGGTAGTTTTACAGAGGACCTATTTGCAAGCGAGCTATTCGGGCACAAAAAAGGTGCTTTTACTGGTGCCTATGCAGACAAACCTGGTCGATTCGCTTTGGCAGATAGTGGGACACTCTTCTTGGACGAAGTAGGGGAAGTGCCGTTAAAAAACCAGGTAGATCTACTCCGAGCCCTTGAATCACATGAGTATCAACCTCTCGGAGACCCCCAATTACGACGAGCCGATGTAAGAATAATTGCCGCTACTAACCTTGAGCTTGAAAAAAGCGTAATAGAGGGAAATTTCCGAGACGACCTATATTATCGCCTAAACGTAGTTCCTATAGATATTCCGCCGCTCAGAAAACGTAGAGAGGATATCCCTATACTGATCGAAACATTTTTATACGAAGCATGCAAAGCCCAGAATCAGTCACAGAAACAAGTAAGTAGAGAAACGATGAGAATCTTTATCGACCATCAATGGCCCGGAAATGTAAGAGAGCTAAGAAACATAGTTCAGAGACTCGTTGTTACATCTCCGTTAGACACGATCCATCCCGAGAACCTTCCTGTTCAATTTTCTTCGAAGCAAGATAATCTTGGCCACTTAAACATCGCTCTCGGCACTTCTATCGCTGAGACCGAGGCAGAACTAATCCGCCACACTTTAGAGCGGGTCACGTCCAATAGACGTCATGCGGCGGAGATCCTCGGAATAAGCATAAGATCACTCCATTATAAACTCAAGCAGTACGACATCACCTGATAAATCGATGCGATTTACTGCAATAATTGCAGCAAATCGGGGTTTTCCTATTCTTTCGGAAAAAACCCAGCACATCACCGTGCTTTTAATTTGATCAAACTATTGTATAACAATGACTTATGTGTCATCATTCTTAATTGGCATACTCTTTGCNTANNCATAAGCGNGNGATGAAGGGTAACGAACNTCCAATGGNTCTGATAGACAACAAGTTTTAATAAAATGTAATTTAAAACAGTGACTTAACGATCTTTACCTAGTCTATTATTTCGTTTCGACAAGGACGAATCGATGAACCCAAAAATTCGATACTGCAAATATTGCATGGTCGGAAATTCGATGAAATTTGGGCAAGATTGTATAGATCCCTGTTACACGAGATGCAAATATTGCAGATTTTTACAGCCTGAAAAAAAAAAATAAAAAATTGCCAGTTAACACAAAAAAAGAAAGAAAATCATGGCCTATTCCATCTCAGAAATGCTTAGTGACGAAGAAACTACCCTCCGGTTGTATTTTGATGANATAGCAGATTCGAGACCGCTTAGCAGAGAGAGAGAAGTTGCCTTGTCAGCACTGATNGAGGAAGGCGACATGCAGGCGAGAGATGAGTTAGTGAATGCGAACTTACGTTTCGTTATTGACGTAGCCAAAAATTACCAGAATCGAGGCCTTTCCCTTTCTGANCTAATTAGCGCAGGTAATGTTGGNTTACTCACTGCGGCCGAACGCTTTGACGGAACAAAAGGCTACAAATTCATCTCTTATGCCGTTTGGTGGATAAAACAATCAATCTTACAATCGATAGCAGAACAAGCACGCACTGTACGCCTTCCACTTAACAAACTCAGTCTGCTAAAAGATATCTCGAAGGTCTCGCGCAAACTTGGACAAGGACGTGAAAGCGAACCAGCTGTCGCGGAGATAGCGAAAGAGCTCGATATACCCGAAAGAGAAGTCTTAGATACCATGATGAGTGCTCGCTCGCTCCGGTCACTCGACGAAACATTCGATCAAGATGATGAAAGAAGCCTCATCAATATTATCGCCGACGAAAACCAAGCTACGCCGGATCAGGGCGTACTTGAAAATGCTTCCAGATCTCAAATGGAAGAAGCGTTAGAAGTTTTAGACAAAAGAGAGTTGCGTATCATCCGACTGTATTTTGGACTTGACTGAACGGAAGCCTTAACCCTCGAAGAAATTGGCGGAATGATGGGTCTTACAAGAGAACGCGTGCGCCAGTTGAAAGAAAGAGCTCTCGGTAAACTTAGGCACACATCTCGCTATCAAGCTCTACTCTCGCTAGTAGACTCCAATGAGGTTTATTAAATCATTTTCGAAGAGAGTTAATCAACGCACTAAAGGATGAATCGTGGTTAAAAGAGGTATAAGCGTTTGACAAAAAATTATGGTGAAGCCAAAAGAATTGCCTGCAAATGAGAGACTGGTTTTTCCTCTGTCACCATTAAAATGACAATGGAAAAAGTGTCGTAANTCCAAGCAATCCTATTTCACATCATTNATCGTTTCAACATTNTGGAGCAATTGACTGANGTATGCTTGAAAATACNCGTNGAATCTCGAACACCGATCATTAATACGCCTAGAGGATTCTACGTTACGACCCAATTAACCCAAACGCCAGTTCAGTAAGAGCCANCNTATACAAACTTCTATTCTGCATTAAAAAATTTCGCAAAAAACGTATTTTTATCGACCTATGTCCTTNTCTAATTTATTTATATCTCTTCTGCCGCAAGCTTTTGAATCATATCACGTAGTTCAGCAGCCCTCTCAAAATTATCATCCTCTACAGCTTCGACCAACATCCGCTCCAGCTGTTCTTTCCTATTGAGCGGTTTCGAATTTATTAACTCATTTTCTAAAGCCTCCAAAGCCTCCTCCGAGCGTTCCATTTCGACCCGGAACTCTTCGGCATCAACCATCTGACACTCTCTTATTTGTTCACGCGTCTTTGCAACGATATCTAAAGCCTCCACAAAATCTCCCTCATCGCGAGCAACGAATGCTCGAGCCGTTCCGTTGATCCGTAAAACGTAAGGCCACCATTTCTCTAGATTATATTTGTCATGATCCGATGCGGCATATCTATTCACAAACCGAAATAATTGCATATTTCTTTCAGTGTCGCGTACGACACGAGGATATTCCTTTAGTTGCAATAAAAATGCATAGCGCTCATAAATTCTTGCCCCCTCTTCAAAAAGCTCTTCACATGCCTCAGAATCCAGATTAAAACCATTATCCTCAAGGTTATTTTGTTGACGGTACTCCNGCAGTGAGTTTTTATAGTGGTCAAGCGCAAAAGTTTGTCCGTGTGGACGACACCCATCAGGACGCCCATCCAAATCAATCTGTAAAATCCCCTGGAATGCTCCCTGGTTGATCCGGACCTGNATTTTCTCTATGCCATCAGTTCCACGAATCTTCCGGACATTAGTTTCAGGGTCAAACGACCAAGAACTGAGTATCTCCGTTATGTCTTGTTCCATGCCNACTTTTTCACTCCGAACGAAGTAAGTTTTNACCCCANACCTAATCCACCGATATGATATCCTCAAGATTCGCTCGTGTCAAATCTAAAAGATNGCAACCTCNCCANACATTTGCAAAAATAACAAAATTGTGCTAAATTGTCGAGACAGATTATTTTAACTCAGATAAAACACACATTTATGTAATNAAAGCATAATTTATATCCAATTTTGTTATTATGAACCAGATAAAATCTCCTAATACTAAACCAGCAACGCTTCAAGACCATATTTTTGTTTTGCATCAAATTGGTCAAATTCTTGGAACGACGACCGACTTGGAAGATGCGTTAAATCAAATACTTGAGCAGGCATGCTTAAGACTCAACATGAGCATCGCCACAGTAAGCTTACTCCAAGAAGAAACAGGACAGGTCTCCATCGATGTCGCATACGGACTATCTCAAGATGAAATTGAACGTGGTCGTTATAACGTAGGGGAGGGAATCACAGGAAAGGTGGTGGAATCAGGAAAGTCTGTCATTGTACCACGCATAAACAGCGAACCTATGTTCCTTAACCGGACTGGCGCCCATGGAAACGAGAATGAGCCTACGTCTTTTGTATGTGTTCCAATTTCACTGTCTCAGCGTGTAGTAGGAACTCTAAGTGTTGACGTGCCATATGTAGGAGACGCCCCCTTACAGGATACCGTAAGATTGGTAACAATTGCCGCTGTAATGATAGCGCAGTCTGTTGCTGCGCATCAACGAGCAAGAAGCGAACAGAAACAACTTGTTGATGAGAATGAACGGTTAAAAAGTGAATTACGCCAAAGGTTCCAACCCGACAACTTAATTGGTAATTCACGCGCAATGCAAGAAGTTTGTGAACTCATACAACAAGTCGCTCCAAGCGATGCGACTGTAATGTTACGCGGAGAAAGCGGAACCGGNAAGGAATTGGTTGCAGATGCAATACACTACAACAGTCTTCGAGCAAGCCAAAATTTCGTAAAAGTTCACGTCGCNGCTCTCCCAGAATCGCTAATAGAGAGCGAGCTATTTGGCCACGAGAAAGGTGCTTTTACTGGCGCAAACCGAAGCAAGGAAGGTCGCTTTGAAAAGGCCAACGGTGGGACTATATTTCTGGACGAAATCGGAGAACTCGCCCCTGTTATCCAAGTTAAACTTTTACGAGTCTTACAAAACCGAGAAGTCGAGCGTCTGGGAAGTAATACTCCGAAACCCATAGATGTACGTATCATTGCTGCTACCCATGTTGATTTAGAGCAGGCTGTTGCTAACGGAACCTTCCGCGAAGACCTTTTCTACAGATTAAATGTTTTCCCCGTCTTCAACCCTGCCCTACGGGACCGAAAATCTGACATAGTACANTTAGCAGACCANTTTCTCGAAAAATACGGAAATCACCATAACAGCAAAATGCTGAGAATATCTACCCCTGCCATTGATATGATGATGAGTTATCACTGGCCCGGCAACGTACGTGAACTGGAAAACTGCATAGAACGGGCGGTTATTTTAAGCAATGATGGTGTAGTTCATGGCCATCACCTACCCCCCTCTCTACAAACAGCAGACGCGACCAATACTCCCGTTTCAGGCTCTCTCGAAAGTTT
The DNA here is from genome assembly GCA_002693325.1 of Gemmatimonadota bacterium. Taxonomy (GTDB): domain Bacteria; phylum Latescibacterota; class UBA2968; order UBA8231; family UBA8231. The sequence goes on along the minus strand of NZPK01000023.1, from coordinate 18,953 downwards.
GATGAAAGCTTACGAACAAGAAGTCTTTATAGAGGCACTCAAAAATTCTCGTGGCAATGTCGCAAAAGCTGCGCGTACCTTAGGAACAACAACACGAATAATGGCCTATCGTATACAAAAACTTGATATCAACCCAAAGCAATTCAAAGAACTGAAATAACATTATTGTAGTTTNTTTTTTTAAAACCCTACAATAATGTTGTNAATTTTTGGACAAGCCCCCGCTTTTAANNCGTCGTAAATAACNAATAAATAAACACTTAATCCATTAACGCCCCTTCAAAATAGGCGTGGCATAGTCGTTGCTATGTATTCNTTTGAGACAGGCGCGCTGTTTCAAACATTCGATCCCACTGACGGGCCTACGGCAATATCAAGAGCGCTTCCCCGTAAAGCGCGGCAGAGGGCAAAATATTAACGAAGGTATGAAAGAGGAAGGGGTTTTTGAGATGTTTAGTAAACGCNTAGTGAGCCTTCTGTCATTCTTCGCTGTAGCAATGCTCGCGAAGAGTGGTGCGGTTGAAGCTCAAGACTTTAAGACCATGGAGCAGTTTCAGGCCATGCCTTTGGCTTANCCNAAATTTATGNTTGACAATCTNTGGATNNTAATTTCTGCAGCCCTGGTATTCATTATGCACTTGGGTTTTGCGACATTAGAAACCGGGCTCACCCAACAGAAGAANACCGTCAACATTCTTTTTAAGAATTTATTCATCATATCAATAGGGATCGTTTCNTATGCCCTCACTGGATTTAACACAATGTATCCAGGAGATTTCAACGGATTTGTCGCTATAAAAGGTGCAATTGGATTTGATGGAGACGTAGCCAATCTAACAAATCAGTATGCGGATTATACATACTGGGCAGATTTTATTTTCCAAGCCATGTTTGCGGCTACAGCGGCAACAATTGTATCGGGAGCAGTGGCAGAACGAGTTAAGCTCTCTGGATTCATGTTTTACGCGACAATTTTGGTAACATTTGCGTATCCAATCGGTGGTTCATGGAAGTGGGGTGGNGGCTGGTTAGATGGTATGGGATTCTACGATTTCGCCGGTTCGTCTATTGTGCANGCATTTGGCGGNTTTTCCGCATTAGCAGCAGTGTTAGTATTAGGACCCCGTATTGGCAAATATGTCAATGGAGAAGTGCGCCCNATCTTGGGGCACAGTATGCCTTTGGCAGCAATCGGAGTCTTCCTGCTCTGGTTGGGATGGTTTGGTTTTAACGGAGGTTCCGTACTGAGNGCCGACCCAGGGCTAGTATCGGTCGTTTTCGTGACTACCTCCTTAGCTGCGGCAGCTGGTTGTTTAGCAGCTATGGTTACATCAGCAATATTTTTGAAAAAACCTGATGTAACTATGGCACTCAATGGCATCTTAGCTGGACTTGTTGGAATCACTGCAGGTGCTGATACCGTCACATGGAGCGGCGCTATGATTATAGGACTCATCGCTGGTGTGATTGTCGTCTTTTCAATCGTTATCATCGATAGAATCAAGATAGACGACCCGGTGGGCGCTATTTCTGTCCATGGAATTTGCGGNATATGGGGAACTATCGCCGTCGGAATATTCAGCACAAACCCTGAACACAGCTTTGGCACGCAACTCATTGGTACTCTGAGTTATGCCGTCTACGCATTCATTGTCTCACTGGTATTGTGCCTAATAACCAAAGCAATATTTGGCCTCCGTGTTGACGAAGAGGAAGAGCGAGAAGGTCTGGATCTCAGCGAACATGGGCAACCGGCCTATGCAGATTTCCAATCCATTTCCAACTAACTTCAGACAATAACACACAGGGAGACTATGAAATGTTAAAAATAGAAGCATTCCTGAGACCTTCAGCACTCAGCGACGTTCAAAAAGCACTCGGAGACATCGACGTANCGGGTATGTCCGTTTCTGAAATTCGCGGCTTCGGGCGTCAAGGTGGACATCAAGAAAGTTACAGAGGGGCTGAATATACGATCGATTTCGTTCCCAAATTAAAAATTGAAATCGTAGTAGCCGATAGCGATAAAGAAAAAGTTACGACGGCTATTGTAGAGGCTGCAAAAACTGGAAAAGCAGGTGACGGAAAAGTATTTTGCTCTCCGGTTGAGGAAGCANTTCGAATTCGTACTGGTGAGACAGCAGAGAACGCTCTCTAAGGTCCACCTCCAATCGGTGCGGTCACATCCGCTCTCTTTACCCTCCCAGTCCCGCACCGATTGGACTACGAATTTCAAGTAACAGTTTTACTTNGAAGATAAACGTATACAACCGANATTATAAAAGGAGATATAAGGTGAATATCAGAAAATTATTTTTAACAGTAGCTATTGCCGCCGTAACGACTGGGCCAGTATTAGCAGAAGTTGGCCTCGGTGCTGACGTAGTCAATCGATACGTCTGGCGTGGTACNGACTTCGGAAATGCGGTTAGCGTTCAACCCGGAATTAGTTANGCTACAGNTGCGATTGAAGTTGGGGCTTGGTCATCTTGGGCAATTAATGGCGGTGGGGCGAATGAAAACGATCTTTACGTAAGCTTTGCTGCTGGACCGGTTGGGATCACTATAACCGATTACTTCTTCCCGGCAAATTCTGGTGTCGGTGACAACTTTTTTGAGTATGGAGATGACGGCGCGCACATTATTGAAGTAATGGGTTCATTNGAGACGGGCCCCTTAAGCTTAGCAGCAGCTATAAATGTAATCGGCTCTGACAGCGAAGATTCTTTTTGGATTGAAGCAGGTTACGGTTTGGGTGAAGTCGGCGGAGCAGATGTAAGCTTGAGCGCTGGCTTAGGCAACGGTGCTTACACAACAGATACCGATCCAAATNTGGTTGCAGTCGGAGTTAACATCTCTTCTGGCGATTACTTCGGTTCCTACATCATCAACCCTGACAAGGAAACCTCTTTCATGGTTTTCGGTACAAGCTTCTAAGTCTTTGAATCCGGTTCCTCATCGTCCAGGAAAGCTATGGTGGCTAGCGGTGAGTTTATCCGGTAGCTGGCGGCGAACTGCGGGGAGTGCGCCGCCAGCATCTTAAACCGTACTTATTTCTACGAAACAGTCGATGTTTGCAGTTAAATCGACTGTTTCGATTTTTAACACAGATCAACTCCCAATGTAATCCCCTCCTATTCTGTAATGTAAAAACTCACTTGCGACAAAAACGTAACATGTTTATATATTCAAGGCTACAAATGAATTCAAAACCAATGCAGGTTTGAATTAACATTTACATTTTTTGGGAGGTTTTATGATGAGAAAGATTATTCTTTCTGCAGTATTACTGACTGGCTTAGCCGCACAGGCCTTTGCCGAGGTAAATGTCAGTGCTGATGTAGTTAGCCGTTATCTCTGGCGTGGAGCCGATTATGGAAACGCGATGGCCGTACAGCCAAGTATCAGCTATACGAGCGGTAGTGTGACCGTTGGTTATTGGGGCTCTCAGGCTCTTAATGGCGCTTTCAATGAAACTGACTTGTATGTTGGTATTGATCTTGGGTCTTTCGCTCTAACGATCACAGATTACACTGATACCGCGCCAGATCTTTTTAAGGTCGGCGATGCAGATATTGAGGTTATGGCTTCTTTTAGTGCCGGCGATATAAGTGTTGCAGCTGCCATTATGGCTACCAACGATACCGATCTATGGGTCGAACTCGGCTATGGATTAGGCGAGATTGGTGATGCTGATGTCTCAGTAAGTTTGGGTGTAGGCAATGAGCAGTATTCATCCAACGGTGATCCTAAACTTGCGTTATTGGGCATTAATGCCTCTAGCGGTGATTACTTTGCTTCTTACCAGATCAATGTTGAGCGTAAAGCTAACATGGCTTTTATAGGTAAAAGCTTCTAAGATCTTATCTTGGATAGTTTTATTCTTTCGGGCGATACGCTAACAAAAGCGTATCGCCCATTTTTTTGCTATAAACCATCCAGCCCCCTTCTCAGGGATCACCCAAAGCACCATATATCAGCTCTATGTTCAACAACAATTCCTTACTGAAAGATATCCTTACCAAATTTGCGACGATAAGCAGCTTTTATATATTTCGACACCTAACCAACTTCAAGAGTAAAGATTAAAAATTTGAAAATCGTTATAGGCACCCGGGGAAGCGAACTAGCTCTGGCTCAAACAAGACAAATCGCCGAACAATTGTCTGCTTTAGAAACGGATATTCAACCTGAGATAGAAATAATCCGTACTACCGGCGACGTTCAAACTGGATCATTGCGAGGTATAGGTGGACAGGGCGTATTTACGAAAGAGTTAGAAAAAGCTTTAATCGACAAACGTATCGACCTTGCCATACATAGTCTGAAAGATTTACCCAGTCAATTCGTGCCGGAATTGTGTTTGGTTGCAACCCCCGAAAGAGAAGATGTACGAGATGTAATCATCGCAAATGTCGCTCTAAAGGATTTGAATGATCTCCCCATAGGTACAAAAATTGGCACGGGAAGTGCGCGAAGACAGACCCAGCTACGAGCTCTACGATCCGACCTCAACATTCAAGATATCCGGGGGAACATCGACACCCGAATTAAACTAGTAGCCGAAGGCGACTATGAAGCGGTTATTTTAGCGTCAGCTGGACTGCATCGCTTGAAATGGGAAGACCATATAAAATGCTACCTTCCCACTAAGGAAATGTTGCCTGCAGTCGGACAAGGAGCTATTGGAATAGAAATGTTGCATGACCATCCATCAAAAAGCTTGATCGCAAAACTTAACGACGACAAGACATTTACGGCAGTTACAGCAGAACGTAAGCTGTTAACTTTACTTCGCGGAGGGTGCCACTCTCCCATAGCTGCATGGGCAAGAGAAGAAAATGGATCCTTAAGGATGGATGGACGTGTGGGTGATCTTAATGGGCAACAAATCCTACACGCTACAGCTACAGGTTCCACAACAGAACCTGAAATAGTAGCAACAGAAATAGCCCGCTCCTTGATTGAGCAAGGTGCCAATCGTTTGATTGAAGCAACTTCATGAATAAATTTTCGGGAACGGGAAAAGTTTATATTGTCGGAGCAGGTCCTGGAAACCCTCAATTACTTACTTTACGAGGGCAAAGCTGTCTAGCCCAGGCCGAAGTTATATTATACGATGCACTAGTGGACGAACGTGTTTTGTCCTTCGCCACTCCCCAAGCAAAAAAAATCTTTGTAGGAAAACGAGGCGGTCAACCAAGTCAAAGTCAAGAAGAAATCAATGACTTGCTCATACGATATGCGGAGTTGGTACGCTGTGTCGTGCGCTTAAAAGGAGGCGACCCCTTTGTATTCGGTAGAGGTGCAGAAGAAGGAATCGCACTTCACAAGGCTGGCATACCATTTGAAGTAATACCCGGTGTTTCTGCTGCACTTGGAGTTACAGCAGCCGCTGGGATCCCCTTAACCCATAGAGGTCTTGCCTCTGCTGCTGTTTTAGTGACAGGTCACGAAAATCCAGGAAAAAGTAATTCTGATGTCGACTGGCCCAAGCTAGCTCGTCTCGACGCTACGCTGGTGATCTTTATGGGCATACAAAAAATTAAAACAATTTGTGACACACTGATTGTCGAGGGAAAGAATCCCGAAACTCCGGCTGCCGTAATACAATCGGGCACAACATCAATTCAACGAAAGATAACAGGCCCTCTTTCCCAATTAGCTGAATTGGCTACAAAGTCGGCTATCAAATCACCTGCTCTCATCATTATTGGACCGGCAGTGTCCATCCAACAAGAACTACGTTTTGATATCAAATACCCACTACATGGCCGCCGAATAATGATCACAAGACATCGTGAGCAAGCTATCAATTTAGCTCAGAGACTAATCGATCTCGGTGCAGACGTCTACACTGTTCCTTTGATCAAGCTAATCGCACCCAAAAATCCTGAACCACTTAACCAAGCTATTCGTGAGTTAACAACCTATAGTTGGTTATTATTTACCAGTGCCAATGGAGTAGATTTTTTCTTTCAACATTTAAATTCTCAAGACTTAGACGCGCGAGCTTTGCATCATATTAAAATTGCTACCATCGGCCCTGCCACAACGAAAGCCGTCCGTAAATTCGGTCTTCTTACTGATTTAGAAGCGCAACAAAGCAATCAAGAAGGGATCGTAAACGCTTTTGAACCCCTATCTTTAGACAACGCCCGAATACTTTTCCCAAGTTCAAACTTAGGACGTACTCATATAGTAGAGGCGTTAGGTCAACGAGGAGCCCGCGTAGATCAAGTTACAGCCTATGAAAATATTCCCCCTGATTCGTCTGAATTGATTTTGCCTACTCCGTTAAAAGAAGGCCTGATGGATTGGATTATCTTCACAAGTCCATCAACCATACAAAATATGTTCCAAATTCTGCCCAAAGAACTTCTAAAAAGAACCTTTAATTCTGCGAAAATTGCCTGTATGGGACCTACTACTGAAAAAAAAGCAATCGAGCACGGAATGAGAGTCGATTTATTGCCCAAAGACCATAGGCCAGAAAGTTTAATTGAGTCTTTATCCATCTTTGAATCTGTAAAATAACAAGGTGTAAAGATCTTATATAACCTTGACATATACGCAGGGACGTCGGTAATTTTTGACTTTTATGTAGACTAAATATAGAAGAGACTTGTTATGAGTTTTTCCAAATATCACGATATACAAATTCCAACACGAATCATTCATGGAGCTGGATCTAGGCAAAAGCTCCCCGAATTAGTAGAAGGAACACGTCCACTGGTTGTAACTGACGTTGGACTAGTCAAAGCGGGCATCGTCGATTCAATTCTACAGTTATTAAGCGAACATGCCGTGAACTATTCTGTGTTTGCTGGAGCACTCCCAAATCCTCCAGCCCAATGCGTACATGCTGGTGCTAAACATTACGACAAAGACAACTGCACATCAATTATAGCAGTAGGCGGTGGATCAGCTATGGACGTAGCTAAAATGATTGGTGTAGTAGTAACTCATAATGGAAGAATTAACAATTATCTAGGCCCTAATAAAGTCATAAAAAACATCCCTCCCTTATATTGTATCGCAACAACCTATGGCACTGGCAGTGAAGTGACGCCATTCGCCGTGCTCACCAACCCTAAAACACAGAATAAAGACCCTGTAATCAGTTGGAAAATTGCACCGTTAGTTGGTATACTAGATCCAGAACTTTGTGTGTCTCTTCCCTTGTCAGTGGGTGGCCCCACAGGTATGGATGCCTTAACGCACGCTATAGAGAGCTATATAAACTTACTATCGAATCCAATCACAGAAGCCTTTTCGTTACAAGCAATCTCTCTTATCGGAGAAAACCTACTGATCGCTTGTTCTAATGACCACGAAATACTGGCTACTGAAAACATGTTAATAGCATCCATGTTAGCAGGAATGGCTTTTTCTCAAACCCGCTTAGGGAACGTCCACGCGATGTCACACCCAACAGGAGCCCAATACGGAGTTCACCATGGTCTTGCTAACGCAATCTTGTTGCCCTATGTAATGGAATTCAACTTGCCTTCCCGCGTACAAAAGTTCGCCAATATAGCCAACGCTTTGGGAGCAGATACAACCAATCTGTCAAAACGAGAAGCTGCCAAGATTGCTGTTGATTACGTCTGGCAACTGAATAGAGACCTCCAAATACCGAAAAATTTAAGCGAATGCGGAGTGAAGAAATCTGGTATTCGTCGNCTTAGTAAGGCAACCATGGANAGCGGCAATGTCAGCGTAAATCCACGTAAAACTCAACAATCCGACATAGAAGCTATTTTCGCCCGAGCCATTTAAACCTATTTAGAGGATAACAAGCAATGTCATTCCCACGCATGCTACGCATTCGCCAACACTTTGATGCCCCTATTATCGAAGATATTCCTGAAGCTATTCGACAAGAAGTAACACGAATGAAGTTAGACCAAAAAATTAAACCCGGTGAGAATGTAGCCATATCTGTTGGTAGCAGAGGTATCAATAATATTGCTCTGATAACAAAATGTTTGGTTGAAGAATTCAAGTCCTTGGGATTAAATCCCTTCTTAGTACCCGCTATGGGTAGCCACGGAGGCGGGCTAGCAAAAGCTCAACAGGAAATCATTGAAGGATATGGCGTAACTGAAGAATACGTGGGCGCGCCCATCAAATCCAGTATGGATACAGTCCAAATTGGTGAAACTGATGACGGGGTTCCTGTCTTTTTTGATAAATTTGCCTACGAGGCAGATCACGTTGCAGTAGTAGGACGCATCAAACCACATACTGATTTTGTTGGTGAGATAGAAAGCGGACTACATAAAATGATGCTCATTGGCCTCGGGAAACATCGCGGTGCAGCACTCTATCACCAAGCTATAGTACATTACAGTTTCGATCGTATCATCCGCTCCGTGGGACAAAAGGTNATCGAACAATGCGGTGTTCTTATGGGTTTAGCAATCGTCGAAAACCAATATGACAAAACCGCTTTACTAAAAGCCGTTGCCCCTGAGGAGTTTGTTGAACGAGAGAAAGAGTTATTGATTAAAGCTAAAGAATGGATGCCTCGACTACCCTTCGATTCTGTCGATTTGCTCATTGTTGATGCTATTGGAAAAAACATTTCCGGTGCAGGGATGGACACAAACGTTGTGGGACGTAAATTCCATGATAATCATGCCGCTGAAAAAGAATATCCCAAAGTAACCCGTATTCTCGTTCGAGGATTAACTCCCGAAACACATGGAAACGCTTCTGGTATTGGAACCGCAGAATACGCCCATAAACGAGCAATAGACGAAATGGACCGCGAAATCACTTATATAAATTGTATGACCGGCAATCACCCTTCAGGCGCACATATTCCACTTTACTTTGATAGCGATCGGATATGTATACAAAAAGCGTTGGAAACTGTTGGATTACGAGAGAAAGGTGAGGAGCGNATTNTGCGTATTCATAACACATTGGATCTNGGAGANCTTTTGGTTTCCGAAGCTTACCTGCCNGAAATAGAAAAACGAAACGATTTGTCAATTGTTAGCCCCGCTACCGAAATGCAATTTGATAAAAATGACGACCTGCCGATTCATTTTTAATATTTTCTTCCATTCTTTCTGAGGTTAATTACATTTGCCAAGTCATATCGAACATATCGGAATTAAAAAAAACGAAATAGATACGCCGGTTCTTTTGGTCGATTTCGAGGCACTCGAATACAATATAGAGAAAATGGCCGAGCATTTTCGCAAGACAAAAAAAAAATCTCAGACCTCACAGTAAATCTCATAAAACTCCTGAAATTGCCAAATTGCAGTTAAAAGCTGGAGCCATNGGTATCACATGTGCAAAGCTTGGCGAGGCAGAGGTAATGGCCGAAACAGGTATANAAAATATACTTATTGCCAATGAAGTCGTGGGGTCAAAAAAAATATCTCGACTAATAGAGTTGGCCAAAAAATGCGACCTAATTGTCGCGGTAGATGATCTCAATAATCTTTCACAAATAAATGAAGCCGCGGAGCTTGAAAATGTAAAACTTGGTGTATTAATTGAGATTAACATTGGTCATAATCGCTGTGGTGTAACACCAGGTGAAAATGTAAAAACATTAGTAAAACAAGCTAACAAGTATAAAAATATTCGCTTTGATGGTATCATGGGCTACGAGGGCCATGTAGTTGACTTAGAGAATTCGAAAGACAGAGAAGAAGGAGCACGCATTTGCCTTCAAAGACTCGTTGACGTGCGTGCTGATATAGAATCCTTAGGTATCAACGTTCCTATTTGTTCTTCTTCTGCCACCGGAGATTATTATATCAGCACCCAATTCGATGGTATAACCGAAGTGCAAGCAGGATCGTACGCTTTGATGGATGCCGCATATGGACGACTTGAATTAGGTTTCAAGTATTCACTAAGCGTCCTCACGATGGTATGCAGTAGACCGACACCAGAACAAATAATAACGGATGCCGGATTGAAATCTGTAACGCCTGAACACGGGTTTCCCATTGTAAAAAACCGTCCTGACCTGATATGTCATGCATTGTCAGAAGAGCATGGGCGTCTCGTCACTAAAGACGGCCCCTGCACTGATTTGTCTATCGGCGATATAATAGAATTTATTCCCGGGCATGGCTGTACTACGATAAATTTACATGACAACCTATATGTCTTACGTGCTCAAGAGTTAATTGATGTCTGGACTATAGCGGCTCGAGGTCAAGTTCGTTAACGTACATATGAAGAGATTTNAATTATAGTTTCAGACCGAAAGATCTCTTTTTCTAAGACGCATGCTGTATTTTAAATCAAGAGTGTTTAGGTTAGACATCAAGGGATCTTAGCAGAGAGAGAGGGTGTCTTGTCAAGATTGCTCACCGTGTTGCTTTTCTTCTCATTCCCAATTAAGGGTGATGAACTCTTAATTACTTCCTCTGAGGATTGGGCTGCTTGGGATTTACCAGGCGACGCACTAATTGTCGAAAATGGTAGATTAAGCCCTGGGCTGGTTCGCCGAAGTATTAATGCAGTAGCCAATGCTGGTGATTTTGGCGGTGGAATACGTTCCTCAGGATCAGATGCCTCTAATTCGTTCAAGTTAATTGATGGAGATCCTTCCACATTCTGGACTCCAGATATAAATGCCACAATAGATCAGGCTTGGATTGAAGTTGATCTTGGCCGCGTCGTTTCAGCCCAGACAATCGAATTACATTTTGCTACCACAGGGGTCCCACTCGAGTTTTTTACCATTTGGACGTCCGATGGTGAGCCTTCATTTAATAATGCCAATTCGGTTATTCCCGGAACTTTACGTTATAATGGTAGCAAAAGTTATAGCTTCAATGTGAATCATAAAATCACTATCGACTTCGAAAAAAAACCCCTTCAATTCATACGCATTGAAGCTAATCGAACCCAAAGTGATCCAAATGTCTCATTAAGTGAACTGTATATAAAAAGTATCGGGGACAATATATCTTTAGGAATTTGGCAACGTGGGGGTAACGTTTCGGTAGTCTCAGAAGTCGGTTCCTCTTTTGGTCGTGAGATTATAGAAAGTAGCGGGATAAGTAATACATTAGTGGATGGCGATATTACCAGCTATTGGGGTACCGTGCATCGAGGAGGATCTGGCGCCCAACTGGAGCGACAGTTTGGGCAATTTGAACTGGACTTAGGTGCGCTTTTCTGGATAGATCTCGTACGCATGTTAGGAGATGGATCAGGAATAGCCCCCGGGCGCAGGGGTGGGACCTTCAATTATTTATGGTATCAATTTTTTGTGTCGGATGGAACCCGCTCTGTTGATGGATCTTTACGGTGGGAATTAATGTCAGAATTACCTGCAAATCCAAATAATCTTCAGGGAATCGTTCATTTTGAAGAAAATTTCCCGCTAAAAAAAGTTCGCTTTTTACGCCTGTTCTTCCCCATGTCAGATGGTATAATGGCCTTTAATGGACGCATCGGAACAACAGCAGAATGGCAAGTGTTTGGCAGAGGACATCCTGCAAAAGCAACTACTCAGTCACCTCTTTACGATATGGGCTCTCAGCAACATATCACGGCCCTACATTGGAAAGCGAGAAGCGACAACGGTGCCCGCATTGAGATACGCAGCCGCACTGGAAACAATCTAGAGGAAGAATACCTTTTTTATGACAAGAACGGTAAACATGTGACCGCAAAACGTTATGGAAAACTTATTCCGTCTTTTCGAGGTGCAATTGACACCCTCCGGACAATCGGCAACGACTGGAGTACATGGAGCCAACCATATAGCGAATCGGGACAACTCTTCCTTTCGCCGGCTCCACGACGTTATGTCCAATTAGATATGCGCTTTATTTCCGAAAATCCATATAGTGCTACTAATATGGATGAAATAAACATTGAATATCATCAACCACTGGCGCAAATCACAAAAGCAGAAATTTTCCCTCTTTCAGCCGAAGCAGGGAAACTATCCAAACACACATTGTATCTTCATTCTACAATTACCCCAAACAACCGAGGCTTTGACCAAATTTTAATCAATAGCAGCACTGCATTGTCTATTAATTCTGTGAGGCTCAATGGAGAATTAATCGACAATACAATTGAACAGGTGGAAAAAGACAATTTAATCACGTTAAAAAATACTATTGAAACTACTTCACTTATAGAAATTGACTTTGAATCGACAGTATATATAAACCAGACTCGTTTTGATACATATTTATTGAATCGTCAATTAGGAGAGTCTGTTCGACAGCCGGTTGACAGCGGAGATGCTAGTGCCTTGATCAAGAGCAATGTCACCTATATAACATTGCCAANAAACACGCCCCTTATTGATCATTTTACTTTATCTAATCAACTAATTTCACCTAATGGAGATGGAATTAATGATACGGTTTTAATTAGTCTTGATCTGTTAAAGGTGATTGAACCGCGCCCAATTGAAATAAAAATTTACGATTTGAGAGGTCATTGCGTCGCCACCATAGCTAATGCTAATGCCCAGGCAGGACGACTCCAGTTTATTTGGGACGGTCGGTCAAATACGAAGAAATTACTGAAACCAGGAATTTATATTNTCCAATTTCAAATTAATAGCGATGNGGACCAACAAATTATTCAAAANTCCGTAAACCTTGTTTATTAAATTTGCTTCGCTATNGATAGATTCCAATCACATAAAAAAATGTTATGAATATATCTAATGCCATAGCCTATTCCGATACTGGTGAAAAGGGAAATCCCATTATCTTAATCCACGGCCTATTTGACAACAAAGAAACGTGGAGTTGGNCTGCTCCGTATTTAAATAATCATAGACTTATAACTCCCGACCTTCTAGGGCACGGAGAAAGCAANAAAGAAAGTTTTTCAGCCTCAATTAAAAAAGAGGGCTTAACTCCGAATCTACATTCTGAATGCATACGAGATTTAATCCTTCAATTAGATTTGAATAATTTCGTAATAGGTGGTTCCTCCTACGGTGGAAGTATCGCATTAAACACNTACATACGTTATCCAGAAATCCGTGAGCGAACAAAAGGAATTGTCTTGATAGCAGCAGCTGGGTATCAAAAATATATACCAAGATACGTTAGAAGGATGGGTGGATGGCTTGGATATATTTTGCAGAAACATCTCATCTATAAATTCTGCTACAAAACAGGGTTAATAAAGAATGGTGTAAAGCAATCGATCAAACGTTGCTTCTACGACTCTAACTCTGTTCCTATAGATTTATTCGACAATCTCATTCGTCAATTGAGCGATATGCGACTGATAGAGGGTTATCATCTCACCGCACGCTGTTTAATCGGTTTAGACTTTAAGATTATTCAAAAACAACTTTATTCAGTGATTTGTCCCACTCTTATAATTTGGGGACGCCAAGACCAAATAATTCCTCCCCATAATGCGCTATACTTTGCCAGGGATCTACCGAATACCGAGGTCGCTTGGATAGAAGATTGCGGACACGCACCACATATTGAAAAAGCAAAACAAACCGGGAATTGCATAAAAAAATTTTGTGACAATTAGTTNAAAATAAATATCCAAAGATACTCTGCATCTAAATCGAAAAAATATTGAGACAAGCAAACCACAATATAAGACTAAACCAAATAAAACTGATTTTATGACATATAACACAGAAAAGCCGGACACCGAAATTGAGANCTAAAATCAGAAACTCTTTAAAAAACAACCATATCTAACAGGGAAATAAAAGTGCANTCACCCAACATATTGATTCTATATACAGACCAACAACGTTTTGACACTNTACGCGCAAATGGGAACTCCGAGATTCACACACCGAACCTCGACCAACTGGCCAATGACGGAATTAATTTTGATCACTACTTCGTACAAAATCCTGTTTGTATGCCTTCACGCTTATCTTTTCTAAGTGGATGTTATCCATCAACACTCGGAGTCACACAAATGGGTATTCCAGTAGATGAGAAAATAGACATTATACCGCATTACCTTAAAAATAAAGGGTATAGATCTGGGAATATCGGAAAACTTCACTTCCTCCCTCACGCGTGTAGAGATCACCGCGACATACATCCTAGCTACGGTTTCGATCATCTTGAAATTTCTGACGAACCTGGTCCTTACCCTGATGCATATAGATCATGGGTGGAGNACTTGGCTCCTGAACACCTAGATAAAATAAGCTTAGGTCTACCCCCTGCAGCCGAGATATGGCAAAAACAAATGGGAATAAAAGATAATATTCAACACCCAGAGGAACGATTTCCTCTCAAACCACTTGCTTTCCGTGGTGATTCACGGTTTACCCATTCATCTTTTGTAGCTGAGCAAACAATAAATTTTGTGAAACAGAATAAAGATGTTCCCTTCTTCTNTATATCTGGATTTTATTCTCCACATTCGCCCTGGGTCGCACCACAGGAATTCATTGATCTATACGATCCACATTCATTAACTCTTCCCGAATACCCTGAACATATAGAACATCAACGAAACGCCGGTTCATTCACTCGAAAAGAACTTCAGCGTGCGCACCATGGCTATTACGCAATGATAAGTGAGGTGGACCACCATGTCGGACGGATCTTAAACCAACTTGATGAAATGGGATTACGGGACAATACAATAATTATTTTCACTTCGGACCATGGGGAATGGTTAGGTGAACATCTCAAATATGGAAAAGGATATCCTGGCCACGACTGTGTAACGAGAGTACCACTAATTATACGATGGCCGAAAAAAATTAAAACTCCTGGACGCAATATATCCAGTCTTATCGAAGGCGTTGACGTATTGCCAACACTACTTGAAGCTGTAGGAATACCTCGACCAAAAAAACTGCAGGGACGATCATTTTTCTCATCGTTCCTAAATAGAAAATGGAATGAAAGATCTGTGGTTAAGACCGAAATGCACGGCTGGAAAACACTGAGAAGCAAAACGTATAGATATGTCCTCTGCGAAGATGGCACTGAACAACTTTACCATCTTTCTGCCGATCCACACGCTTATTTTAATTGCGCTGAAGATCCTACACAAAAAGAAATATTATCTGATTTGCGACTTCAACTTCTTATACATGGACTTGAAAGCGAGAGACCTAAACAAAGAGTTTGGCCATATTAAGACAAGATAAAAAATAAAGTATCACAGATGAAAAACCTAGCTGTTTTCTAAACCAAAAAATGACCTTGCCGACATTACTTTTGCCTCACTCGGAGATCGAGCATTTGAATCAACGATCTGAGCAGAAGGTGGTGGATCAAACAGCTTTTCTTTAATCAATGGGTCCCCAGTTTCTTTTCTCCACTTAAGCATCAATGCCCGCATTTCTCCTAATTTCTGCTCATACTCCTTATAGTTAACTAAATTTTGCACTTCATTCGGATCCAACACTAAATTGTACAACCTCTCTTTAGATTCCTCGTATAATTCCCAGTCGTTTTTTAATAAGAATGTTTTACTTAATCCGTTATCACAATCCGGTAAAACTGGTCGCGCTCTATCATGCAATCTTAAAATATATTTCCATCCCTCGGTTCGAACAGCTCGCTGTGGCTCATAACATACGTGATAATTGATTTCACCAAATATTTCTGATCTTACCTTGTCAGCNCCATTAANTAGGGGAAGCATCGAAACTCCCTGAAGCCAATCAGGAAATCGTAATTCAGCCAATTCACAGACTGTTGGAAACAAATCTATGTGGCTCACTAAACCATCAATGACATTACCCCCTTTGAATCCCCCAGGCCCCCTAAGGATCAACATTACACCCATGCCATGATCCGTCAAATTNCATTTCATCCGTGGNAAAGCAACACCGTGGTCTGTTGTACAAATAACTAATGTATTATCGGCAAAATTCTGTGCATCTAATGTTTGTATTACCGTACCTATCAGATTATCTAAGGTTCGTGCTGCATCTATATAGGCTGCCATATCCCTACGNGTCATAATATCATCAGGTAACGGAGCAGGCGGTCGAACATAGTTAGGGTTAGTTGGTATAGTATTTTTAGGTNAATTTGAAAAACCATCACCAAGCCGATGCGTAGCAAAAAATCCTACATCTAGAAAAAAGGGTTGATCATGCTGTTCTTTCAAAAACGATGTAGCACGTAGCGCTGTATTCCAATCACCTTTCTCTCCTTCTAATATTCTNGAGTATCCTCCTTCGTCAGGATTTTTTACAACGTGTTGTATACCTGCACGGACGGTAGCATAACCATGCTCCCTCAAAAAATTTGGTAAAAGTCTTTGTGGATTCGGTAATGACCACCCCCGATTTACTAACCCACCCATACCACAACTATGCGGCCATTGTCCGGTTAACAAAGAGGCCCTGCTAGGTGAGCAAGTCGGATTTGCACAAAATGCTTTTCTGAATAGAGTCCCCTCCTCCGCTAAACTTTGAATCGCTGGAGTTGGTATCGAATAGCCATATGGCTGCACATAACGCCCCGTGTCGTGCGAATGTATGTATACTATGTTTACCATATCAATCCTCCTACTGATCTATTTCGCTCTTTAAAATATTAATAGCTACAAGAATCTACACAGAAAAATGTATGTTTAATACAGGCGCATTCCAAATTCATACCCTAAATTAATACTATCATTATATGTCTAGTGGAGTATTAATATGAATAATTATACGATTCTTCATCGTTATATAGGCGTGGGTATTTTTTTACTTACCCTAGGTGTGTATATCAAGACCATGGCACCAGCCGTGTCTTTTTGGGACTGTGGCGAATTTATTGCTACCTCCTACCTATTGGGTGTCCCCCATCCACCCGGTTCACCACTCTATGTGTTATTGGGCCGCGTCTTCTCACTCTTTCCTATAGCGGATGTAGCAGCCCGAGTCACGTTCATGTCCGCCTTATCCTCAGCATTAGCCATTTGGTGTGTATATTGCTACACGCTGGCCTTAGCTCGTCGCGCATTAGGTGGGAATCCATTGATCCCGTTTGGAGACCGTAGAGATGTAGGCCCTTTATCTGGCGCTGTACTTGCTTCTTTATTACTTGCCTTTTCATATACCCAGTGGTTTAACGCAACAGAAGCAGAAGTCTATGGATATTCGATATTTTTTACCTGTGCCGGATTATGGTTAATCCTATACTGGGAAAGTAGCGGACACCATCACGCCAGCGATCGATGGTTACTGTTTATAGCGTATCTATTTGGCCTTGGAGGAGGGTTACACTTACTGTGCCTGCTCACCATTCCTACAATAGCTATTCTTGCATGGTTTGCCGACAATAAACTCCGTCGACTGATTATACAACTCATCGCGTTTGCCGCCGGAGCAGTAATTTCTATTGCTCTGTTAGGACCCGGTAGCGTTTCTAACCTGGTAATACTAAGTGGTTTAGCCGCTCTCCTTTACAACCTCTATGGAACAGATCGTCGAGCATGTTATCTGCTGCTTGGCGTACTCGTTCTTTTTGCATTGGGTTATTCGACGTATTTAGCACTGTACATCCGCTCAGGACTAAATCCGGCGATTGATGAAAATGATCCGGAAACATGGAAAGCATTCTTATCCTTTGTCAATCGCGAACAATATGGAACGGAAAGCATGTTACTGAGCATGCTCACTCCACGTGCAGATCGGGCTTACCAGTTTTGGGATCAGCAAATGAAGTATTTTTTCCAACAATTTCCTTTCCCTTTTCTGGAACAAGTAACGGTATTTCGCAAAGCCACCAGCCCCGAGCCTCATCCTGTTTCAATCTCGTGGATACCCTATAGCTTGGGACTTGTTGGATTACTGTGGCAAAGGAAACGCGATTGGCGACGTTTCCTAGCTATTCTAGCTCTATTCGTAGTGATGGGATTTGGACTCTCTTTTTATCTGAATATGCCCGACCCGCAACCTCGAGAGCGACATTACGTTTTTGGAGGTATGTATCTGGCATATGCGCTTTGGATCGGACTGGGATGGACCGCTATTATCGAGTGGATGCGACCACGATTGGAAAGATTTCACGGTGGTATCCTGATTGCCCTATCAGCAATAGCTCTGTTACTGCCTTTGGGAACTGCTGTCAAACTATACGACATAGAAGATCGCACCGGGGATTATATTGCATACGATTATGCACACAATATACTCGAGACCTGCGAACCCAATAGCATTCTTTTTACCAATGGAGACAACGATACTTTTCCCCTGTGGTATATGCAAGAAGTAGAGGGATTACGAAGAGATGTACGGGTCGTTAATCTCAGCCTCCTCAATACCGGATGGTATATCAAACAACTAAGAGATCGAGAGCCTAAAATAGATATTAAAATTAACGACGAATATATCGATTCAGTACTAACAGACACGCAAATGGTCGATCTTTATCATCGTCTTTGGCGAGAACCAAAAGTACCAACCGAATACAAAAAATTAGGGCTCCAGTTAGAGGTGGACAGCCAACCCGGCCATGATTTACTAAGGATACAGGATTTAATGGTAATAGGGATAACATATTGGAATCAGTGGAAACGACCTCTCCACTTTGCTATTACAATCCCCCATATGAATCACGTTGGTTTAACGCCATACATGAAAATGATGGGAATGACAATGAAAGTCATCCCTACTATTGAGCCAACGTCTGATATATCGACGCTCGAGCAAAACCTCTTTGAAACCTACCAATTTCGAAGTTTGACAGACGAACGCGTCTATAAAGATGAAAATAGCGAACGATTATTAGGGAATTATCGAGCCTGCGTTTTGCATTTAGCAGATCGATATCATCAAGAAGAACGAACCGATGAAATATCCGGACTCTTCAAATGGGCAGAAGAAAACATTTATATGGGCTGGGAAGGATACTACACCGCTGCGGATTTCCTAAGTCAAATCGATCAACACTTAGACGCTGGATATCACCTTATGAAAGCTGGTGAATTACTGGCGCGGGAATATGAGGTCGAGCCCGTAGCATCTTATGAAAACATCTTAG
>NZPK01000022.1 GCA_002693325.1 Gemmatimonadota bacterium | reverse complement strand
CCAAAACTATTTGAAATACTAGTGCTACGAGCATTTGCNCCTATCGTAGATCCCAATACTATAATAATAAATGAAGCAAACGGTAATGCACCTTTTAAATATAGGTCGACGCGATGTCGGCTAACATCTTCCCCTCTGACATTCCCTCGGGAGATATATGTTTTTAATTCAGAGTAGGTCATTTCTTCGGGGAGCTTTATTTTTCGTGAAAAATCCTCAGGACTCAACTTAGAGAGTNTTATGGCGAGTGTNTCAAAACTTGTAGTGGTTTGGTNGTTTTCTCTAAATGTGTAACGATATCCTTCGACGGCAATCCAATCNTGTTTNTTCCAAAATAAATTTTCAGCTATTATGCGAGTCGACAGTTTGGAGTTAGTAAACATTTCAATAGAGACTTCTTCGGCACGCTCTATCTTTGCATCATAATTTCGCGCATAAATAATTTCTCCCANACNGCCTTGTATCAGGACGTGACGTTGTGAACCATCATCAGACTGCTGAGACCTAATTTGTTTATTTATTTTATTGTGATTAAGNGTTGCACTCGGAACTACATAATCGGTGAAAACGAACGCAAANCCACTGATTGATGCGCCACAAAAGAATATTGGTATAAGAATGCGATTTATGCTAAAGCCGAGAGTTTTCATAGCCGTTACTTCATTATGGCGGGCTAGGCTCGTCAGCGCAAAAATTGATCCCAATAAACAAGATATTGGTAGTATCAAGATTAACCAGTAAGGGATACGATAAGCGTAGTAAAGAACTATTAGATCTATTTTAGCTTCATAATCTATAAAAGTATCTATGTTTTCGGTTAAGTCGATAACTAAAGTAATGAGAAGAAAAGTGAGTGTTGTCAGTAGCAAGGAAATAAGCAACCGNCGGGCGATATATTTNTNTAAAATATTCATTTTAAGANNAAATTCGTGAAAGAAACCTGNNGTTGTGCCCACGGGTAAAACGGTAGATCAGTATTATCCCCAAACAGGAAAAAGTTAAATTTGGTGCCCACATTGCAAGAGCGGGGTCGACAAAGCCTCGATCGGCTAATTCTTCTCCGCCAATCAGAAAAAGCCAGTATACCCAGAAGAAGGTTAGACTAATTGCGACGGATACCGTTGCCCCATGTNGGCGGATTCGAGCACCGAGCGGGGCTCCGATGAGGGTAAAAACGATACATGCTGCAGGTATGGAAAATTTTTTATGTATTTCAACTTGAAATTCGTCAATTTGTGCTTGTAATTTTGTGACNATATCTTGGTTTTTTTCTAGTTTATCTTGTATTGACTTAATTTGGACTTTAACAGAATCGGTGTAGTAGCCATCTAGGACACTAGAAGTGGTTTCTGTTGCGTTGTAAGCTTTTCTTAATAAGGTCATCATATCANTAACTAAACTATCGATTGATTTTTTCTTTGATTCGATAGTGTTGTTTTTGTTTTTAACTAATGAATACATTGAGGATATGTCTAACTCACGGTCACTACGATATGATGATGATCTTTCTTCAAATGCTCTCCGNGGGTCNTTTATATGAATAACTTGCTTTTCGAAATTTCCANATATGGTGGAGGTTTTTTGTTTGTTTTCTACTTTGTGGAAAACTCCTTCATGGAGTGTTAAGCGCGCATAAGCACCGTTATCGAAAAATTGTACTCGTCCCTTTGTGGCATGTAGTGTAAATGGGGGACCGGGATGTTTGTTGTTGTACACAGTTATGTTTTTAAGATAGTTGTTNTCTTGGTTTACCTCCCGAATTAGTAGGTTGTAGCCCCCTAAAGATCGAAGGAATANGCCTTCGCGATGCTTTAGAGCCAGAGAAGCTTTTGTACGTTGCAAACTTGANGAGATACTACGAGCTTTGTGATTCCAGTCTGGCAATATCTTATCATTAAAAAGAATCATTGCGATTGTAAGAAAAACTGATACCGTNAGAACAGGACGGAGGAGTTTGTAGAAACCTATTCCACAGGACTTCATGGCAAGAATTTCCCCGTCTGCAGCCATACGGCCAAACGCCATCAAATTTGCAATTAGTACTGCCATTGGTACTGCTAAAGCGATTATCCACGCCATATTGTACAATAACAACGATAATCCGGTAGTGGGATCTATACCTTTGCTTAAAACACGATCTAAGAATTGTAGGATAACGTCTATTATTAAGACGAAGACGACCAGAAAAAACCCAAAGAAGAAGGGACAAATATGTTCGCGTAGTACATAGCGAGAATATAAATTCAATAACAACCCGAATCTTTTTGTAAAAACGACGTCAAAAATAATCCGATGAAACTTAATAGGATTAAGTACGTCAGTCGAGTCAAGAAGTCGTATAAAAATAGCAAAAAATTAGACTTTAGGGTTAAAAGGATTCATACAATTTTGTCAACTGCTTGAAATTATCAACTAACCATACTATTTTTTTAAAAAAAGGAAAAACAAAAAATTTCCGTGTTAAGTTTTTCTTGAGGGTTTGGAGACTGCTTATCGCACTTTGTTAATATATTTTTAATATCTCCTATTTGTAGGATATCAGATTTTATAATTTATAAGAAAGTGCGTGGACTGTCGAATTGTTGCCCAAGTTTTCTCAAACAATTAGATACATTTTTTCGATTTTAGCTGTTACGTATGGATCGGTGTACGCAGATGTTGGACTGCGACTTGATCGCATGTTTGGCCCACTTTCTGAACACTTTTCTATCGATGTTAGTTCCTCTATTGCTAGAGGTTTTCTTTTATTTCCATCCAGAGACATAAAACCTCAACATTTCCAGATTTCAATAGATAATTCTCGTGTACAATATCGCAGAATGATTGCAGGTTTTCCAGATGGGTTAACGATAGATCTCTCGCTAGACCAATACCTGAAATTGGAATTTGAAAAACAGGCTATCGGTGCTTGGGTTAAAGAGCAAAGAAGAATACAACGTCAAACTGTTTTGAATCAAATTGGTAGAAAGAATAGTCGTTTTGAATGGACTGTGCCATATGCGGCTCCTAAGCCGCTCAGGCGTTTAATCGGAGATGAAGGTGCCAGTCTTCGTTTGAATGGCTCTCGTACCATAATCATAGGTGGAAAGAGCGAATGGACAGTGGGCGAGGTTCAAACCTCTTTGGGGAGGTCTTCAAAATTTCCGTCTTTGAGTATAGACCAAGAATCAAAATTTTCCGTTGAAGGAAAGGTTGGTGAGTTAATCAATGTTCGTATAGATCAGGATACCGAGAATGTTGGGTCTGCATTTAGTAGTAATTTAGGAGATCAGATTGCAAATCAAATAAAGCTGGATTATAAAGGTGAGGATGATGCTATTTTTCAGGAGATTCAAGCTGGTAATACAACGCTTGAGTTACCGGCAACGCGATTCGTGGGGTTTCGTCAGCAAAATAAAGGACTTTTTGGGATTAGAGCAAAAGGTCATCTTGGACCATTAGCCTTTACAACTATAGCGAGCCATGAAAAGAGTAAAAGTAATCGACAAACATTTAAAGGTGGTGTTGCGGCGGATACTCTAGAAATCAGAGATTATCAATATTTACGAAATACATATTTTTTTCTACATGAATTTTATCGGTCAAATCTAACCGATTTCAGATCTCTTGCTCAAGGGGCACAGTTTGGAACTGAAAATTTTGTTGATGTTAATCAAATAGAGGTCTATATCAATGATTTTAATACAAATAATGATGCTGAAACATTTGCTAAACCTGGTGAAGCTTGGGTGGATATCTCTGACGCTCTTGAGTCAGATGTAGATTGTTTTGGTCCCAATCAGGAAAGATTGAGAAATAGTGGTTGTTACGAATCAGGGACATGGCAATTGCTNGATCCAGACCANGAGTACACGGTTATTTCGGAAGCTGGGTATATCATAATGGAGAGACCTGTAAACGAACGTCACGCATTGGCGGTTCGTTATAAGACACAGGACCCTAATTTTGATGGTTTAATCCAACAGGAGAGCAATAGGTTAAA
The DNA here is from genome assembly GCA_002693325.1 of Gemmatimonadota bacterium. Classification (GTDB taxonomy): domain Bacteria; phylum Latescibacterota; class UBA2968; order UBA8231; family UBA8231. The sequence goes on along the minus strand of NZPK01000022.1, from coordinate 16,482 downwards.
TGTTGCGAACAGCGATAGCCTAGTTTTAAAACTTATCAAGGCTCGAAATGCTCGTCCTGGATTTCCAACATGGAACTTGGAATGGAAAAATGTTTATCGCATTGCNTCAGGTTATGGCGTAGGGAGAAAGTTCGATCCAAAAACNTTGCGTTTGGATGTTGTAAAAGAAGAAGCTGGTAGAGAGGATCAGCCATCCCAGGATGGTCGCGCATTTATTCAGATAATGGGATTAGATCAACGTGGGCAGGATCCGGGAAGTCCAGCAGATCGGATTATTGACGCCGACTACATTGGGTTAGATGATTTGCGTGGCCACTTAATTTTTCCAGATCAGCGTCCTTTTGCTCCAAAGGGATCGAATTACAGAGGATTATTAAGAGAGGAAATTCCAGAGATTTACGATAGCCAACAGCAACGAGACCAGACTGAGGCGAGTCGTTACAAATTGTTGATTCGTGCCATGTCTAGCGAGCAACGAATTCGTTTAGGCGGTATTTTCGGTGGCGTTCGCTCTGAAACTGTTGAAGTACGTTTAAACGGTCGAAATCTCAGTCGTGGAATAGATTTTAATGTTGATTTTATTGGTAATGTCACATTTGTCGGTAACGTCGCCCAGGAGGTTTCAGATCCGGGAGCGGAGTTAGAGATATCGTTTGAATCTGAGGATGTTTTTGGTTTGGGAAGTCAACAAAAGACCTTGCTGGGACTTCGGTCAGAATATGAATTTTGGGCTGGGGATGGGAGGATTGGAAGTACGTTACTTTACAATAACGAACGTTCGAATGAGCGTCGAGTACGTGTTGGAACAGAGCCTACGCGTTCAATTACATGGAATTTAGACTTGCGGGCACGGCGGGAGGTCCCTTTGTTGACACGTCTTATTGACAGAATGCCTCTGATAAAAACGGCTGAGACTTCAGAAGTTATTTTGGACGCCGAAGTAGCACAAAGTCGGCCGAATTTGAATACAAAGGGTCGTGGCTATATTGATGATTTTGAAGGTAGTGAACGTCCTATAAATATTTCAATCGGTCGAACTCGTTGGGTAGCTTCGAGTCTTCCTGGTGAAGCCAGATTTTCAAAAGAAAATAGGGCNAATTTTTCTTGGTATAATCCTTATGATGGNGTCTCNAGGATCGAAATCTGGCCGAATCAGGAAGAGCAGATAGAAGCACAAAACAGAAATACAGATATTTTATCACTAACCNTCGATAGTCGTCCAGATACTCCTACGTCTTGGGGAGGAATTATGACGGCATTGACTACGGTAAATGACTTTTCCCAATCTAAGTTTTTGGAAGTATGGGTTCGAGGCGAAGAAGGGATACTATATGTCGAATTGGGAGATCAGATAAGCGAAGATTTTATTGCTAATGGAAAATTAGATACTGAAGATGCTCCGTTTCCCGGCCGAACTACCGGAGATGGTGTAGTTTCTAGCGAAGAAGATGTTGGTATTGATGGTCGGAGCGATGAAGCAGAATTAAATTATTACCTGCGGTTAATTCAAGCTGATTATGATACTACAAAATCGCTATACGAACGCAAAGAGGATTTTTTAGAGTTATACTCATCCCAAAATGTTTTATCGGTTAATCAGACTGAGGACGATCCGGAGGGTGANAACTGGAAATATGACGCTCAACGAAATAAGAACGATTATAGTCGTATTAATGGAACNCAAGGAAATAAGGTAGATCTNGAAACTGGTGATAGGCCTGATTCGGAAGATCTTAATAACAATGGTGTTCTCGATATGCGTAACAACTATTATCAATATCGAATCGACTTGTCAGATTACCAGTATGAAGTTGCAGGAACGCGAAGCAATGGCTGGCGNCAGGTCAGAATACCNCTTTATGATGAANGAGTTTCGCGGATTGGTTTACCCGATTCAACTAGGATCGAATTTGCTCGCCTTATTTTCTCTGGCGGAACTCGTTTGGAGGATGAGAGTCCTCTATTAGTTGAGGTAGCATTAATAGAAATAGTTGGAAATGAATGGCAAGAAGATGAGATAGTTCAAAATAATACACGTTTTCCTATTAGGGAAGGAGAAACGCTTGATGTAACTGTGATTGGTACAGATAAGAGCCTCAAGTATCGACCTCCTCCNGGTGTTAAAATTCGTAGGAATGCACAATCACGAACTCGTGAGCGAGAGCAATCACTCGTTCTTTCATACANAGAACTTGAACCTGGACACCAGATGTCAGCTACTAGGATAATGAGTCGTGCAGTNGCTTATACTGACTATAAGCGTCTTCGTATGTTTGTTCATGGAGATTCCACTAATACTGAATATTTGGTAGGAGATAAAAGTATCCTAGATCTTTTCGTAAGATTTGGTTCAGATAGCACAAATTATTACGAGGTAGTTAGCCCAATTTTCCCAGGGTGGGAGGGACAAAGAACTGGATGGAATGGTAACGAAATAGATGTTGATCTGATAGTTATGGCCCAGTTAAAGGCCCTACTCAAGACTGAGGGGTCGAATCGGGACGATTTAATTTATACAATGATNTATCAAGTGCTNGATGNTNGAGGTACTCCTATAGAAGGACAGCAAACGTTGACCGAAGACGAGCTTATTAATTGGCGAAGTGCTGGATATAATCCTAAGGTGAAGTTGATNGCAATTGAGCAAGAATTTAGTCGAAGCGACTTACGTGATGGCGAGCCATCTATTTATCGCGTACGGGGCAACCCTTCTATGCAGTCGATACGTCANCTAAGTGTCGGGGTGCGAAACCGAGGNCAAAATGAAGTACTAACGGGTAGAGTATATGTAAATGAATTGCGTTTGGATGAAGCGCGTAATAATGTTGGTTTAGCCGCTTTTGCGAGAGTGAANACGAAGCTTGCAGATTTCATGAATATAGATTCACAGGTTGAGTGGAAAGAGCAGGATTTCAGATCCGTAAATAGTGATGGTGGCAATAGTGCGGACCACGGAGCTAGTATTCAGGCAACAACACAGTTGCATCGACTGCTTCCTGGAAGTTGGGGTTTGTCAATACCACTTAAGGTGAATTTTGATCGGTCAACGAGTTTGCCAAGATTCGGACCGGGTTCGGACGTTGAGTTAACGTTAGCAGAGAAACGTATACAGAAATCTCAGCGCAGCAAAGAATTTTTTGATATATCATTGAGGAANCGTCCAGGNAAAAATGTNATTTTNCGTTGGACTATGGATCAAATGAATCTTCGGCTGTCGCACTCTAGTGAAAAATCTTCTGATCCAGTAAGACCGATAAACAGTCAAGAAGCACAGACGTTTAATTTTGGATATCAAATGCCTTTGCCTAAACCATCCCTAAAACCGCTATCATGGTTGCCCAAATTTGCACCAGAGTCTTGGCGTAGTCTTAGGATGCGTCCATTGCCTTCTAGNGCNAATTATTCNTTGGCAGGTAATCGNCGTTTTACCGAGAATTTACAAAGAGGTGATGCAGATACAACAAGCCAAGAAGATTTTGGTTTAAATGAGACATATTCTACCAAGTTAAATCCATTCACNGGCCTNTCGGCTGACTACAGTCTTAAGATTGATCGAGATCTTCGCAAAAAATTTGAACCTACAAATTTAAGTTTCGGAAGAGAAGTTGCTCGGCGTCAGACTGCAGACGTCTCTTTGACATTGCGACTAATTAAGTTTGTAGATCAAAATTATACATTTAAATCGAGTTATAATGAGCAGAACGACCCCTCGCAAAGACGTGGTGGTGTTGTTGTTGATTCAACTACTGGACTTGCAATTTCACCAATTGATATTGATGCTAAACATGATGTTTCTGCGAGATTGAGCATTAAGTTACCACTTATTTTAAGGGAGTTGGGTGAAGTGAAGGCCGTAACCGNAAATAGGGCGGCTGAATCGNGTGATTATGGGGCATTAACCACCAAGTCTGTNCGATCCGATACTTCTANTATCACGCAACGTAAACCTAAACGTAAAAGCCCTTTTATTTTCAATCATTTATTTAGGTTTATGGGAAAATACGTAGAGCCTATAAATGCAAATTGGAGACGGGATACTTCTAATCGTAATTTTAATTTGATTGAACGACCTTCGTTGGCTTATCAGTTCGGTTTAGATGATTCTGTTCGCGTTGAGCGAGCTGTAGTTGGTTTAACCACGCAGGATAATATGTCTCGCGGCGTGCAGAAAGAAGCTAGCTCTGGGTTACGTATGCCGTTGGGAATTAGTGTCAAAGTAAATTTTAGAGACCAAGAAAATAATCGGAGTGGTAGTGCAAAAACAAGATTACGTGTTACGAAAGAGCGGAGTCACCCTAGAGTAAATGTAACATGGGGTCGAGCTGATAGGATACCGTATGTGAAACGTTTTATTAATAGCGCACAAGTTAATTTTCAATATGAGAAAAAATTTAACAGGGAGGGTGAAGGAAGCCTTGAGTCTAAAAATCTTTTGACGCGAGGAAATAGCAGAGAGATTCGAGCGTCTTGGAATGGACGNTGGCGCTGGGGACCGACTACCAATCTCGAACATGTTCTTAATGAATCTCTAAACTTGGAGTACGAGTTATCCTCAACCGACAGTATTGGAATCGGGCTTCCTCCGCTCCGTGGTTCAAGCAGCAGTGAACGCTCGTCTACTAAGTTGACTTTTAAATACGATCTGAAGCCACGGAGTTTGCCTCTTGTGGGTAGATTGAAAAGTAATATTGCTCTTAATTATGAGATCGGTATAACTTCTGAAATTCGATCCAATGGAACTGCGGGTGANACNCGGACTCCCATTNCAGAGCAGAATACTTTNAAGACTCAATTATCAATNACTTACAAATTTAGCGATAATTTTCGTGGNATGGGACTTTTACGGTGGGAAAATAATGATAACCGTTTGACGGATAAAGTTCGAAAAACCCGAGAAGTGAAATTATCNGGAACATTTTTTCTTCGNTAGAAAAAATGTTTAATGTTTGCCATGCATNCGTTTGAAAGGTATTTTTTGTGTATGGTAGATGTCTGTGATGCTCAATATCGCCCCACTAAAAAAACAAGCTATTGTTTAATAGCTGAGAATGTAGGTTAGAATTCGTGTTCTGGAAAAATAGTAAGTCACTGGGTATTCATTGCTTGGGCAGTAGTTTGTTTTTAGCTGTGCTCGAAAAAAAATCAAAAAACACGATTGAACCATTGCATTTAATAGAAGGCAAACTGCCTGCTGTTTTTCATTCTCATAGTTTAAAAGACGACAGTGTCCGTCATGGAATTGCTGAGTTAATAATTGATATTATCGAGGAAAATAATATCAATTTCGGTAGCACTTGTATGGCTCTTCACCCCACCGCGGTACTTGTTAGGCGAAGTTCAACCTCTTTAGGAGATTCGAAGGAAATTAGAGAGCATTTACGTTGGGAATCCATGACTATGTTAGACGCAAAAGACGATTCATTGATGATGGATTTTTTTTCAGTCAGGGANTGGGTTTTTTCTGTTGGAGTTCGTGAANAAGTTTTGTGNCATTATCGAGATATTGCTCGGTNTGTGAAAATTAAAAAATTCAATATGGATGTACCTCACCTCGCGCTTTACAATTCGATATATGATACTGGATTATTTAGTCTTTCTGGAGCACAAATTCTAATTTATATAGGCGAGGGCGTCGGTTTTGTCGTTTTAATATGTGAAGGCGAAGTGGTTCAAATAGGNACGTATAAGAATGAANCTGAGGATTCATTTTCCCAATCTCTTGAACAAGGTGTCTTGTCTATTGTCCAAGATTTGGGNAAGCCGATTGAAGACGTTTTTTATGCTGGAAATATTTTTGAAGNAGATATTCAAGGNTTTTCAGATAAATTAGGGGCAAACCCATTTATTTTGGATCCGCTTGGTCCAAAGAAACAGAGTATTACTAATCGTGATGAAGTTAGCGAATTGAACTCCCAATTTGCNATTGCAATTGGTTTAGCCAAGAGNGAGTTGATCCATTGATCCGGATTGATNTTAGATCAAAGCCTAAANTACCTTGGCGAAGGACGTTGAGATTAGTTGGGTCAATAGGAATTTGTTCACTTTTGAGTCTTCTGGTTTACACTTCATGGGATTATGTNGAAGATTCTGTAAAAGGTTTTTTTGAGACAACTGAAGAATTGGATAATGGATCAGTAAACAATGAAGACCTAAATGAAGCTTTTGTTGAGGATGATTCTATTGATGAAACCGTAGGCCACCTGAAACGAACTGTCTCGAACATAGATGACTCCTTGGGGTTAAATATGGAGCGTACGGATGTGGAAAAAGATTATGGAAGTAAAGAACAGGATTCCAATTCACATGACAACGATTTTAGTGAAAATTTCATTGATAAAACCGGTTTACTGAAGGGAGTTGAAGCTATTGATAACTGTGCAATTGCTTTTGATCTAATAGAAGGTTTATCTGGTTTTGCGGAGTTAGAATTGCTAGTATGTGGCGATAAAGGAATTTATGAAATTTCTGGAGTAATCGACAGTAGAAATAGCTTGCCTAATATTGATGATCTTGCTGATAAATATTTTGAAGATGTAGAAATTGATTCGTGGGAAAACTCAAATAAAAAACTCTTTTTTTCAATGTCTGGGGTTATACGAGATAAAGTAATGGTTGAGAGAATGGCCTTGAATAAGGAGCAGAGGAGTCATTTTTTTTTAAAAGCACGTGAACATGCTGAAACGAATTGTCTTGAACAAATAACGCAGAGTGATGAGGTTATTTTTGAAAGCGGAATGAACAGAATTCAGTGGCGCTCAAAAATTATGAGCATAGGGTCGAGGGCGAAATGTAATGCTTTTCTGAATTCTCTCAGATCACTCGCACCAAATGTGAGTGTTAGTGAAATGNTTTTAACACCAATTACTTCAGGTTATGCATTTAATACCGAGATACGTATCGGAGTTTCGCTAATTGCGTTAGGTTTTGCCGACAGATAGGAGATAACGTGATGAAACGAGCGATCTACCCAGGAAGTTTTGATCCGATTACGAATGGACATCTTAACATTGTCGAGAGAGCATTGGATGTTTTTGACCGTGTCACGATCGTTATTTCTACCAATTCCCAAAAAGTGCCATTGTTTGAATTGTCAGATTCTATTAGAATGGTTTCGGAGGCGACAAAGTGCTGGTCCCAAGTTGACGTTGATCATAACGACGGGCTAACGGTCGATTATGCCCGTCGTAATGGCATTCATACGGCAATTCGAGGTTTGCGTGCGGTCACAGATTTTGAACACGAATTTTCTATGGCTTTGACTAACCGTTCTCTCTGGGGGGAATTTGATACTGTGTTTTTAATGACCAAAGCCGAATATATGTATCTAAGCTCTTCGGTCGTCCGTCAAGTCGCTCAGCTTGGCGGTGATATAAGTCAGTTCGTTCCGAAATGTGTTGAAAATGAACTTCGAGAGAAATTCGATAAAAAACCTAAAGCTTGAAAATAGAAGTTGGTTTTTTGGGGGCAAATTATTCTGAGTAAATTGAACTGGACCAAATTAAATCCTTTTATTAAAGCCGAATTAAGAGCTGCGGAGAGAAATCCCTATCCAGTTTTCGGTATAGATACTGAAGGTGTTTTGGTCTTTTTTAATACAGCCTCTAAAGATATCATTCACTTTTGGGGCATCCAGATAGAGTCACAACTTCCGAAAGAAGTTCTGTCTATACTTCGTATGAATTTCTATAAGGAGGCTAAAATCCAAATCGGTCGTAAAACTTATTTGTTTCGTGTCTCTGATTCAAAAGATAAACAGCTAATTTTTATTTATGGAACTGATATTACCGAGCAGTTATTAATTGAGAAATTTCCAGAGCAAAATCCAAATCCTATTTTACGTACTGATTTGAGTGGAAGGTTGAAATACGCAAACCAGGCTGCGTCATTTATTTTAAAGTCCTGGAAAATTAAAATTGGAGAATTTGTTCCAGATTCTTTGATTCTCAATCGTCAGGATTCCGAATCCGTTCTAGTTAGTGTCGATTGCGGTAGTCGGAGTTTTTCTTTCAGTGTTGTACCTGTACCAGAGTTGGATTGTACAAATATTTATGGGACGGATGTCACTGCGGTTCGAGCTCTGACGAAATTTCCAGATCAGAATCCTAATCCTGTATTAAGATGTGACCTCAATGGTGTACTCTTGTATGCGAACTGCGCTGCAAAATTTATTTCAAATGAATGGCAAATAAGTAAGGGAGACCTTATTCCAAAGCAAATATCAGAAAGATTTGATAATAAATTTAGTAAAGAGATAGAAATAGAGGTTGGATCAAGAGTCTACAAATTTAATATCGTAATAGTAAGCGCATTTAAATTTGTAAATATTTACGGCACAGATGTCACGGCTTCAAAAGACAATGAGATTATATTAACAAAGTTGGCTAAATATTTTTCGCCTCAAGTGTATAATTCTATCTTCTCTGGAGATCTTGAAGTCGCTATAACCACGAAAAGAAAACGTTTAACAGTATTTTTTTCAGATATAAAGGGTTTTAGCACAATCACGGAACAACTGGAGCCAGAAGCTTTAACCGAATTAATAACTGATTATTTGACAGCGATGACTATGATCGCTGTTAAATATGGTGGGACGGTTGATAAATATATTGGTGATGCGATAATGGTCTTTTTTGGTGACCCACATTCATTGGGAATTAAGGAAGACGCATTAGCTTGTGTTCGCATGGCTTTAGAGATGAAAGAAAAAATGTATGAAATACAAAAAGGATGGCGAGAAAAGGGAATCTCCCAACCTATGGATATTCGAATCGGCATACATTCAGATATTTGCACGGTAGGAAATTTTGGTTCACATGACCGGTTAGATTACACTACGATTGGTAACGGTGTAAATTTGGCGTCAAGGCTTGAATCAAATGCTAAGCCCAATCAAATTCTTATTTCGGAAGATACTCATATGCTTATTTGTGACGTTATCGAATGTAATGAGCTAGGACCCATTGCGGTCAAAAATATTTCTCATCCGGTGAATTCATACGAAGTAATAAATGAAGTCAATAAAGTAGATCAAGCAATCGATATAAGTAGCCACGAGGACGGTTTTTCTCTTTACCTGGATCCCGGTTCAGTAAAAAACATAAAAGAAAAAAGAGAAATTCTTGAAAAGGCTATGATGATTCTAAACAAGATTTAAGAATGATTTGGTAGGATGAACTTTTGGAATTTAGGCTATCCAGTTTAACTGACAGGTGAGATTTTTGAAGGATTGCATGGATATGAAGTCAGTAGCTATAGGGAAATAGTCTATTGGGTTGAGGATGGTCAGTAAAATTATGTTCATTATTCCGGAACGCATTTTTTTAAAAAAAGAACCCAAAGTCATGGGTTTACTGCTGAGTTGAAGCGAACGTCTCGTAGGGCGCTGGATGCGGAACCTCGACAACAAAAAGTTGTGATTTCGAATCTGAATCTATTAAAAGCTTAGTTTCATCGACCAATACGGCAAAGTCATTTTTTTCCCCAGCATATTGATTTAGGGATAATTTGCCTTTTAGAATGAAAACACCAGATCTATATCCTGGTGTCATAGGTATACTGTATTTACCAGGCTCAAAAGTTAATAGTCGAATACGTGTTGAAGTCTGTAATCGAACTGGAGAGCCCTGTCCGACAAATGTTTTGATTTGGACACCGTTACTTGAGGCCACTGGGAATAGTTTTTCTGGATAATCATGGTAACTTGGCTCTGAGGCAAGACTGTATTTCAAATTTGGATCCAGCCAAATTTGAAAAATCCTTGATCTTGGATTTATTTTTTCAGCGTGTTTTATCCCGCTGCCTGATCGAATAACTTGGGCAGCACCTTCTTTAAGAAGAGTCCACCTTTTGGTTTTGTTATCATAGTGTTCAATGCTTCCTTGAATTACAAATGTGCATATCTCAAATCCGCGGTGTGGATGTTCACCGATTAAGCCTCCATGTTCACTCCAAGCATGAGCCCAATAAAAAAGTGTGGAAAAAGAATTTATAGTTGAGGTCTCATTAGGGAATGCAATGGGTTTACGCTCTCTGATACGTCCATTGTCAAAAACACCCTGAACTTGGTTTTGGCTGGTAACAATCTCTACAGACATTTATTCTTTTATTGGAATCAGTTAGATTTGTATACAGATGTGATCAAACAGGTCACTGCTATTCATTCGAATGTTGTAGAAATTTTAAAAAAAGCAAATAAAATTCACATAAAATTTTTGTTGATGGTTTGAAAAAATCGGTGTGCCTATGATTAAATCAAAAAATTGGAAAATTTGGATAGATACAGGAGGTACTTTTACGGATTGTCTCGCGTGTTCTCCTGAAGGTGGCTATTTGCGATGCAAAGTATTAAGTAACAGCGCATTGCGTGGAGAGGTTATTGAAAAGCTTGATAGTTGTCGATTTAGAGTAATTTGTGATTGGCCGGTGGTTAAAGATCTTGAGGTAGGATTTTCTTTTTCATCTTTGGCTACTCGGGATATGCCCCAAAGTCATGTAATTGAGTGTGACGTATCACGGGGTATCGTAAAATTAGATCGTCCCATGTCAAAAGAAATAATAGGAAGTGGCTTTGAATTAAGATCTCCTCAACCTGCGCCTATTCTTGCAGCACAATTAGTTACTGGAAGTTCAAAGCCTGAGCTTTTACCAAAAATTGACATGCGCCTTGGTACGACACTGGGCACTAATGCACTATTGGAAAAGCAGGGTGTCCCTGTTGCACTTTTTGTCACAAAGGGGTTTGCAGATGTGTTAGAAATCGGTACACAAGCTCGTTCTGATTTATTCTCCTTGAATATAGTAAAAGAGTCGCCTTTATACACGCGCGTAGTTGAAGTAGATGAAAGAATTGATTCAAAAGGCAACGTTTTAAAGGCTCCTAAATTAAATTCTCTAAAAAGAGAAGTGGGTGAATTGGTAAAGAATGGTATTGACACAGTGGCAATATCATTTGTCAATAGCTATGTAAATTCGATCCACGAAGATCAGGTTTCAGAATGCCTGCTATCGAGTGGAATCCAACGTGTGATTCGTGCTACGGATCTTTCTCCCTTCATCAAATATCTAGAACGTACACAGACGACGGTTGTAGATGCATTTATAGGGCCCGTAATAGATGATTATTTGCGTGAAATAGAATGTGGAATAAACAAAGGTTTATTACATGTTATGACCAGTGCAGGTGGACTTCTGCCCAGTCTCGAATTCCGACCTAAAGACAGCCTTTTGAGTGGCCCAGCAGGAGGAGTTGTAGGAGCTGTGCGAGCTGGTCGCCTAGCCGGTTTTAGTCGGATAATTAGTTTTGATATGGGTGGGACCAGTACGGATGTTGCACGTTACGATGATAAATATGAATATGTCTTTGAGCATCATGTAGCCGGTGCGCATATAGTAGCTCCGGCCCTATCTATAGAGACAGTAGCTGCGGGGGGGGGATCGATATGTGGTTTTCATTCTGGTCGCCTGAAGGTTGGTCCAGAAAGTGCAGGTGCTATACCGGGACCAGCATGTTATGGCGCTGGCGGACCATTAACATTNACAGACGTAAACTTGCTTTTGGGTCGATTGAAGAAGGAACGTTTTGGAATACCAATAAGCCAGTCTTCTGCGGAAAACAGGCTCAACGAATTGCTCGAAATAATAAAAAAAGAGACTAAAACCACTCCATCGAAAGAAGAAATACTCGAAGGTTTCATTAGTATTGCTGAAGAACGTATGGCCAATACGGTTCGTCGTGTTTCCTTGGAGAGTGGATATGACCCCAAAGAATATGTTTTAGTTGCNTTCGGTGGTGCCGGTGGACAACATGCTTGTGGTGTCGCACAGTTGCTTGGGATTAAAACGGTGGTGATTCCTGAAGATGCAGGTTTGCTTAGTGCATTAGGAATAGGTCATGCTCGGATCGAGCGGTTTGTTGAAATGCAAGTAATCCAAGACCTATCTATAGTTGGAGATAGATTACTTCAGTTTTTTGAGGAATTGGCACAGAAGGCCCACAGTAAAATTTTAAAAGAAGGNATCTCTGATAGTGTTGTAAGTAGACAAGTCGTACAGTTACGTTTTTTTGGTCAAGATCAACCGTTAAGTCTTGATTGGGAAGCGGATTTAGAGACGGCCTTTACTTCTCGGTATCAACAACTTTACGGGCATATCCCAGAAGTTAAAAAGATAGAAGTTGTTTCTATTCGCGTTGTAGTTTCCAGCGTGGTTGTCGAAAATTCCAATAATAATTCTTCTTGCCAGGACAGAAAAACAGTCGATGTAAATGAAGTCAGTGAAATGTGGATACAAGATAAGTGGTTAAAAGCTTCGATTTATGATCGGTCAGAAACTCAAGTTGGTGCCACCATAGCTGGGCCAGCATTAGTTTTTGAATCTTATAGTGCGACTTTTATTCCAAACGATTGGAATGGATCTATCAATGATTCAGGATCTTTAATTCTGAACCATAATGTAAATTTACTATCTGATTATTCAAAGAAGCATAGTTCTATTCGCTTAGAGCTATTTGTTAATAGCTTTACAAATATTGCCAAAGAAATGGGAACATTGTTGCAACGAACCGCAATTTCCACCAACGTAAAAGAACGACTGGATTTTTCATGTGCACTCTTGGACAGGCATGGAAATCTAATAGTAAATGCACCGCATATTCCGGTTCATTTAGGGGCTTTAGGTCTATGTGTCCGTTCTGTTATGGATGTCCTAAAAATGAGGCCTGGTGATACAGTAATGACTAATCATCCTAAATTTGGGGGATCCCATCTTCCAGATATTACCCTTATTTCTCCTGTTTTTGTAGAATCGCAACTCATTGGTTTTGTCGCCAGTCGCTCGCACCATGCTGAGTTAGGAGGAATTCGTCCCGGTTCTATGCCACCCAATGCACGATTTCTGCATGAAGAAGGAGTGGTAATCGAACCTATGTATGTTGTAAAATCTGGTAGAGCTAATTGGGATAAAGTACGCTTATTACTTAATGCGAGGCCGTATCCTTCTAGGTCGATAGATAATAATATCGCTGATATAAGAGCGGCATTAGCGGCTAACGCTCGTGGTATAAGCGGTTTAGAATCACTGGCTAAGCGCTATGGACTTGATGATTTTAAGAATTTTATAAATTTGCTTTGGGTGGAATCGAGTCTGGGAGTCAAGAATGTACTGCGAAAATTGGGTAATGGAATATATTCTGCGAAGGAAAATCTTGATGATGGAACCCCAATATTGGTTAATGTCGATGTGAGGGATGGCAACGCCCTTTTTGATTGGACCGGTACAGGAGATGTGCATTTGGGAAATTTAAATGCCACGCCGGCCATCGTTCGAAGTGCAGTGCTCTATGTCCTGCGCATCATGGTCAAAGAGGCTCTACCGCTCAATGAAGGTATGATGGAAAGTGTAAAAATTAAATTGCCATCTCCCTCACTTTTATCGCCGGATTTTCGTAAAGATTCTTTAGAGGTTCCAGCAGTAACCGGTGGAAATGTAGAAACTAGTCAACGTCTTGTTTCTGTATTACTGCGTGCTTTTGGTCTATGTGCNGGAAGTCAACCTACGATGAATAACATCTTGTTTGGGACTGAAAATTTTGGTTACTACGAAACCGTTTGTGGCGGAGCAGGAGCAGGACCGGGCTATGCTGGAGCTGATGCTGTTCATAGCCATATGACAAATACGCGCATTACTGACGTTGAAATCATNGAGCATCGGTATCCAGTCCGAATTGAAAGGTTTTCGATTCGTAAAAAATCTGGAGGAGCTGGATTTTGGAGAGGGGGGGATGGTGTTGTAAGAGAATTGTCATTCTTAGAGNCNATGGAACTTTCCGTCATCACTCANGGGCGAATAAAAGGTGCTTATGGTTTGGGAGGTGGGNAAGCCGGAGAAATAGGCAAACAAATTTTGATACGACGTAATGGAACCGTTCAGAGATTAGCTTCTTTAGAAGCTCTAAGTGTAGAGGTCGGGGACAGGTTAATAGTAGAGACGCCTGGAGGGGGCGGTTACGGAAAGATTAGTTAAATATGATNGAACGTCTACTTTTAATTNCTNTTCTATTTNTGTTTGAGGAAGGTCATTCTTCTGANTTTTACGGTTATTGGGGGGATGGGCGAGCAGAAATTTCTAGTTATGATATTAAAGTGCCCCAATATCAAGAAATGCGAAGTGGNCGTGCTGTCTTGATTTATGTNACAGAAGATTTAAATAAGGAAACATCAATAAAAGCTGAATCATTAATTCCGGAAGATGATGTGATCTATGNTATGAAACTTAATCACATAATTCGTTTCAATACAGGCATNTATGATTATTCGGTAATGTCATCTGTGTTTAGNGATGTAGTAGGAACATATTGGCCTTTTGCCCTTAGAAAAGTCACAATGACTTCACAAGATTGGTGTGGTCATACTTTTGACGAAGTTATAATCAATGCGAATAATATCAAGGGACGAATAAACAGCTATTTTGANAGAGATAGCTTAACAACTTATTCAATTCCAGTTTCNTCAAATTTTTTGAGTGGAGATGGTTTACTTATACGTATCAGAGAGTTAAATGGNGAGTGGCTTAAGCCAGNTCAGCGTGTACCAATATCCTTGTTCCCCAGTTTGTGGGGTATAAGGTTGCGAGGCCTAGAGAGAAAAATAAATGATGCTACTTTAATAAAAGGTTTAGCTGAAAACATTGAAGTGGAATCTGAGGTTTTTTCTACACATAAGTGGACGTTGACTTATGGAAAAATTTGGCAAAAGTATTGGGTTGAAAGAGAATATCCACATCGAATTGTAGCTTGGCAATTTAGTGATGGTGAAAAGGCCGCATTAATAGAAACAGAGAGACTATCCTATTGGTTACTTAACCAAAACAAGGATTCGCATTACAGAAAATCTCTAGACCTAAATTGGTAGTGATTATGCGAATGGTTCCATCAAGCTGATACACGTCCCCTTAGGCTTGTAGTTTGTAATAAATCCATGTTTTTACAGTTGGGGTAATTATCTAATGATTGTATAATTGCTCACGTTTTTATCAGTCCATAAAGCTTCGCAAATATTTAACGGCTTTTGGAACAGCAGTAGCTTCGGCCTCAACATCTTGTCCTTCATAAACGATGGAGAGCCAGCCGTTGAAATTTACTCTTTTTAATATCTCAAAAATACGTGGATAATCGAGCCACTCCTCAACACCGTTTTCAATACGATAAATTTTGCATCGTACGTGCACGGCTAGGTCTGCAGTTTCCTCGATACTTCCGTAAAAGTTAAGTGTAGGATCTTCCTTGCCACGCTGACCGGAAGCACCTGGTGAGCCAACGTACTGACCAGTATCAAGAATATGTGAAAAATATGGATTGTTTACCTCATCTATTATTCGTCGAACATCTTTTCCCGTACGGGTTACGCAACCATGATTATGGTTGTGAAGTCCAACCAATACACCTTTTTCTTTTCCGTAATCCGCGACTTCTTGTAGGCAAGGAATCATCCGTGCCCAAACTTTTTCCTCAGTATCTCCTTCTGGTATCCATGCTGCAAACACTCTTACTAGTGGGATGCCCATATACGCAGCAACGTCGATCCAATGTTTTGCTGAATTGATTTCTTCCGGCAACTCATCTTGAATTTTTCCGAAATTAGAACTGACACCGATATATGAAAGTGCTATTCCCTTCTTAAGGGCAAGCATTCGGATTTTTCTCAGATATTCAGGCTCCGTTGAATCCAGCGCACGAGTATGAATATCAATACCATCCAAACGCATGAGATATGCACGTTCAATAAATCCTTCCAAATTTAATTTGCCAGCGCCAAATTCATCTTTGTAGCTTAAAGACATGCATCCAAGTTTAAGCATCTGATTTTCTCCTCCAAAAGTTTAAAGCTGATGCGAGCAAGATAAGACGTGAACCTCAATTACTCAAGAGAAGATATTGAGTTTTCTTCGGTAGGTGTTATTTGTTGTAAAAATCGAAGTAATCGACAAGAGATTGATAAACGACTTGATGGCCATTGGTGTTCCAATGACCATCAACTTCATTATATAGTTTGATTATTGATTCTGTTTTTGCCTTTGTGAAAGAGTATTGAAGGTCTATCCAATTAACGCCTAAATTATCTATATAACCACGTATATATTCTTCAATCCCGTTTTGAGATACCGTAAAATTTGAGGGCCAATTGTATGGGGGTAGTGCTTTGCCTGTTACTGCCTCGTCAGGCCAGAAAAATGGTAAAGGGACCAGCGTAACGTGTAGTGTTATTCCAAATCTAATTGAGGCTTTCTTTATACTGCGGACAACATCTAATGTCTCTGTTACGTTTTTCAGGGTTTTATCGGACCAATGCGTTTTTTTTAGACTCAAAATAATAGTCTCCGTAGCAATGTTAAAGGGAGCATCTGAGTCGGCGTCTTTGAATGTTTGTTGGAATT
The DNA here is from genome assembly GCA_002693325.1 of Gemmatimonadota bacterium. Classification (GTDB taxonomy): domain Bacteria; phylum Latescibacterota; class UBA2968; order UBA8231; family UBA8231. The sequence goes on along the minus strand of NZPK01000022.1, from coordinate 54 downwards.
TGTAATATACTTGGTGCGTAAGGCGTACTATTGCAGAATGTATTAATAGTGTTT
>NZPK01000021.1 GCA_002693325.1 Gemmatimonadota bacterium | reverse complement strand
CATTACACCTATTTTGCAAGAATCACAAAATTTTTGACCTATATCAGATAATTCACTGCAGACTTCACTAACTAACTCACGGACCCGAGTTAGTTGACAAATCTCTGAAACCATTGGAAGTAATATTCGCACTTCGCCCATAGCCCCAGCACGTAGCAATGCCCGCAATTGTGTTTTGAATAATTCAATTTCATCCAGACATATACGTATTCCCCGCCACCCTAGAAAAGGGTTATCTTCCGATTTAACATCTAAGACATGCGAGAGCTTGTCACCACCTAAATCAATCGTCCGAATAGTCACCGGAGCAGGGTAAACCGTCTTCACGATAGTCGAATAAGCCATAAATTGTTCTTCCTCACTCGGCAGTCTATGACTTGAAAACAGATATTCCGTACGATACATTCCAACGCCCCGTGCACCATTATCCTGCGCTATTTGTACCTCAGTCGGTAAATCAATGTTGGCCAACAATTCTATAGTGTGCCCATCATTCGTCTCAGGAGGCAATTCTCTACGAGTATCTAAATCTCGACGCCGACGTTGTTGGCGTCGCAATTGGGACCGGTATGTTCGCTCTAATTTCGTATCTGGCCGAATATGAACGNAACNTGCATTTCCATCNATTATGACTTCTTCACCATTCAGCACTCGNGCTGTNCCATTGCNTGTATTNATTACAGTGGGNAGNCCCATAGAACGAGCAAGTATTGCCGCATGCGAAGTCGTACCTCCAGCATCTAAGACAATGCCTTTGACTTGTCGCCGTTCNAAACGNACCATGTCAGTTGGAAGTAAATCATGGNCGAATATGATGGTATTAGCACGAAGCGACTGCAATCCCTCCGCTTCACTACCACCCAAACGCAATAACACTTGGTTTTCAATATCAACAACGTCGCTTAACCTGGATCTTAGATATTCATTTTCAATTTCGCGAAACATTTTTTTGGTTTGTTGTAATGTCACAGAAAATGCATATTCAGCGGAATAACTTTTTTCTCTTATCCACTTTTCTGTCTGTTCGATAATCTGAACATCTTCCAACATAGCGAGTTGAGCATCAAAAATTCGAGCTAACTCCTCTCCCTGCTCTAAAGAAACCATCCTTCTAACNCGACGTATTTCCTCTCCAGCCACGTGTAAAATATCCAAGAAACGGTCAACCTCTTTACTTACCTGAGATCTACTNACTCTTTTACGCGTAACAATGTTAGTCTTTTTTCGGTATACCAAAGCTCGCCCGATACCAATACCAGGAGCAGCGGATAAACCTACAATCCGTTCGGATGGCATTACATTCGTCACGCGGACTCCTCGAAGTTACTCTCCAATAGATCTCCAATAGCCCTAACAGCCACTTCAGCATCCATACCCTCNGCAACAATCTTAACTTCAGATCCATTTTCAGCTGCCAACATCATAACCCCCATAATACTTTTACCGTTAACTCCCGCCACATCTCCTTTGGATAAAGAAATCTCAGAGGTATAATCTGCTGCACACTGCACTATAAGCGCCGCAGGTCGAGCATGAATACCAAGTGGATTCGTAACTACTACTATTCGTTCAACCATTTTTCAACTTCTATGTTTGACGTAAACGGATATAATTGATGTCCTACATAATAAAATACAATTAAATTGAGCAAATAAATTTAGATATGAATTGACAAAAAACCGAACCTTAAAAGAAAACTCCGTAAAANCTTAGTCTGTCTCCTTTATGTGGATCGCTTGACTAACTTCTTCCAGAAGCCCTACATCATCTTCAACTAAGCTACCAGTAACAACAAATGACGCACCAGCTTCAACGAATTTCCGCGCTGAAACGGGATCTCGAATACCCCCACCTACAATAATCGGAAGTGAAACATAATTTGAAACATCCGAAACCATATTAATCGGTACGGATTCATCTGATCCNCTACCCGTCTCTAAATAAATCGCTTTCATACCCAGATANTCAGCAGCCAGAGCATGAGCCATNGCAATATCCGTTTTCGTACGNGGTAAAGGCTTAGTATAACTCATGAATTCAACGGAGGTCACGACTCCCGACTGTACTAGAATATAACCCGTTGAAATGGGCTCTATCCCGNATTCCTTAANTAGAGGCGCTGCGCGCACATGTTCACCTATGAGCAATTCTGGGTTACGCCCGCTAATCATAGATAAAAACAAAATTGCATCAGCAGAAGACGTTACTTGGTTTACACTGCCGGGAAAACATATCACTGGTAAATCAGTACGAGATTTTATGCGTTGAAAGCATTCAGTATATCCCGCAGATAAAATCAAACTNGAACCAATTAATATNGCATCAGCTCCCGCAGCGATACATTGATCCGCACGNAGCTCTAATTCTTNAATCGAAAGTCGATCCGGATCTAATAATGTCAAATAACCCGCACCTCTTCGAGATTTAATTCCTAGTAAATGAGACCAAACCCCACCAGATTCGAACAAATCAGATTTACACCTTTCCTAATGCCTCTTTAACAATATCCGTTACTTGGGAAAGCGCCGAATCAATTGCCCCAAGGTCTCGAGCTCCAGCCTGAGCCAAGTGAGGCTTGCCTCCACCGGAGCCTCCTGTTAACTGAGCAACACTGCGCACAATTTGTCCAGCATTGGCNTCTCCCCGTTTTACCAAGTCATCGGTTACAACAGCTAATAGTACTCCCTTGCCNTCAATCTCGGTGGCAAGCACCCCTATCCCAGTAGCCATTTTNTCTCGTAGGNCATCTGCCATAGCNCGGAAAGCAGGAATACTNTCTGCCTGCACTCTACGAGCGACAACTACTACTCCCTCCACTTCCNCAGCCCCAACAGATAANTCATCTGCTTCTAATGCTGCAAGTTTACGCTGCATTTCATTGACGGTGTTTTCCAAATCACGCTGACGCTTTAANATGCTATCCATCTTCTCAGGCAAATCAATAACTGTGACATTAGCCTTGGAAGCCAGACTATTTAGAATATCTCGTTCCTTATACAAAGCCTGTTCAGCACCTTTGCCTGTCAATGCTTCTGCTCGTCNAGTTCCCGCCGCAATACCAGCCTCAGCGATTAAATCAAAAAAACCGATCTGTCCNGTAGAAGCGACATGGGTCCCTCCACAAAGTTCAGTGCTATAATCACCAATTTGAACAACTCGCACCNGATCACCATACTTTTCTCCAAATAGAGCCCTAGCTCCATTTGACTTTGCTGTTTCAATATCCTCGTGACGGATCACAATTNCTATGTCAGCACGGATTTGCTCATTAACAATTTCTGCGACCGTACATAAGGTCGAACGATCAATAGTGGCAAAATGAGAGAAATCAAATCNTAATCGGTCTGGTGAAACCAATGAGCCCATTTGGTCAACATGATTTCCCAAGACTTGACGAAGAGCCTCATGCAGTAAATGAGTAGCAGTATGATTCCGACAGGACGCTTGACGGACTGCACTATCAACNCGTAGNGTGACTGATTCACCTACCTTAATTTCTCCAGATTTTAAACGGCCAATATGAGATATGCCACCTCTGGCCTTTTGCACATCTATAACTTCCAACAAAAAATCAACACCTTCAATAAATCCTTTGTCTCCAAGTTGCCCACCAGACTCAGCGTAAAAAGGCGTCCTGTCTNCAAATATTTCTACGTANTCATCTTCTCGAACNGCAGAAAACACTACTTTTGACTCAACCTCCAAATCTTCGTAACCAACAAAGGTCGAATGCGATCCTTCGACAACGCTTCCTACACTCTCGGTCGCACTAAAGTGATTTTTAGTGGCAGCTCGAGCTCTTTTACGTTGAATNTCAAGAGCCTTTNCGAATCCTTCNGGTTCAATCAAAGCTATGCTTCTCTCGCGCGCCATCAACTCAGTCAAGTCGCGCGGAAAACCGTAAGTGTCGTACAGTTGAAATGCATCCTCTCCGGTAATGATGCCGTTATGGCTGAAACGTTCAAAAATCTCCAGACCACGATCGAGCGTCTTACCAAACCCTTCCTCCTCTGCATGTATTACCATTTCAACATGTGATTTTTTATCTATTANCTCAGGAAAAATCAAACCTAAGTTTTCGGCTACAGCTCCCACCAACTTATGGATAAAAGGTTCATTTTGGTCTAACTGCCGGGCATATCGGGCAGCACGCCTGAGTATACGTCTTAAGACATAACCACGNCCCTCATTCGATGGTATTGCTCCGTCAGCAATCGTTANACTCAAAGCGCGTANGTGATCTGCTATTACTTGCATCGGAGTCCGAAAATTGCCAGTGTATTCTTTGCCGCTAAGAACAGAAATCTCGGAAATAATCGGGCTGAATACGTCGGTCTCATAATTACTCTGGACTCCCTGTAAGACCGAACACATCCGCTCAAATCCCATACCGGTATCCACATGTTGCGATGGCAGAGGGCTAAGCACTCCACCCTTTTCTCGATTGTATTGAATAAAAACTAAATTCCATATTTCAACCAATTCGCCGGTATCATTTACCAACATGTCACTATTTTGAGCTGATAAGTCATCGCCAACGTAGTAATGTATTTCTGAGCAAACTCCACAAGGACCCGTCTCACCCATTTCCCAAAAATTGTCTTTGGCAGGCAGTCGTATCACACGTCCCGGCAGCAGATCTGTATACTTTTCCCAAAGTCTTTCAGCCTCTTCATCCGCTTCGAGAGACTCATCTCCTCCAAAAACAGTAGCCCACAAACGTTCTTTTTCCAGACCATATCTTTCCGTAATTAATTGCCATGCCCAAACAATTGCTTCTTCTTTGAAATAATCCCCAAATGACCAGTTCCCAAGCATTTCAAAAAGAGTATGGTGCCACGGGCTGATACCGACTTCCTCTAAATCATTATGTTTCCCAGATACTCGCATACATTTCTGAGTATCAACAGCACGTGTGAAATCCCTAGATCCGACACCCAAAAACACGTCTTTAAATTGATTCATACCCGCGTTGGTAAAATACAGAGTAGGGTCGTCCAGAGGTACTACCGATGAACTTGGAACACGTTTATGTCCCTTGGCTTCAAAAAAACGGAGGAATTCTTCTCTAACTTCTTGTGACTTCATCTTGTTCCAATTCCTTGCAAAACATGTCAACTATATCAATAATCGTATTTGCACCATAACCACGCCGAGCTAGAAAACCATACATTCGCAAGCGAGCCTTATGAAGATCTAAAGACTTATAACGCCACATTTGTTTACGTAGCAATTCAATCGCTCGTTCTCGTGAATTTAATTGAGGCGCATATTCAATTAAGATGGCATTTATTATATCTTCAGAAATCCCCCGCTTACGGAGGTCATGCGCAATTTTTTTTGGACCACCAGCTCGTTGCAAATGCCCTTCTATCCAACGGCGTGAAAAATCCTCGTCATTTAAATAACCACATCTTTTCAACTCTGAAACAACCCTATCAATAACGTCGTTTACAACCTTTTTCTTTTTTAATTTTTCCACCACTTCATTAATAGACCTTGGCCTATTGCTAAGAAAAGCCAAACTAGTTTTCAAAGCTTCCTGGTACGAATCATCATCCATTCATGGACTCACATCTTATTCAACGGCATCAACACCTTCATTGCCGTAGTAAAGGCCGAGTTCAGCATACAATTTTTCTTGAATTTCATCTTTTACAGTAGGATTATCGATAAGATAATTTTTTGCATTATCACGACCCTGCCCGAGTCGTTGGTCACCGTAAGAAAACCATGCACCACTTTTTTCCACAATCCCGTTCTCTACACCAATATCAATCAAATCTCCCTCCCAAGAAATCCCAATATCTTTACCATGAAATATCAAATCAAATTCTGCTTCCCTAAAAGGAGGTGCGACCTTGTTCTTCACAATCTTCACTCGTGTCCTGTTACCAATATCAAGATCTCCGTCCTTAACACGCGCTATTCGACGAATATCTAACCTCACGGATGCATAAAACGGCAAAGCTCTTCCGCCCGTTGTGGTTTCAGGATTTCCGAACATTACGCCTATTTTCATACGAAGTTGGTTGATAAAAATCAGACATGTATGAGATCGATTAATCGAACCCGTCAACTTTCTAAGCGCTTGGGACATTAGGCGAGCATGTAATCCCATATGCGAATCGCCCATCTCTCCTTCCAGTTCAGCTTGAGGAACCAAGGCGGCAACAGAATCAACNACGATGACATCAAACGCTCCACTNCGAACAAGAGTGTCTACAATTTCCAACGACTGCTCTCCACTGTCAGGTTGTGATATNATAAGGTTATCCGTATCAACACCTATGCGCCTAGCAAAATTAACATCAAGAGCATGCTCAGCATCCACAAACGCAGCCGTTCCTCCCCGTCTCTGAGCTTCGCGCACTACATGTAGAGTCAACATGGTCTTTCCTGCTCCTTCTGGACCAGCAACCTCAACAATTCTACCTTTAGGCAAACCTCCAATNCCTAACGCAGCATCTAACGCCAAAGACCCNGTTGAAATGGACTCGATNTGCGATACCCCACTCTTGTCACCTAAACGCATAATAGAGCCCTTACCATACTGTTTTTCAATCTGAGACATAGCTAAGTCAAGCGCCTTTTGCCTATCACCATCCTTATGCTGACTATTTGGGTTTGCTTTTGCCATTTAACTCTCCATCACTNGGTTGCTCTAGTTGTGAAAATAATTAAAGATTCCAATATCAGATGAGAAATACCAACCTAAGCGAAGTATAAAGTTACTATAAATACCAGCTACGATATCGTCAGCAACAATTCCCAATCCCCCAGGCAATGCCTCAAATTGNCTTGCGGGCGGTGGCTTAATTATATCCAAGCCGCGAAAGACAAAAAATCCTGCAACAGCTGTCGTTAATCCCACAGGTAACAAGGCTACCGTGAAAAGGAAACCTACCCCTTCGTCTATAACGATACAACTTGGATCTTTACCCAGATCTCGAGACATCATTTCAGAAGCATATATAGCAACCACACTTGAAACACTAAGGACGATAAACCACGAAAGAAGACCAAACGATTCTATCAATCCCATAAATAAAAAATATAACAATAAGACTACAGCCGTCCCGGCCGTNCCCGGNGCGACNGGCGAATAACCAGAAAAAAAAAGAGTAGTAAGAATTCGTAAAAAGATCTGGCTTAATTTCATCAGTTTTTNTCACCAATTCTTCCAAACGAATGCTTAGCATAAAAAGCATAATGAAGACCAGAGATCATCGTAANGACAAGGACCAGAGCCATCGCGATATTTGCAAAGAGATAAACCTGATCGTCCCTCAAACCATCAAATTGGCTCCCCGAAAAAAGCAGTAATAACTCTTGAAATCCAAGAAGAAACAATAATGCAATTACAACAACCAACTGGGCAGCCGTTTTCCACTTGGCTAACCTGGAAGTTTTCATCACTCCGCCTCTACGGATGCTTCTAAGTCGCATAAAAGTAACGTATATGTCACGCAAAATAATCGGAACAATTAACCACCATACCACTAAGCGATTTACTACAAACGCAATCAAAGCAGAAGTTACTAAGATTTTATCAGCCAAGGGGTCAAGAAACCGGCCAAGAGTCGTAACGTCATTATTCTCACGCGCAAGTTTACCATCAAAATAATCCGTTATTGATGCAACGGTAAATACAACAAAAGCAATCAGATTCCAATACCAACCCTCAGAAAAAACGCAAACAAGAAATACGGGAGTCAGAGCAATCCGCAAAAAACTCAAACAATTAGGTAGGTTGGTAACTTTACTTAATTTCATATTATTTTTCATTCACTCCAGCAAAGACCTGCCAGCAAAAGCATGGGTTAAAGTAATACCGTCAGCAAGATCTAAATCAGCGCCAACCGGTAACCCCCTAGCGGGTCGAGAAATACCCACGTGTTCAGACAATAACTGATACAAATAATTGGAAGTAGCATCTCCTTCTGGACCAGCATTAAAGGCTAGGATTACTTCCTTAACTTCTACTGCGCTTACCCTCACACTCAACTCTTTCACACGTAGATCTTCGGGTCCAACACCATCAAGTGGCGAAAGCAAGCCACCGAGCACATGGAANACTCCTTTGTGTATNGCATTAGCCTCAAGAACTAGGACATCGCTGGCTTGCTCAACGACACAAATNCAAGAATGATCACGATTTCTATCTCTACAAATCTCGCAAATTGAATTATTGATTTCAGTGAAATTAAAGCATGTGTCACAATATTTAATCTGATCTTTGGCATTGATTAATGCGGAAGCTAGGGCCTCAGCATCANCTCGCGACCGTCTNATGACATGAAGAGCCAAGCGTTGAGCAGTGACTCGGCCAATACCAGGTAACTTAGCAAATTCTGTAATTAGATCTTCAAGTGGTATCAAAGACATGCAATCACCTTACATTGGGCCTTTCAGAGCAATTCCCCATCAATTATATCTTTTACAAGTCTTACAGCAGGATTTTCGTCTATTTTTTTTTCCTTATCTTTATTACGCGCCTCCGAAACGTGTTGCTCAGTTAAACTGATTTTCATTGACCTTCCAAATTTTTCACTCCACAAGCGCTCAATATCTAATTTGTTTTTACTAATTTGGTTACGTTGAAAATTATCCTCTTCGGAAAAGGCGAGAGTAACTGTTCCATCAACAATGCTTAATACCTGTGCTTCTTTAAGAAAATTGAACAATGTCGGCTTAACTACTTTTACAGTTTCAACCAATTCTGGCCACTGCACACGTAACTTGTCTTCATCATTTTCAGCTGGCGGTATTTTCGAATCATTTGTGATTATTGGTTCGTCTTTCTTGTCTACTGATTCTGTGGAATCAACTATTTTATTTGNAGGTGACTCAGCTTGAGGTTTTGCTGAATTTAAATTGGGTTTACTNTTCGGCGCAAAGANACTTCCNGANTCAGAATCTAAACGATCGACCTTAGCTAACAACTGCGCAATNTCTACNGTACGACCCATCATTGCCATCCGCACTAAAACTACTTCCAATCGAAAGCGTGGCGCTATAGACTTTTTTAACTGAACGTGCGTATCCATCAACATTTGTAGCATACGCAACAAGTCTTCAGATTCGAATTTAGTTATAAGATCATTATACTTTTCCTTATCAGCTTCTGTTGTATCGATCTCGTCGGTAGATTCCTGAATTTTAGCAAACAACAACTTCCTTATAACTCCCAACAATCCGAAGAGNAATTCTTCAACCTCTACNCCAGATTCAATAACACTCTCTATTGATGTCAAAATACTAGACGGATCTGCTCTGTTTATGGAATGAATTATGTCAAAATAAATTTTCTGATCGACTAATCCCAAAACCTGCTCGACCGAATTCATAGTTATCTCNGACTCATTAAATGCTATAACCTGGTCAAATAANCTCTCTGCATCCCTTAANGCTCCATCCGCCCGATTAGCTATAAGATGCAAAGCTGGCATGTCTGCAGTAATTCCCTCCATNCCTGCAATATAGCTAAGATGTTCAGCGATTCTTGTTTCACCTACCCGTCGAAAGTTATACCGTTGGCATCGCGAAAGTATAGTTTGAGGCACTTCTTGAACTTCAGTCGTAGCAAAAATAAAAACTACATGAGGAGGTGGCTCTTCTAAAGTCTTCAGCAAAGCATTAAAAGCAGGTTTAGAAAGCATATGTACTTCGTCAATTATGTAAATTTTATACTTACCGTGTGTTGCAGCGTAACGCACGACCTCTCGTAGCTCTCGTATGTCATCAACTCCGTTATTGGATGCACCGTCTATTTCAAGGACATTTAAACTGGTAGCCGTGGAGATACTNAGACACGAAGAACATGAATTACAAGGATCTGCTCCATCTCGCGTCTCGCAGTTAAGGGCTTTGGCAATAATTCGAGCTGTTGTAGTTTTGCCGACACCTCTAGGGCCACACAATAAATAACATTGNGCAATTCGCTCAGACAAAATTGCATTTTTCAGCGTGGTAGTTATGTGTTCCTGGGCCACTACCTCATCAAACTTNTGAGGACGCCATTTCCGTGCAGTTACTATATATGCCATACGCTTTTATATTTGACGTTAGAAGGCCATTCGGCTCGAAACAAAATAGTGACAACTTCTATATTTAATCTAAACATAAGGACATCAAAAAACATATCGAAAAGATGTCTATTCACCTAAAACTTAGGTATTTTATTCAAGCTAGTGGGAATAGCTCAAATCGGACTGTTCTGCGGCACACGAAAATGNGTTCCTACCGCTGCTACCTTTCGGTCCTGACGGAATTCAGAAACTTTTCGTTGCACAGAATCCAATCTTCAACACTACATCCCACTAGCCAGAAAAAAGCGTACCGAAATCTTTATACGGAAATTCAATACCCACAAAAATCAATTTGCAGGTCACCAATTAGTAGTCCGCATAATNCAAACAAATGATGGAACGAACATGGTGGAGCAGATGGGGATCGAACCCACGACCTCCAGATTGCGAACCTGGCGCTCTCCCAGTTGAGCTACTGCCCCCAAAAATGGCGGAGAGGAAGGGATTCGAACCCTCGGTAGGGGGTTACCCTACACACGATTTCCAATCGTGCACCTTCGACCACTCGGTCACCTCTCCCGAAAATTTATTCACAAACAAACANTGGCGGAGAGGGAGGGATTCGAACCCTCGGTGACCATAATAGCCACAATGGTTTTCGAGACCATCCCGTTCGACCACTCCGGCACCTCTCCAACACAAAACTATAATTGTCTCAAACTAGTAAAAAACTCTTTTAACATATTTGAAGATTCTCTTGCCAAAACATCGCCAACTACCTCACAACGATGGTTTAACCTCGAGTCCTGCAATACATTCCGCAAAGAACCACATGCTCCCGTTTTCGGATCGAATGCGGAAAAGACTACTCGTGGTATTCTTGATAAAACAATAGCTCCAGCACACATTGCACAGGGCTCAAGCGTCACGTATAATGTTGTTCCCAGTAATCTCTTGTCACCAACTATTGCAACGGCTTTCCTGATGGCTAAAATTTCAGCGTGTGCCGTCGGATCCCCAAGTTCCTCAACAGAATTAGCTGCCCCGGCAATAAGCCCATCTGGACCAACAACTATTGCCGCAACAGGTATCTCACCACGTTCAGCTGCTTCAGCCGCCAAAATAAGAGCTCGACGAATCCACTCTTCATCTTCGGTATTAACACTGCGGTCTTGGATACCCCTATTCATTGGGCTCTATGATACTGAACGTAAAATATAACGGCTACAAAACAGTATTTCAAGGTGCGATCAAAATTGCCGATCAAAGTGATCTCTTGGCAACTTTTCTTGTTCTGGATGCTGCCAATAACTAACGGTTTCATTTTCTATATCCCGATCTAACGGATCATTTCTGAAAAACCTTAAAAGTAAGCCAATAACTGTGAAGAGCGTGTAGAAAATAAATGCCAAAATAATGTGCGTGTTAATAAAGGCAAGAATTCGTGCCAAGAACATCCAGCAGATATAAAAAGGTTGCAATAAAACAGGCTTAAATACGCCAAAAAGTATTAATAGGGCCATCAAGCTCGTAAAAATCCGTTGCCCTAAAATAAATTCAAAATACCAAAACACTACGGTAAATAGACCTGAAAAAACTGCCATAATGTACGCAAAAGAGCGCAATTGCGACCTACTACCACGTTGGGAAGAAATATGATGAGTAAAGTTCTTAATCAAGTTCAAAATCCTCGCGCCAATCCCTTTCATCCTCCCATTGTGGCTGATCCCTTTTATCCAACAAAAAATTACCGATAATCAAAAAATCCATACCCGTTCGCATGAAACACCTATATGCATCTTCTGGAGTGCAAACTATAGGTTCGCCTCGCACATTGAATGAAGTATTCACAACGAGCGGGCAACCAGTTATTCGATAAAATTCTTCGATTAATTCATAATAAAGGGGGTTCTTTTTCTGACTGACCGTCTGCAAACGTGCCGAATAATCGACATGAGTAACAGCAGGAATATCTGATCGAGGAACATTCAATTTTTCAATGCCGAATAATTGCTTTTCATCGTCCGTCATAATAATACGACGATCTACCCGAACGGGGGCCACCTGAAGCATATATGGTGATTCTTCTTCATATTCGAAATAATCGTGAACATGATCCGCTAAAACAGAAGGCGCAAAAGGACGAAAACTTTCTCGAAATTTAATTTTTACGTTCACAACCGATTGGGTTTTCGGAGAGCGCGGATCGGCCAATATTGACCTTGAACCGAGAGCACGAGGACCGAATTCCATCCTATTCTGAAACCACCCGACTACTTTTTCTTGAGCCAAAAATTTAGCTGTTTTACCAATTATTTCACTCGTTTTCATGTGCGTTGCCACGGCACCTAACCTGCCTATATCGTCTTCTATTTGTAAATCTGAATATTCCGGACCGAGTAACGAACTCTGCATACTATCTAAAGGATTCACACATCTCTCTTTTTTCAAATAACGATACCAAATAGACATTGCCACCCCTAAAGCACCGCCAGCATCTCCCGCTGCAGGCTGTACCCATATCTTCTCAAACATACTTTCCCGAAGTAAACGACCATTCCCGACGCAATTGAGAGCAACCCCACCCGCCATACATAAATTCTTAGATCCCGTTTCCTTATACACGTGGCTAGCGATTTTCAACATAACTTCCTCAGTCACTTTTTGACATGAAGCCGCTATATCCATTTCTCTTTGAGTTAATGGGGATTCAGGTTTACGTGGAGGCCCCCCAAATAACTCATCCATCGAACGACTCGTCATCCGCAACCCGGAAATATAATCAAAATAACGAGTATTCAATCGAAAAGATCCATCATCTTTCACATCGATTATGTTGTCGAAAATTGTATCAACGTAACAAGGTCTGCCATAAGGAGCCAAACCCATTAACTTATACTCACCAGAATTAACCTTAAAACC
>NZPK01000020.1 GCA_002693325.1 Gemmatimonadota bacterium | reverse complement strand
ATAAAAACCTGCTTCAACTCGGTGGATTCGACCGACTATTTTCTCTTTATGTATCAAGTTGCGTAGAGTTTGAAAATCACCGTCCCAACGCCTATTATGAAAGGTCGACAACATAACACCATTAAGATTTGCCGCTCTCATCATTCCCTTTACTTCTTTACTAGTAATCGCAAGAGGTTTTTCACTGACGACATTAACTCCTGCATTAAGACACTGAATTGCCAACTTTGCATGAGTATTATGGGGAGTGATGATGGTAACCAAATCCAAATCGGCTGACTTCAACATAGTTGCAACATTGGCATAAGTCTGAATACCAGGGAAATCTTCATTAGCTACTGCGCGTCTAGCCTTATCAATTTCACAAACTGCAGTAACATCCATACGAGGGTTTAAAGCCATAGAGGTAAGATGGGTTTTACCCATATTAAAAGCCCCACCATAACCAATCACCCCACATCGAATTCTATCATATTTCGCCATTTCAATACACCTGTAATAGAGTAAAAGATATTCTTAATTTACTTTATGCTATAAAAGCTTATGATTGTGGTCAAATTACCAATTAGAAATTCATAATTTTTTGTGTGATATAAATTTGTCGTAACCTGCATTATCTCTGATATTCAGCATACAAATCTCGGTGCGAAAATAAAATATATTTAATAAAAACAAAGGAAGACAAAGATACTAATATGCGAGTATTAATCACAGGTGCAGCTGGAACTGTAGGTAAAATTGTAGCTAGAGGATTATACAAAGATCATGAGATAAAAGGTTTCGATTTAGCTCCTATGCCAGAAATAAAAGATAGTATAATAGGAGATTTAAAAGATTACGAGGCCGTATACAATGCAGTAAAAGGCATGGATGCCGTCATACACTTAGGAGGACTTCCGGGAGGAGATGACTGGGAGGCATTACTACATTCAAATTTTATCGGTACTTACCATATTTTCGAGGCTATGAGACAAACTAATGTCAAACGAATTGCTTATGCGAGCCGCGCAGGAATATTTAGTCCATATCCAAAGTCACTAAAAAGAACAGCAGACCTCTTACCACGACCTGTCGGACATTATACTGTGAGCAAAATATTTGGTGAATCACTAGCATATTCGTATTCGCATCAATATTCACTCGAGTGTGTATGCATACGGATCGGTAATTTTAAGTTAAACAGAGACCTGCCTGAACATCCTCATCACCTAAGTCACGGTGATTGCGTTCGAGTATTCGAGAGAGCTATAACTCATCCGGATGTTAAATTCGAAACCGTTTTTGGTGTTTCAGCTAGTAATTGGCCCATGTACGACGTAGAGCACGGAGAAAAAACGATAGGATACCGACCAAAGGATAAATCATACGTTCCGAAAGAGCTTTGGGAGCAGTAGTCTCACCTTCTCATTGAGAATACGGCACATCAACAACACAGTTTCTTAATTCTTCGTTGAGGTCCTCAATCAACCGAATCACATCGTCCACAATCTCTTCAATTGCCACTTCTCTGTGCTCTGAATCTCGACGCAATTTTAATTCTATAACGCCATTTTTCACTCCGCGATCTCCAACAGTCAGTCTTATAGGAATTCCTATAAGATCAGCATCCTTAAACTTAACACCTGGATTTTCTTTTCTATCATCAAATAGTACCTCAATATCATGCTCCTTCAAATCGTTGTAGATTTGTTCTGCGGTTTGTTGTGATTCGCCAGCTTTCCTAGCCAACGAAACAATCATGACCTGAAAAGGCGCTACCGAAATCGGCCATACCAATCCACTTTCATCGTGGTTTTCCTCTGCGATACAAGCAAGTAGTCGCCCTACTCCAATACCATAAGATCCCATGATTACAGGCTGTGTTTTACCTTCAGAATCTAAAAAATCACTACCTAAAGCCTCTGTGTATTTTGTTCCTAATTGAAATATGTTTCCTACTTCAACCCCACGTGAGGCCCTCATAGGTTCTGCACAATTTGGGCATCCATACCCNTCAGCAGCAGCGGCTATATCAGCAACTACATCCGCAGAATAATCTCGTTCNTAATTAACATTTTTCAAATGAAATCCTACTTTATTTGCTCCGGAAATAAGATTGGGNGTATTAACCACCGAGTAATCTACAATTACTTTTGCACCAGTAATACCTACCGGAGATCCGTAACCAGGAACAATGCCCATCTCTTCAATTTCTNTACGGTTTGCCGGCCAGACTTCACGGGCANGGATGGCATTAANTAGTTTCGTTTCATTAATCTCCATATCCCCTCTTATTACNGCAATAACAAACANATCAATCGCNTCTTCACCCTCTCCAACGGTAGCCATCAAAAAAACNGACTTAGCNGTTTGCGAAAGTGGAACATTTAAGAATTTAGATAGTTCGGCGATCGTTTCAGCTCCCGGTGTTTCGACTTCCTCTGTTGACAAAAGTTCCCAATCTTCTTTTTCCGATCTTTGAAATGTAGCTACCTGTCGATTGGCAGCATATCCACAAGAATCGCAAAGAAGTAGCGTATCTTCGCCAATCGGAGTTAAGTACATATATTCGTGCGCCACTTTACCACCCATCATTCCAGTATCGGAAGTAACGGCCATAACATTTATCCCAGANCGGTGAAACACATTAAAATAAGCCTGATAATGAGCACGATATTGGGTTTCTAACCCCTCCCATGTTGCATCCAAACTATAACTATCCTTCATTGTAAATTCACGAACACGAATTAATCCGGAACGGGGCCGTGGGTCATCTCTCCATTTTGTTTGTATTTGATATACCAACTTAGGCAATTGTCTATATGAGCTTATTTCTCGACTAACTAATTCAGCTACAACCTCTTCATGAGTCATAGCAAGAACCATATCACGCTCATTCTTATCTTTGAAACGACTCATTTCACTACCAATTTCGTAATATCGACCGGTACGTTGCCATATTTCAGCAGGATGTACTACAGGCATTGTNATTTCTTGACCACCTATTGATTCTATTTCTTGTCGAATAATTTCCTCTAGCTTACGATGAGATCGGTGTGCCAGCGGTAGATAGCTAAATATACCACTGGCTAGCTGGCGAATATAGCCAGCACGGAGTAACAACTGATGACTCTCAACCTCCGCATCAGAGCTCACTTCACGTAGCGTTGAACTAAAAAGCTGGGACATTCTCATAGTGTTCTAGTCTCCATACTATTTGGATTCAATAAATTTCATTTAGTTTTTCAACATACAGCTCAAATTATTTGATTTGTTCATTACGAACTAAAACGCGCATTGCCCGATACATCACAGACAAAGAGAACAAAACCCATATCAATGCGATAGGATACGCTAGCACATATGCAAAATCCTTCGGAATCCCGTAATGCATAGCTAAAATTCCTGCATCTGTCTCTTCCGGCATGTAAAGTAGATCCGTGCTAAAATCATGCAAACTATAAAGACACAAAATAGTTCCAATCCATACCGAACAGATTCTAGCACATTTGGTGGAAATTAATGCAATGAAAGCAATTAACATTCCGACACCTATGCCAAAGAAAAAATCCAGCGTTGCTACTGAACCGAAAAATAAAGACATTACTGCACAGNTAANACCTACTAACATAAGCACTATTCGCTGCAGGATTTTATATTTGTTCGAATATATCATGAGCGCTCCCCAAAGAGCTGACCCAACATATCCCGCAGAACAGATTAAGGTCACAATGCCACCACTGGTCACTGCATGTCCTGATTCATCCCAAAAAGTTCGTATCTCTAACACCTCCCCACCTGTGGCCAGAGCCATCAGAGCGTGGTTAACCTCATGCACCAAAACTACAAACACTCTAAACGGCTTTATTAACGTCGAATCCCAGAATACTGACGCTAATGTTACTGCTATCNCGTAAAATCGAAAGGTCCAGAAAACAGAGAAAATAAACTGTACATTCTTTATTAATCTCATCTTAACCACGGTTTAATTTTATGAAGAAATTTCTTTTCTCCATTTCAATTTTCGTTTCGACGCATCCTATCTTTGCCGAAATTCGCCTCGCCTCTTTTTGCATAGGAGAAGTATCTGTCCACTCAAATTTAGAACAAATAGCCGATTTAATTCAATCACACGATTTTCTTGCTATTCAGGGGTTTAGAGAAGCAGAGATAATTGATCCTCTCATAAGTATTCTTTTCCGTCGAGGAGACTATTATAAGTTTCTGACGTCCAAACCTACGGGAAATAATGATTGGCGTTACGCTTTTGCTTGGCGNNATAGCAAAATTCAAATTTCCAGTCCTCCAANTTTCATAGATACACAATTCGAACATCAAGTATTGAAAGCTACATTTCGGTCAAAANATTTTAAATTCACAGCTATAAATTTTCAAGGCTTATCGACCGAAGAAAACTACTCAGAGCTTTCAAATATATACCATGAATTGAAAATTCAGACAACTGATGAATTAGACGTAGTTTTCTTCACAGCNTTGCCATCTATAAATCTTCCCAACTTGAATTCTCTTTCACAAGTCGTTCCCCAGAACCGTAGAAAATATTTAGCAGGACAACGATTATTCCCCGCAATTTATCTCAACAAAAAAAGCACAAGAGAATTCACTGGAAAAACACAACAGATCGATCCAGAAAAACTGATTTTCAATAATAAAAACTCATCTCTAAATCCAAGTCTTGGTTGGGCAGAATTTGATAACAAATTAATCGACGATGACCCGTTACAATCGTTGATTGAGAATCATACATGGGGAAAAATAAAAAATACCCNAAGAANGATTAAAAATTTTGTTAAATAATTTCCCGATTGATATTTTTACTCGTTACCATATTTACAGCTTCTTCAACCGTAAAAGGATCAAGGTTCTTCCCGTCTCGCAATCGAATCGAAATTTGATTATCCTCAACTTCACGATCTCCCATAACAAACATATAGGGAATTTTTTGAGATTGTGCGTGACGAATTCGTTTGTTTAGTGTTTCACTCGCCGCATTTAATTCAACACGTATTCCCGCAGATCTGAGTTGGGTATATATCTTTTCAGCATACTCTGTATGTCGTTCGGTAATTGGCAACAAAACCACCTGTACAGGGGAAAGCCAGACAGGGAATGCCCCGGCAAAATGCTCAATAAGCACTCCTACAAAACGTTCCAAAGAACCAAACGGGGCTCTATGAATCATGACAGGACGTTGGATTTCGTTATGTGCGTCGACATAACCAAGGTCAAACCTCTCTGGAAGGTTATAATCAACCTGGACAGTACCTAATTGCCATTCTCTTCCTACAACATCCTTGACGACGAAATCAATTTTAGGTCCATAAAAAGCNGCTTCACCAGGTTCCTCCGTAAAAGAAACTTCTAACTGCTCTGCTGCTTTTCTACATGCATCTTCAGCTCTGTCCCAATTTGCAGGATCACCGACATACTTACTGCTATCTGGATCACGCAATCCAACCCGCACCCGATAATCATCCATACCCAAAACGCCAAAGATAATTTTCACCAAACTAAGGCAGCCGATTAGCTCTTCAGCTATCTGTCCTTCAGTACAAAAAAGATGTGCATCATCTTGCGTAAAACCACGCACTCTTGTCATCCCCCCCAATTCTCCTGACTGCTCCCACCTATACACCGTCCCAAACTCAGCCAGACGAATGGGCAAATCCCGATAACTATGCTGTTGCGACGCAAAAATCTTGATATGATGGGGACAATTCATGGGTTTTAGCAGATATCCGTCTACCTCTCCAGCTTGCATTTGGTTAGATAGTTCTCCGCAAGTACACCCATCATCTGATAGCTTTTTAAGATGTTCATGATCGATCAAGGGCGGATATTGGCTGTCCTGATAGTACGGAAAATGACCGCTGGTTCGGTAAAGATCGAGCTTTCCTATATGTGGTGTATGTACTTGACTATAGCCTTGTTTCTTCAATTCATCAGAAATAAAAGCCTGTAATTCATCTCTAATTATAGATCCTTCGGGAGTCCATAAAACAAGGCCCTGCCCTACTTCTTCATCGATGTGAAACAACTTAAGTTGACGACCTAATACCCGGTGATCTCGCCGTTTAGCTTCTTCAAGCTGTTTTAAATATCCGTCTAACTCATCACGCGTGGTAAAAGCTGTACCGTATATGCGTTGAAGCATTGGCCTTTCCTGATCTCCGCGCCAATACGCTCCCGCCACACTAAGTAATTTTACGTGCTTTACCTGGCCCGTATTGAGTATGTGAGGGCCTCTGCAAAGATCAATAAACTCTCCGTCNTGGTAAAAAGAAAGACTTTCTTCTTCTCCTATATCATCAAGCAANTCCATTTTATACGGCGCNTCACCAATTAAATTTTTAGCTTCATCGCGTGATACATCCAAACGCTCAAATTTATGGTTTTGCTTTATNATTCGTTTCATTTCTTTTTCGATAAGTACTAAATCATCTTGAGTAAAAGGTCTTTCAACATCAAAATCATAGTAAAACCCATTTTCTATAGCTGGACCAATAGCTAAGCAAGCTTCTGGATGTAAACGCTTTACCGCTTGAGCAAGTACATGGGAAAGACTATGTCTATAAACTGGTCTCGCTTCCGGGTCNTCCCACGACAGCAGATCAACTTCGACATCATCATCCAAATAGACATGGAAATCTATGAGTTCATCGCCAGATTTANCGGCAACAAATTTTTTNAGCATCGATTTGTCNAACTCTANAATAATATCCTTAAGCGTTCCTCCCCCTCTNTNATCTATATCCTCACCATCGGGTAGTCTTATTAACATCGCCTTACTCNAAAGTAAATTCAGTTTTTCTGTGTTATCTATGAATAAGCAGGCATGATTTTCATAAATAGTAGAAGCTTCCCGAACAATAAAAAGTTCAGANCANCNATTTAAATGTGTCGCCTTTAGGCCAAAATTGTCAAGCTCCATGACCCTTTAAAAACTTAAGACAATAAATATTTTTCTGGCTCTGGCATAGGTGTGGGTACATTCCCTTCCGTCTCAATNCTCCAATCACCTAATTNGATAGAAAGTTCNGATCGAATAGATGAAAATNCTGAAACATCCACAACATTGTNTAACTCCCATGGGTCATTTTTNAAATCGTAAAGTTCGTCTTTGTCACCCATCGGATCATGAATAAATTTCCAGTCTTGCGATCTCACCATCTTACGCCTCCCTTCAGCTTCTCTCCACTGCAAAGACTTCATCAGAGCTGCTCGCCCCCACGGCTTTCGCAATTTTTGTAGATCAGACCGCGAAAAAGCATGACCTCCACTACCATATTCAGAAAAGGTATATTGCTTTTCGTTACCAGCCGTTACAGTTGGTAGTAAGTCACCCTGCATACGACATGGTTTCTCTATTCCTTGTAGACTTAATATTGTCGGCACAACATCAATAAGGTTGACCATACTCTTTTGACGAGTAGCGCAGGGAACTCTGCCGGGCCAGGAAAAAATTAAAGGGACACGAGTAAGGCAATCATAAAACACACCCCCCTTACATGTCATACCATGTTCACCCATGAAATCACCATGGTCGGAGCAAAATACTACGATAGTATTTTCACGTATATCATGTTTTTCCAAACAGTCTAAGATGTGCCCAAGTCCGTCATCAACAAATCGGACCATTCCATAATAAGCACCCATAACTCCGTAAACATCTTCTATCCTGTCGTCTCTCCAATTTAAAATATCATGAAGAACTACGTTTCTTTCTGGAGCCGTACCGTCTGAAAATTCACTACTACGTTGCGGCGGTAGAATAATGTTATCCGAAGAAAACATGTCGGTATAATATTTGGGAGCAATCCAAGGTTCATGTGGATCAGGAAATGAAACCCAAAGAGCAAAAGGATTTTCCTTATTTGCTTCGATAAATCTAGTGGCCTGACTTGCTATCAACCCCGTCGAATGATCATCATGAGGTAAGTCGGTAGAGCTATAACCAAAACTTGGCGTCTGTTGGGGCATTTTCTTTATCGCCTCACGCACCCGTTTCAGGCCTTCATCTGATCTATTCCACCCCATTCCGCGAAGACTATCTCTATCTCCAGGGTAGGGGTTCCATACATCAAAAAGGGCTTGATCTTCTAAACGATTAAAACAATGATTCTTCCCAATTAAACCTGTAGTATAACCACTCCTTTTCCATAATTTCCATGCGTGTTCAACATCTACGGGCATAAGGGTTTCATTTCTGCGACTACCTGTCGAATGAGGAAATTGAGATGTCCAAAAAGCTACTCGGGCCGGTACACATAAAGGATGGGGTGTTATGGCATGCTCAAATAACACACCCTCGTTAGCTAATCGCTCCATAGATGGGGTTTCACAAAACGTATTTCCGTACAAATGGCTCGCAGTAGCTTTCTGTTGGTCGCTCATCACAACAACTATGTTTGGCAATTCGTTCACAATTCAGTCTCCTTACAAGATATATCTATCGCTCCAAGGGCTCCCCGTTCAAGATCGACGATTCTCGTAGCAAAATTAGCAGCATATTTTACGGATTCTACAAAAGGTTCTTCGTGACAGATACCATAGAGTAGCCGTCCATTAAAGCAATCTCCAGCACCCACGGTATATTTTTTTGAAGAAATGGCTACCTTAGCATTTACTTCTTCCCCGGACTGTGAAATTGCGTAAGCACCCAAACGACCTTTTTTGATTACAACATATTCCACACCATTTTTTAATAAATTCCTTGCCAATTTCGGTATGCTCTCTCCTTCTTCCCATTCTCTAAATTCATCCTCGGTTCCAATGAGATAATCAACATGTTTAAAAGCCTCCAACATTAAACCCTTTGGGACAATACCCTCAAACCAAGGGCTGATGTCAAAAACTACTCGCGTACCACTTGCTCGAAAATCAGAAAAGACATTGCACATCTGTTCTATGTCATCCGTATTTACGGCTCCATAACCTGATGAATAAAAAACGTAGGGTGACCCTAAATTCAGAGACAGCTCCCATTTGACTTTTTCACCGAGATAGTAATAAGATTGCCTGCGTCCTTCACGATCCAACTTAATCATATGAGCAGCAGTAGTATGACAAACTCTGTCACATATTTTCACACCAACGGATTCAAGCCAGCCGGTTGCTAATCTCCCCCAACTGTCGTTACCAATATTCGTATTGAGAGTAACTGGCTGTCCATGAGCGCCTAAAACAAAGGCTGCAGAAGCCCCACAACCGCCTAACAATGGAATTACTGGGTCCTTCATAATATCCACGTTACCTACGAATTCAAGGCCAACCGAATCTGAGATATTAACATCTNTCAAGGGTANATCGATTACAGTATTTCCAGCTATACNTACNACGCGTGTTGCAACTTCCTTCATAGAAACCCGAAAAAAAAATGAGCAAAATTAAGTATTAGTTTATTTTTCGTTAAAAAAAATCATCAAACTCAAGTTAGTTTTTTATCAATCTCTCATAAACGGATGAGAGAAGTTCAAAAAAACGACTTTGGTGCTTNTTATCACCCGGCATTCCATCTACTATAAGCGCAACGACTAAACCAGCATCAGGGTCAGCAAACGCTGCCGAAGTCTGCTGACCACAATGTCCAAAAGTACGAGGGCCGGCATACCGTCCGAATCCGTAAGGAACNGTTTCAATACCATAAATAGCTGAATTTACTACGAAACCCAATCCCCAATCCACAACATGATTGAAGGTATAATCATGCATCCCCGTACGGTGGCGCGATGTTAATGCTTCGACTGTCTGTGGTAAAATTATTCTCTTACCGCAACGTTGTCCCCCNTCCAAAAGAGCTTCATAAAAATAGGCCAATTGACGGGCCGGTCCGCGCCCACTCGCACCAGGTACGCAACATTCAATAAAAGCCAAGTCATCNCGAAACTTCTGTCGTANTGGAACAGATCCCGTGGTATCATATACACCCGCGAGCCTATCTGCATATTCTGTAGCCAACTCTCTATGAATGCTTATCCAGCAATCATACATCTCCAAAGGTTCNAANATCTCATCACGCACGTATCTATCNAATACTCTTCCATCAATACGCTGTATCATTTCGGCAAGTATATACCAACTTGAGCTAATCTGGTATCCCGCTTTTTTACCGGGAATCCAATTTTTTTCTTTCCTAGAGGCGCATACGCGACTTATCGTTTGGTCCCAAGAGTTTACATTCAACTCCAAATCTATCACAGAGCGGAAACCGCCTGTATGCGTTAGTAAATTCCGAACCGTGATCTGTTCTTTACCATTCGCGGAAAACTCTGGAAGTATGTCGCAGACAAGTTGATCTAATTTAAGAAGCCCGCGTTCCCAAAGTTGCCCAATAGCCACAGCCGCGAATGGTTTTGTGGCAGAAAACCACTGCATAAGTGAATCTGTAGTAACAGTACCGACAGCTACTTCTATACATTCTCTTCCGTTTTTGGATACGAAAAGTTGTGCGCCGCAGTGGAGCCCATTCTTAATCCCATCATTTAGGCAATCTTCCATANATTTGGCGAAATCACTCATTNTCAGGGTGGGTCAATGCTGTATTTTTTTCCAAAATCAACAATTTGTTCCCACGTTTTCTCATCAATTTCTATACCGCCCATATTAAGTTTGCGATGTTTTTCCTCTAATTCACCGGGCACCAATATTTCATCGAAACCAGGAGCCAAAGAGGATGATTTTACGAATTTGACTAATCCATCAACCTCCTGGCAATATTCTTCAAAGGGTATGAAACGCGAAATATCTATAACCAACAAAAAAACGCCATTACCATTTCTACTCCCGCTCCCTGCACAACCTGCGCCGCCTAGTGCTCCGGCGAGTAATTCTACAATAATACTCAATCCGTATCCTTTATGCCCTGCTACTCCACCAAAAGGTAGAATTCCTCCACGCGGCGACCCGTAAAAAGCCTCGGGGTCCGTGGATGATTTGCCCTCTGAATCTACAATCCAGCCTTCAGGAACCGATTCCCCACGATTACGCCGAACNCGAATCTTACCCTCTGCTACTNCACTAGTAGTCATATCAAGAACTATGGTCCCCCGATCACCTCTTGGTANTCCAGCAGCCAAAGGATTCGTACCTAAACGCGCTGAAGTACCGCCCCACGGAACTACGCATACACCAGAGCCATGCATATTAGCAAACAACAAACCAATCATGTTTTTTTCCGCAACACACTGAACATAACTTCCCAAACGACCTATATGATTTGCATTGCGCAACGTAACAGCAGAAACGCCACAAGACGCCGCCTTATCCAATCCAATTTCTACAGTTTTTTGCATTGCACATTGTCCAAAANCCCAGTTAGCATCNACAACCACAGAAGCATCCGTCTCCAACTCCTTTGTAATCTCAGCGACGGGATTAATTTCGCCACTTTCAATTGTGGCACCATATTGCGGAATCCTTATCAAACCATGGGAATCGTGACCTACCTGGTTCGCTTCAACCAGAAGCCTCCCAACCAAATCTGCTTTTGCATAAGGTGCTCCTAAAGCCACAAGTATTTCTTTTGCATATTCTCTTAAAACTGAACTTTTGTATCTCGGCATNTTANATGCTCCNCCATTAATGTATTCTAAACAACATAGTCTTCCTACAAGCAATCGGCTACCAGTGAGAGGAGTTGTTGTCCATGTTCTTCAGACAGACCAGACTTTTGTCTAGCTTTTTTGAAGACATCACCAGAAACTACAATTTTTTCTTTTCTGTAAGCCCTGATTGTAATCATACAAACCTCTTCGATAAATATTTCTAATTTTGAAATATCAATTCCACAGGAAACTGCCCATGCACTGAGAGTTGGTTTCAAACGGCTGTTGCGTGCTTTCATATCATGCAAAATATCTTCCAAAATTATTAAAACAAAACCACGTGCATCGGATCGCCATAGTCCAGAAAAATCAGCNAGATCGCTAATAATCCCGTCTGAACGACTATTTATATTTTTGGTGATAATTCTACGTAAATTTTCTCGGAGTCTATGATACAGAGTGTCGATTTGTGAACGACGTAATTTAGTTTTTTGTGTTTTATCGTAGACCCAATCCGGAGCCGTCGAAAATTGTTGACCCAAAGCTAATTTACGCTGCAATTGCATTCGCAACTGTGAGGTAGAAGAACTAACTACGCCAGATTCATCTACANCNATACTAGTACTATCAAAAACTGTTTTTTTAACAATTTTATCCGATATCTGCGAATTTACCCTCTCAACCTTTTCAACTTGATTTTTCCTTTCATACGAGTTTNCTGAAGATTTTTCCAATTNCCTCTTTTTTGGTGNTTCGGCTCTATACGATTTTGAAGAAAAATCAGTACTTACCGATTCTCTTGAGATGTTCTTTGAAACCATCTCCTCTTTTGNTTCTTTAGGCAAACCTGATGGCNTACCTCGCATNGTGAGCTTTCCCTCCCACCATATCCATTTACTCCCAAGCCTAACCTTTTTCCGTAGTTCAATGCCGGGGTTATCCGNATCAGTTAAAAGAAATAGTCCCTTTAAGTTCATATTTGATAAAGGATCGATTTGCAACCAACTCCAAGGAATAGCCAGTTCATAGCTGTAGGTCTGGCCCATTGCTTTCGAAGCAACCCGAATGGGTAAATCGTCCCTTGCTNCGCCTCGCTGTTGTCCTCCCCAAACATACACGCCNGAATCTTTACAANTGGGTTTAACCCATACGTTAAATCCTAATGGTTTCTCAGTATCTCGAAGAAATAACTTAAAATGATCGAAGTAAAACATNTTATTTTCTTTTTCGCCATTTGGGCCCTTCCAAACATTCTCTCCAACATTAACTCTCTGTATATCGCAAACGTTATCGACGACTGTCACCCCGGCGTAGAGAGAATCNGCATCCCAAGAGAGTAAAACACCGGCCCAGTGGTCAGAAATACCNTCAAATGATCCACGTAATCCAACCCCCCTATTGGAGGGGTTTAAATCTATCATCCGAATACCACCCCACTCTTCAAGGGATCCGTCTATNCTNGGAGCCACATCNACCGAATTTATATCAACGGCANAAATATTTACNATACAAATAAATTGAACNACACNAAAACATCCGTAAAAGNCATTAATCGAGAAAGAAGTTTTTAACATAAAGTATCGCAAAATAGTAGGTTCCGTAACGAATGCCTGCATCATTTCTTAGACCGAAGACTAGAAACTGCCCATGCACTATTGGGATCCAAAATTTCGACCTTAGAAATACCATCTGGAAATTTTGTAATAAGGTCCTCATATGCATTTTGACGCAAAGGATCGGGATAAACCCAGGGATGCAGGTAATAAACTGACCTGACCTGAGCCTGTAAGAGCTCCTTTGTACACCCAAAGCATGGTTGCATGGTGGAATAAAGAACCGCACCATCGGTCGAAATACCAAATCTTGCAGCGGACAATAACGTATTCTGCTCTGCATGAACGCAGATACATAGATCGTAATCCTTCCCAGATTCGTAATCCTTACGATGCGTGCATCGATGACATCCACCATCAGTACAATTTTTAGTTCCGTGTGGAGTACCGTTGTATCCAGTTGAAATTATGTGACCATTTTGTACTAAAATTGCACCGACTCTATTTCCTATGCAATTTGCTCTGGCACGAACTGCAATGGCTATATTCATGTAATACTCAACCCAGTCTGGTCTAACCATCACTCGATCCCTTTAGCATATGAGAATCTATCTATGTCTTACATATCGTGGAAAATTTGTATCATTACCCAATATTTTCGCATCGGTATTAGAACAAAACATCGTAAATCGACGGCCCCCACACAATACATCAAGACATCTTGATATTGACATTTTATAAAAACAGTCGTATTTACAAGATAGAGGTATACACCTATATCGGTCTCACCATCATTTATGAAAAATTCTGATAAGATAAAATTTGATAGCTTAAGAGCCGAATTAAAACATCTTCTAAGCGAACGAATCGTCATCATGGATGGTGCGATGGGGTCAATGATTCAAACGAAAAAATTGACCGAAGAAGATTTTCGAGGCGAGCTCTTCCCCAACCATAATGTCGAACTTCGAGGATGTAACGATTTACTTTGCCTAACGCAGCCAAATATCATAGCAGACATCCACAGAGATTATCTATCTGCCGGCGCCGACATAATCGAAACAAATACTTTCAATTCTACGTGCTTTTCAATGGCAGACTACGGTTTAGAAAATTCCGTAACAGAAATAAATCACGCCGCAAGTGCTCTAGCTCGCAGGGTTGCCGATGAATTTACCACAGAATCTCGAAGACGTTGGGTAGCTGGCTCAATCGGTCCGACTAACATAACACTTTCACTCTCACCGGATGTTAATCAACCGGCTTATCGATCTCATACTTTTGAAAATGTAGTAGCTGGCTATTACGAACAAATTGTTGCCTTATTCGAAGGCGGCGTTGATATCCTTATAGCCGAAACAGCATTTGATAGCCTTACGCTGAAAGCATGTCTTTTTGCAATAGAGAGTTTTTTTCAGGATTACAATGTGAGATTACCATTAATAGCGTCAGGAACATTTTCAGATCTTAGTTTCCGAACGCTTTCAGGCCAAACTCCTGAGGCTTTGTACTACTCTATTGAACACGCAAAATTGACGGCAGTAGGAATTAATTGTGGTTTAGCTCCACAGGATATGCGGGCACCAATAGAACAAATGGCAGCAATAACACCTGTTCCCTTTTGTTGTTTTTTAAATGCGGGCTTACCAAATGAAATGGGAAACTACGACCAAGGTCCAGAAGAAGTAGCCCAAACTCTTGGGACCTATGCCGAGGACGGCCTCCTAAATATCGTTGGAGGCTGTTGCGGTACAACACCCGACCATATTGCTGCTCTCGCTGAAACCATGTCTCAAATACCACCACGCCTCCCTCCAAAGCCAATCAATCGACCGCATTTTAGTGGCATGGATTCTTTGGTAGTTCAACCAGATTCAAACTTTACGTTGATTGGAGAGCGAACAAACGTTACTGGTTCAAGAAAATTTGCTCGCCTGATTACTAAGGGTGATTACGAGAGCGCAACCGAAATCGCCCGACAACAGGCAATAGGTGGAGCCAACGTAATTGACGTAAACATGGATGAGGGGCTCCTACAGTCAGAAGAAATTATGCAAACGTTTCTTAATCGAATTACAGCGGAACCTGATATTGCTCGTCTACCCATTATGGTCGACAGTTCAAAATTCTCNGTAATTGAGTCTGGACTTCGTTGCCTTCAAGGTAAAGGTATTGTCAATTCTCTAAGTTTAAAAGAGGGTGAACAAGCACTGATAGATCAAGCTAAGCGTTGTAGAATGTACGGAGCTGCAGTGGTAATTATGGCCTTCGACGAAACTGGCCAAGCAACCACTATTGAAGACAAAGTTCGTATATGCTCGCGAGCCTACAAAATTCTGACTACTGAAGTCGGCATGGCTCCTCATGATATTATTTTCGATCCCAATATCCTAACAGTGGCCACTGGCATGGAGGAACACGATCAGTATGCCCTTAATTTTATCGAATCAATTCAAAAGATCAAAAAAGAATGTCCTGGATCNTTAATTAGCGGAGGAGTTAGCAATATCTCGTTTTCGTTTAGGGGTAACGAATATGTGAGGCGAGCGTTACATGCAGTTTTTCTGTATCACGCAATCCAACGCGGTATGGATATGGGTATTGTAAACGCTGGCCAACTCACCGTTTATGAAGAAATACCCGCGACACTTCGTAACCACATCGAAAACGTCTTTTTTATGCGCAAACGAAACGCGACTGAAGATCTACTCGAATTTGCTCAATCAGTTCATGAAAAAATAAATGAAGAAAATATTGAAATTGACTGGAGAAAAGGAACTTTAGACGAGCGACTTTCTCATTCCCTGCTTCAAGGAAGATCAGAATACATAGAAACAGATATTACCGAAGCCTTAGCAACCTACGAAAATCCGTTAGAAATCATTGAAGGACCTCTGATGGACGGGATGAATAACGTTGGCCAATTATTCGGAGCTGGAAAAATGTTTCTGCCGCAGGTTGTGAAAAGTGCCAGAGTTATGAAACAAGCCGTAGCTCTGTTGGAACCATATATGAATTCCGAAAACAATAGGGCCAAACATTCTAAGACTCGTGGCAAAATACTCTTAGCTACGGTTCGAGGCGATGTACACGACATTGGTAAAAATATTGTTGGAGTAGTTCTATCATGCAACAACTACGAAATCATTGATTTAGGCGTTATGGTTCAATCCGAAAACATCTTACGTACCGCCAAACAAGAATCCGTGGATATCATAGGACTCAGCGGCCTGATTACGCCATCATTGGATGAAATGNTGCACGTTGCAAAAGAATTACAACNACAAAATTTTGACGTCCCCCTCCTGATTGGTGGTGCCACAACAAGTAGTCGTCACACTGCAATAAAAATCGCNGACGCTTACGATAATCCAATATTGCATGTTGCAGATGCTTCAAGAGCACCTTCTGTTGTTACCCAATTAATGAGTAACGAACTTCGAGACGATTTAATAACTAAAACTAAAAANGAACAAGAAAATATCAGAAAAAACTATAATCCTACTAATCGAAATCTTGTAGCTTTCTCTGAAGCTCAAAGTAGATCTTTCAAGATTAATTGGAACAAATATATCCCTCCAAAACCCAAGTTTATCGGNAATCNTCATGAATCGAATATCAACCTTAATAATCTTGTCCCTTACATNGATTGGTCTCCTTTTTTTCATGCCTGGCAATTAAGAGGCACCTATCCGCGGATACTCTCAGATCCATCAGTCGGTCAACAGGCTAAAATACTTTTTGCAGACGGAGAAAAACTTTTAGAACAGATCATCAAAGAAAATTGGCTATCTGGAGAGCTACACTATGGGTTCTATCCAGCACATAGTTCAAATGAAGATATTATTTTGTATTCGAGTGAAGAGAGGAANGAAGANNTTAAACGCTTACATACGTTACGCCAGCAGTCAACTAAACGTGATCCTANAAAGCCTTTTTATGCACTATCAGATTTCGTAGCTCCTTTGAACAGTTCGACGTCCGACTATGTTGGGCTTTTTGCCGTATCGACTGGAGAANGNGTAGACGAATATTGCAAACGCTTCGANGAAAATAATGACGACTACAATTCAATCTTGCTNAAAGCAATAGCAGATCGTCTTGCCGAAGCTTTAGCCGAATACACTCACGAACTTGTTCGCCAGGAATGGGGATA
Organism: Gemmatimonadota bacterium; assembly: GCA_002693325.1. Taxonomy (GTDB): domain Bacteria; phylum Latescibacterota; class UBA2968; order UBA8231; family UBA8231. The sequence goes on along the minus strand of NZPK01000020.1, from coordinate 2,805 downwards.
TCAAAAAGATATCACTTCAAACAAATTGGATTTAATACGAGAAAAATATCAAGGAATTCGTCCTGCACCGGGTTATCCGGCTTGTCCTGATCACAGCGAAAAACGCACTATTTTCTCAATTTTGGATATAAAGAACCAGTCTAATATGCGATTAACGGAAAATTGTGCCATTTGGCCAGCTGCTTCTGTTGCAGGCATTTATTTTTCTGCGCCAGAATCTCGCTATTTCTCAATAGGGAAAATAGATCGCAATCAACTCGCGTCTTACGCGATGCGTAAGAAAATTACAAATGAGGAAGCTGAACGTTGGCTTGCTCCAAATCTAACTTGAAATATTTGATAGAGCCCTATGGAAGCCCAGCATACTCCGGACGAAAAAATAGTTAAAATAGAAAAAACTATCTTACGTGGTACGCGCCCCCGATCTATTGGCTATAATGCCCGAAAGGGAACGCATGGTCCATGTATTACTGATGTAGTCGTTCGATTACATACAGACAGTGGAGCATGGGGTATCGGACCGGCGAATATTTCTCAAGAAAAAGCAAAAGGGCTATTAGGTTCAAAAATCAATGAAATATTTAAATTACCCTTCGGAGCATTCGGCGAAGGAATTAAATTGGATCTCCCACTTTGGGATCTAACTGCTCGGATACTAAACCTTCCATTATATCGACTTTTAGGCGCGCGTGGAAAAAGAGATGTGCAACTCTACGATGCTTCCATTTACATCGACGACTTAAATCTGAATGACAGACAAGCCGTAAGCCTGTTTAAGGAAGAAGTATATTCGGGTATAGAACATGGGTATCACAATTTCAAAATCAAAGTAGGACGAGGAAGTAGATGGATGGAACCCAAAGAAGGTATACGACGTGATGCTCTCGTAGTACGCACGGTTCGTGAAACAAGCCCTGCAGGTTCAAAAATAATGATAGATGCTAATATGGGTGGCACGCTTAATTCAACCTTAGAATTGATCAGACTATGTGCCGAATATGATCTATACTGGTTTGAAGAACCGTTCGCGGAAGACAAACTTTTAAACCTCGCATTGAAATCACACCTAATCGATTCGGATTCAAAACTACTAATTGCTGATGGAGAATTCCATCCACCCAACTATTTTTTTGAACTTGTCGAAGAGGGATTAGTAGATGTTGTACAACATGATTTTTCCGATTATGGAATAACGTGGTGGCGCTCAACCGCTGCCAAGTTAGAATCCTGGGATGCGCTGTGCGCGCCGCATACGTGGGGTAGCTATATTGAGCGCTACCATCACGCACATTTTGCAGCTTCAATCCCTAACTACGCGTTACTAGAGGCTTCACCTGGTAAAATGCCTGGCATAATAGAGGACGGTTGGGAAATGAAGAATAGTAGGCTACATGTACCTAACACTCCTGGAGCCGGGATAACTATAGAAAAGAAAATATTTGATCAAGGACTTGACGATCGCTCCGCATTCTCTTTATCCATTTAGCCAATAAAAGATTACTTTCTCTTAATTTCTCTGCATGCTAAAGTAACATCTGAGATCTTCTACGGTACTCACAATTTCTATAAAATTGCACCAAATATTGACAAATCTCCTGCAACCGTTATATATAGGAACACTTTTTGAATATTTTTTTTAAACATTTTACTTTTGTAAAAATTAAGCAGGGAGATTTTAATAATGAGCATTCGCCTTGGAGATACCGCACCGGATTTTACATCTGAAAGCACAGAAGGAACTATACAATTTCACAAATGGTTGGGAGACAGTTGGGGAATCTTATTTTCACATCCCGCAGACTATACCCCAGTATGTACAACTGAATTAGGAACCGTCGCGAAGCTAAAAGATGAATTCGAGTCTCGTAATGTCAAAGTAGCTGGTCTAAGTGTTGATTCCATCGAAGATCATAAAGGCTGGATTAGTGACATCAATGAGACACAAAATACGGAAATGAATTTTCCACTTATTGCTGATCCCAACCGTAAGGTTGCTAATCTCTACGATATGATCCACCCCAATGCATTAGATAATCTTACAGTACGTTCGGTATTCGTAATTGGTCCTGATAAAAAAGTTAAACTAACCTTAACATACCCTGCATCAACCGGACGAAATTTTGACGAACTCCTACGAGTTATTGATTCACTTCAATTAACCGCCCAACATTCAGTAGCCACACCAGCAAATTGGAAAGATGGTGACGACTGCATTGTAGTCCCAGCACTCTCTGACGAAGAAGCTAACGAAAAATTCCCCAAGGGTTTTACCTCAGTTAAACCCTACCTCCGTATAACACCTCAACCCAATAAATAATACAAGGATCAATTTCTTGTGTCATTAACGGGATGCCCCTGAGGAATTAGGCATCCCGTTAATAATTTAAATAATGAAAATTCCATCACAGAAGATTCAGTTATTGATCAACAACTGAATCTTAAATACACTCCGGCTATAACTGCTCAAATACCTCAATGGTATTAATCTCTTTTTTCCATTTAGCAAATTCTTTTTCCATTTTTGCAGACCAGGCACGATCTACTTCGCCAGGGGTATACTTACCATCAGCAATGGTCTTTTTTCCCCAATAATCTCTTAAACGTACGTTTTCAGAACTTTCGACCACTTCCTTAGCATACTGGGGAGGTATTATCACAACGCCAGCTTCTTTAGCTAGTACAATGTCTCCAGGCATACAAGTCACATTGCCAATCCGAATTGGTCCATTCATATCGGCCATAGTTACCTCTCCAATAGCTGTAGGATGTGTACCTCTACACAACACATTAAAAGGCAATTGACGG